>VFKP01000040.1 GCA_009885495.1 Gammaproteobacteria bacterium | reverse complement strand
GGCATTGCTTTTCCTTTTGCTTGTAAATAGTACAAGATAGGTTAAAGCAATCCCCCCTAACCGGCAATCTTAATTGTCGCCGACCGGCAAAGATAATTGTCGCTCAATAAAATACGTGGAATACACGAACTGATAACTTCTTTATCTTCATGGCCTTGCTTTTTCAGCGTGTCTTGTATTATAGGACATATATATTGAAAACACATGAGCCTATAACTGTTGACCAATAATTCTCTAATCTTATCATCTGTTAATTCTTCTTTTTCTTTATCGGTCAATCCAATTATTTTATGAAGAACATTAAAAAAATCACCTTGGGTAACAGCATTCAACAGGTCGTTTGTTTTTGATCTGATCGTTTCCACATAACCTTCATACACAGCAATAATTTGTTTTATTTGTTCTGGGGTCTTCATTTCAGCATTGCTGGCTAGGCTGACAACTTCATCATGCAATGAATTTAACACCTGTAAAATAGCTTGAGGAATTCTACCCGCATAATCTTTTTTTAAGACGTTTATATCATCTGAATACGTTTGATTGGGAGTTAAAATTCTGGGGAGCAATTTCGCTAACTTTTCTTTATTTATTTTACCTTGTTTAGCATGTGTAGTCATTGAACTGATGATGATCTCACGCAAAGTTTGGGCAGTGGTAACACCCAGATTCCAAGTAGACTGCGAAGCGCTGGCTAGAGGCACGTTATCCGCTATTGTCTTTGAATCATTGTTAGCGCCTATGGCTGCCTGTACAGACATTAGACTAGCTAATTTCTCTCGTATGGCCTCATTATTGGGGTCATAACTACAATATGTACGATGCATATAGAAAGTCTGTAATAGGGCTAGTTTTTCCTCATCTTCCTCACCCATTTTTACAGCATCTTCCGGCGCTGTAGCCAGGCAAGCAGTCTCAAACTCTTGTAAAAAAGCTGATTTTTCTTCATGCTCGGCATAATGATCTAGAGCTTCTTCTAATTTATTTAAATTCAATGACTTAATAAGATCGCTTAAACCTGCTGCCATTTTTACCTTCTCCTAAATGACTATTAGAATAAAAATTGTGGTATAATTTTACATTTAATTCTATCATAAAAGATTTAAAAAATCTAGATTCAGGTATTTTTCGCTCAAAAATCGATTAAAATTCCGCCTTATTGTATTTTCGCAGTTTTTTGTTTATAATAGCCCCTTAAATAAAGGCACCCATTTTGCAAGAAAAGCAACTTAAATGGTAACTCCCCCCTAAGGGAGGGTACGACAAATTTACTATAGTGAGATTATGCGTCATGTCTACCAGACCTTCTCAAATCCAAGACTTTATTCTAGACTCCGCATTGCTTCAGCGGGCTGCTAAAAACAAGCCAGAAAACATGCAAATAGTCCACGTTCGTTTTGACGACAGCGATGAATCAATGGGTACAGCCAGGGATGATTTGATTCTGGCTATAGACAAAACCCTTAATTCAGAATTTTGCAGTAGCAGTGTGAGCTGTGTCTTTGATGCTTACCCCATTATTTCTAAAACGGGAGCAATTGATTATGATAGCCCACTGGTCGTTAAAATAATCAAAGAGAGTGAGAGAAAACTTTCCAATCCAAAAGCATTGCCACAAAACCCACTGCAATGGCAGTCTGCCAAGCCCAATAAAATCCATCGCGATGGATCGGTGAAAACAGAAGCCCGGAATAATCGGCTTACAGAAATGTACAGTCGAACGGGTCTTATTGCAAAAAGCAATATCAATGAAGAACTCATCATCTGTGAAAGAGTGTTGGTCATGCCTAAAGCGCCGGGAATAGCGCTGGCTAAAGCAGACTTGCGTTTTTTAACACAAGAACACAGAATACGTCTTGCTCTGAACGTTATAGAATATTTCGATAAAAAATTACATCACAATGAAAAGGGGCCTATTATTCAACGTGATATCAAAGCGGAAAATATTATAGTAGATTTACAAACCTTACAACTCACAGTGTTGGATATTGACTCTTCTCACACTTCTGAAGAAACAAAAGCACCAGAAGATTTGAACGAACCCAACTTCGGCAACATCAAATCTGATATTTATTCATTGGCATTCGATGTATTAACCCTCATTTTTTCAGGGCTGCGTTCTAAAAGAAATGAGAATGGAGATATAATCAACTCTACTGAGATAAAAGATAAGATTATTCAACATTTTACTGCGCCTGGTTTTTATAGCGTTCCAAACTCAGTCTCTAGGGCTATTCAAGATTTGTTAGAAGCGATGTGTGATCGAGAACCGGAAAAAAGAACAGACTTAGAAATCGCCGCTGAAATATTAATAACACAATTGCAAGTGATCGCGGGCAATAAGGGTATAAATGCAAATACCCTCAATCAGGAACAAGAAATGCCTCGCACAGCACACAGCACCCAGCTAAACACTTTAAGACATGTATTAACGGATACTCGATATCAGGTCGGTGAAGCCTCTACCGATAAAAAAGCTTCTAAAAATCGATTTGCTTTTCATTCTGGTCCGCGAGTGTTTGAAAAAGCAGTCAGTTCTCTGAGTCAATTAGTTTGTGCACATTGAAATTAGCTGCATTATTAATTATGAAAGCAGCACAAATATCTTCTGAGATTTGAAAGGGCAGATCCTGTTCCAAACAAGTGGAAATATAGGCTTCCCGCCATTCATAACTGTCTTCAATAGTCTAAATTAAATAGGAACGGGGGAAACCTCCTCGTAGCCATAAAGTTTCCAAAGTTTGTCAAATTATCCTTGAGATATCAGCGGTAGACAGCGAATTTTCAAGAATAAAAAGGCAATATTAAAGGTTTTCATATCTCTGTTAGATAATTTTTGAATAAATGCAGTAAAAAAATCATTATAAATCAATTTTATTCTAAAGAATTTCGCTGAAAACTATTGATTGGCCTCTCAAATGGGGGTATAATCAAACGGTTGATAAGGATTTTATATAGGATAAGGAGTTCCAAGTTTGAATAATTGAGAATAGCAGAGGTATATCATGCAGGGCTTCCTAGATGACAATGATCTTGAGAATAATGATCCGCTACTGAATTTCCGCCAAAAAATCTTAGCGGCCATTAATGAAGCGAATCGCGTTTTGCATCAGACAGGCGGTATTGCCTTAATGGACGATATTCCTGGGCACTTAATTCGCGACGCCAGAGCACAAAGCAAACCCCTCAATTGGTCAACCGCGTATCAGCTACGGACCTTGTCTTTTCTCCTCACGGCGGTCACTTTATTGGAAGTCCATTCTACTTCTGAGGAACATACGACCATTCCAGCGATAGCAAAACTTAACGAATGCTTGGCTAAGCTTAAAAAGCCAGACCTCTGGACAGCAGAAAAAATAGGCCATGAGAATTTTGTTAAGTTAACGACAGATATTTTTAAAACGTTTAAAAATCTTTTAGGCACTATTTCTGAAAAAGATTTTCATTATGCCAATGCCTGGGGTGCTTTTGATATTGCCCCTTATGCCGTGGAAACTAAAATTGAGTATAAGAATGTTGCTTATAGCATTATTGAAGAACCCTATTCAAGCATAAACGATGAGCTTAAAGAAGAATTTGCAAATAGAAAGTTTTCTATTTGGTATCAGGCACTTTCAGATAATCAGAAAAAACTTTGCGATTATTACGCTCAAAAAATAGAGCAGGGAATAGACTGCCAACTTTCCCCTGGTTTACGAGGCCTTATTCCAGGATTAAAAAATGCATATAAAACTTCAGTCTGGCGTTTAGATGCTAAGGGGAATGCTGAAGAAGAATTGGTCCATTTTTACCATTGTGGCACCGCAGCAATGGGCAATGAAAATATGGATGAAGCGGAAAATATTCGTTTGACGAAAATGCACTATAAAGCCATGCAAGGAGAAAATGCTCAGAGTAAAGTGTTTTACACCACCTTAGTCAGCCGTTTTGGTGATATTCCTCTTAAGTTAAAAGAAGATTTGAGCAATGGGGTAAGGAATATTCGGGGACAAGCTAGCCAAAAGGGTGAGTTCATTGATCGCACGATTGCCGACGTTTCGTCTAAAGCCAGCCAGGCGCTTCCCTTTGCCGAACACAGCAATATTTGTCTTAATATCGCCAGACGCTTTGAACCCTTTTCATTACAAGGCTTTGATGCGATTTTCCATCATATTGATCAAAATACTTTAGAAGTATCGGATGAGTTTCAGAAATTATTGAGAGAAGTCAAGGCTGAATTTCAAGCATTAAAAAGAAAAGAGCATTTTAAAACGCTTAAAGGATTAATGGATAAGGATGCGGAAGTGGCCGCTTATGATTTTTTAACGTGCTTTGCTAAACTTTTACATGAATATAATAAAATTTCCACAGAGGACAAGACAGTCAAATGGTTTTTTGGCTGTGCCAGCGGTCAAAATAGAACTCAAGCTTTAGCTTCTGCTATCGTGCAACAAGCGCTTTATGATGATGTGAAAATACATTCAGATAAGACTCGTGAAGAGTTGGCATTCGTTTATGCACAATCAGGACATTCGGCCTATAGCAATGGGCTTCTGGATGCAAAGTTTGGGTTTAGATCAAAATCAAGGGATGCCATCCAAAAATCTTTGCATGGGATTATGGAGGCGGTTATTCTATCCCTGGCAGATACTAAAAGACCGGGCAATCAGGTATACACCGCAGTGACGGCTCAAGAATTTTTCCATGGATATGATCAGATTGAAGAGAAAAATATTCTAAAATTTTTAAATAATTTTATTCTTAAACATCCAAAGGTAGAGACGGTTGAAGCAATTCTGGATACCTTAATGAGTCCATCCCATAAACAGTACAGAGCCAGTCCTTTGATAAAAGCCATTTTCACACATCCCGGCTTTGAATGTTTCTTCAAAGAGAATGAGAAGTACCGGTCCTATTTTATTATGGTCAAAACAATACAGCTGTACTTGAGTGAAAATAAACGCGCATTATCTCCGGAAGAGACTCAAATTTTAGCCGATCTTATTAGCCATTGGGAGGGAATGGATCTTGAAAAATTTTATCTCTTGCAAGCTTTTCAAGATAAATTTTTAACTGATAAATTGATTCTTTTGATTATGGATAAATACAATCAAAAAAATGCAACCTCATCTAGAGGTCAAAGTTCTGTTGATTTAGAAACGCCGACAAAAAAATCATTTTTAAAAATTGAGGCGCTGGTTTTTGAAATCATTAAGCAAGTGACTAAAGCTGCTGGCGAAATATCTTCGGAATCACTTGCCAAAAGCAAATTTGAAGGCTGGTCCGCAGAAAATGTTTCTATTGCAAAAGAACATAAAATTAAAATCACTCACCACCATAAACCCGTGTTTGAGATCAAGCAAAAAATTTCACCTCCAGTTGAAAACAGGCCAGTGAAACAAGAAAATATTAAAGTGACCGTTTATCGTCATGAGGCTGATGATATTGATATCGCCGTAATGATGATGCTTAGAATCAGTGAGAAGAAAGAGATCGTGATTTCTCTAGATCATCGTTCACCCAGAGCCAATGATCTATTTTTACGTTATTCTGCAGCTATCTTACGTCAAGGTGCTTTACCTATTTTAACCAATGCTCAGGAGACGCGCTTATCTGCTGAAGATTCTAAAAATAGATTAGAAGAAATGGTCAGAGGAAAATCTAAAAAGGAGCTCGCCCCTTTACTCAAACAAGATGTCGAGACTTTTTCTGAATGGTATGCTGCAGTAGAAGATAAATTAGCTGTAGAGGGTAGAGATGGATCGGTACACTTAGGGCAAAATCAGTCTGATTTTTTTCATCCTCATCATGCTTGTGCTGCTGAAGCGAGAGGTAGAGCTTTGCCAGAACAGCCACCTCTGGGTGTTGTTTGAGGCCAGTGATTACTGAAAAAGCTAGGGGCTAAAATGCATAAAAAATTTCGTAACCCTTTCCCTGAAACCGTGCGAGGGGGGCTTTCAATTACCCTGAGATCTGAAAGAGATACATAAATTTTGTTTTGTAGAGACGCGATTTATCGTGTCTCTACTGTAACTACGCATGCCTTTTTTCCAGAAAAGCCCATATTTGGTGCATCTTACACGCCAAATCCATTCATAAAGATACACTCATTAACGCCCCTGTTAACTCGGCTTTTTTCGCTCAATTTTGCGTGTAACCTGCATCCCAATCTGTGCTTTGTCGTACCCGCCCAGGGAGGGAGTAGTTACTCTCTACTTTAATATTTGAAGGTGATCCGAGGCAATGGTTAGCAATTAAGTGCAAGAATCCGGCAGAGTGATATTTAGCTCTAAAACAGAATGTTCACCGCGGCGTTCCACATCCACTTTAACTTGATCTTGGATTTTATCGCTGGGGATATCCAGATATTTCGCAATCACGGATAAAATCTCGGCTTGCATTTGGTTAATCAGATCGGGTTGGGATTGACGGGTTCGTTCATGCGAGATGATGATCTGCAAACGTTCTTTAGCTGTGCTCGCAGAACTCGGTTTATTTTTTCGAAACAATAGGTCGATTAAACTCATCAGCTTGTCTCCTCTGCCTTAGATTTGAACAGTCTTTGCAACAAGCCTTTCTTCTTAGTGGTAATAAAGCGCATAGGAACCTTATGACCTAAAAAGCGGTCAATCGCGTCTAAATAAGCTTGACCCGCATCGCTTTCTTGATCAAAGGTGACTGGGATCCCTGAGTTAGAAGCCCGTAACACGGCCTGAGATTCAGGAATAACCCCTAATAAGGGAATGGCCAAGAGGTCTTCAATATCCTCTAAAGACAGCATATCGCCACGCTCAACCCGAGTGGCTGAGTAGCGAGTGACCAGAAGATGTTCACGAATAGGTTCGCGTTTTTCTTCAGCTCGTTTTGATTTACTGGCTAAGATCCCTAAAATGCGATCAGAATCGCGAACCGAGGAAACTTCTGGATTTGTGACTACAATCGCTCGGTCTGCAAAATAAAGCGCCATCATCGCGCCTTTTTCGATGCCTGCAGGGGAATCGCAAATGATATAATCAAAGCTGGTTTTGAGTTCTTCAATGACTTTTTCAACGCCGGCTAAATCCAAAGCGTCTTTATCGCGGGTTTGCGAAGCGGGGAGGACAAAAAGGTTTTCCAAACGCTTGTCTTTGATCAAAGCTTGATGTAAAAGTGCTTCTTCCTTAACCACATTGACCAAATCATAAACAACGCGTCGTTCGCAGCCCATGATTAAATCCAAGTTACGTAACCCCACATCGAAATCTACGACGACGGTACGATACCCCTTGAGAGCCAGTCCTGTACCTAAAGCAGCACTACTGGTCGTTTTTCCAACACCACCTTTACCGGAGGTTACAACAATAACTTCAGCCAAGATAAATCTTCCTAAATAATGAATACAGATGAGGCTATCATATACCTTTTTGGGGAGCTTGTCACGGTCTCAGAGATTTTAATTCATTCAGGTATTCTAGCCAGTAAAGCACGGGCGCCCTCTTGCATTTGCTTGCGTTTAAATAACAATTGCCAATGACGGCCTCCCAGCTGATACCAGAGAATCGCGGAGCGTACTGCGGCCAAGAGTAAGGCCCGTGATTTGCTCATCGCATCACTGCGTTTCATCAGTTCTGGTCGGCCGACGATGTGAATGCGAAAATTGAGTGTGCCCAGAGTTTCTGTATAAGCTTGTGCAAGGCTTGCAATGACATTGCTGTGTGTGGCGTTAAAATATTCCGCCTGTGATCCGGCAAAGCGAATTCGCTGACTTAAGCTATCACTTAATTTAGAATTTTTTTGCAATTGCTTAGCCAGATGCAAAGCCCCAATGGCATAGCGGGTGACTTCGCGATAAACGGAAGCTTTAGGCGCATCAAAAATTTTGCTTAAAAGGATTAAACCTCGTCGTAAATTTTTAACGTCACCATAGATCTCAATAAACTGTGCTGGATTTTGTTGGTATAAACTGGAAATGCAGGTGTTAAAGGCCAATTCATCCGATTTGTCTTCAATCACCCATTCATAAATTAAGAGCGAGGCTTGTAAGACGCCGGCTAAGGCCAAGATGCGTTCTTCTAAAGGGCTTAATGTCATAAAATAGTTCCTCCGCCTAGGCAATGCCTATCTTGATAGAAAACGATGGCTTGTCCAGGAGTCACGGCCCATTGTGCCTTCTGAAAAGAAACTGAAAAAATTTCAGCGTCTTCTGTGGCTTGGAGTATACAGCTTTCTTCTTTGTGTCGATAGCGTATTTTGGCTTTACAGGATAAGGGCAGGCTAGGGGAGACATCACGACACCAATGCAAATCTTTGCATTGCAATTGCTTATGATACAGCTCTGGATGATCATGCCCCTGTCCTATGATCAAAACATTACGATCTAAGTCTTTTTTTAAGACATACCAAGGGGCTTCTAAGCTTTGTGCTTGGCCACCAATGCCCAAACCCTGACGTTGACCGATGGTATAGTACATCAAGCCCTGGTGCTGGCCTAAGACCTTGCCTGTCAGAGATTGAATCTCGCCCGGTTGAGCGGGTAAATAACGGCTTAAAAATGCTTTAAATTTACGTTCGCCAATAAAACAAATTCCAGTGCTGTCTTTTTTATCATGCGTGATTAAATTCATTTTTTTAGCCAGTGCGCGCACCTCGGGTTTATTTAAATGTCCAATGGGAAATAGCGTTTTGCTGAGTTGTTTCTGTCCCAAAGTGTAAATGAAATAAGTTTGATCTTTATTTTCATCTTGCCCTTTCAATAGATCATAAGTGTCGGCATTTTTCTCAATTTGCGCATAATGACCGGTGGCTAAATATTCAGCACCGCGGTGCTGTAAACAATAATCCATAAAGAGTTTAAATTTAATTTCCTTATTGCAGAGAATATCGGGATTAGGCGTTCGCCCCGCACGGTATTCTTCTAAAAAAAAGCTAAACACTGAATCCCAATATTCTGCGGCAAAATTAACCGTATGTAAGGGGATCTGCAGAGTATCGCAGACAGTCTTAGCATCTTCAACATCGCGGCTGGCAGAGCAATACTCTTCATCATCGTCTTCTTCCCAATTTTTCATGAAGACCGCTTCAACGGCATAGCCTTGTTCTTTGAGTAAATAGGCGGAAACAGAGGAATCTACTCCGCCAGACAGACCAATGACCACTTTATGCACTATAATAACCTCTTATTTGAAAATTACTTTTTTTGCCCTCTCCCCCAATCCCTCTCCCGGAGTACCGGGCGAGGGGAGCTTTGAGCGGATCACCCTTAGGGAGCAGGAGTTATTCCAGAGCCAAAAGCAGCTTATCCTCAGGTCAAACCGGTTGCGGCAAGGATGCCGCAACCGAGCCTTGTATCTACAGGGATTGTATTCACGGCGTGTTTGACCGAGGGTGAGCTGGTTTTGGCTCGTTCTGGCTCTGATCCTTTCTTCATTCCCAGAGAAGATTGGGGAGTTTCAGATCATGCCAGAAAACACCTGTTTTTTCCAGTATATTGTACAAATGGCTCTAAGCTTGCTACAGTTTATGGAGGTTTTAAAGATAGGAGATTTAAATGAAGGCTGCTGAGCAATTTGTAAACGCTCTTGAAAATGAAGGGGTGGAATATATTTTCGGTATTCCTGGGGAAGAGAATTTAGCTTTACTCGAAGCGATTCGTAAATCCAAAATTAAATTAATTCTAACTCGCCATGAACAGGCCGCGGGATTTATGGCGGCCACCTACGGCCGTTTGACGGGAAAAACAGGGGTATGCTTGGCCACCTTAGGGCCAGGGGCTACGAATTTAGTGACTGCGGCAGCGTATGCCAATTTAGGCGGAATGCCGATGTTGATGATCACCGGCCAAAAACCTATTCTAAAGAGTAAGCAAGGTCGTTTTCAAATCATCAATGTCGTTGAAATGATGCAGCCTTTAACCAAATTTACCCGACAAGTGCTCAATGGTAATTTGATCCCTTCATTGATCCGCGAAGCTTTTCGCTTAAGTTTAGCCGAGCGCCCGGGGGCAGTGCATTTGGAATTACCGGAAGACATTGCTGCAGAACTCTGTGAAAGCCCTCTATTTCCTGTAACCGAGGTCAGTTTACCCGAAGGCAGTGCTGAAAGTATCGAAGCGGCAGTGCGGTTACTGGAACAGGCCAAACGCCCTTTGATATTAATTGGTGCGGGCGGAAACCGTAAAGCCATTTCCGCAGCGTTACGGCAATGGGTGGATAAAACCAATATCCCATTTTTTAATACCCAAATGGGAAAGGGTGTTTTGGATGAACATGATCAACGATTTTTAGGTACAGCTGCTTTATCGGATCATGATTATATTCATTGTGCTATCAATCGTTCCGATTTAATTCTCAACATCGGGCATGATGTGATTGAAAAGCCACCTTTTTTCATGCACCCTGGAGAAAATCGTAAAGTCATTCATCTTAATTTTTTAGCCGCTACAATCGATGAAGTGTATTTTCCTGATTTAGAGGTTGTCGGTAACATCAGTGCCAGTTTAAATAAAATGACTCAAAAAATTAAGCCACAAGCGCATTGGGATTTTTCTTATTTTAAAACCATTAAACAAGAAGTGGATCAGCAAATTCAAGAAAAAGCCAATGATCCTCGTTTCCCGATGATCCCACAACGCTTGGTCAGTGATGTTCGTAAACGTTTACCCAAAGACGGTATTGCGGCCTTAGACAATGGCATGTATAAGATTTGGTTTGCGCGTAATTTTATGGCCTTTAATTCTAAAACACTGTTATTGGATAATGCCTTGGCTAGCATGGGGGCAGGATTGCCCTCGGCTATAGCCGCTAAAATTGTCTATCCCGATCGCAAAGTACTGGCGATCTGTGGTGATGGTGGCTTTATGATGAACTCTCAGGAATTGGAAACAGCCGTGCGTTTAGGATTAGACTTAGTGATCATTATTATTTGCGATAAAGCTTATGGCATGATCAAATGGAAACAAGAATCCATGGGTTTGGCCGATTATGGTTTAGACTATCAAAACCCTGATTTTGTGCTGTATGCGAAAGCCTATGGCGCACAGGGACATCGAGTAGAGAATACGGAAAGTTTTGCAGGACTTCTCAAAAAATGCTTGGACAGTCCTGGCGTGCATTTGATCGAATTGCCGATTGATTATTCAGAGAACATTAAAGTGTTGACTGAGGAATTGGCGGCTAAAACTTGCTTGTTGTAATTTAGGAATTTATCATGTCAATCTTAGAAGTTCGTGCACCTTATGATCAACGATTAATCGCTGAGTTGAACTATTTGAATGCCAGTCAAGTTGAAACCATTGTCAATCGTGCTAAAGATCTCTTTAACGATCGTAAACAGCAATTGCCGATCCCAAAGCGTATAGAAATTCTAGAGCGCGCGTATCAACTCTTAAAAGAGCGCCGAGAAATCTTTGCCAAACGCGCAGCAGAAGAAGGGGGTAAACCCCTCACAGACTCTTTAGTGGAAGCCGATCGTGCGGCTCAAGGGATTAAAATAGCCCTAGAACATATAGGGCAAATGAAAGGAACAGAGATCCCCATGGGATTGACAGAAGCCGGTGCCCATCGTATGGCGTATACTTTCCGTGAACCTGTGGGTGTGGTTTTAGCGGTGAGCGCTTTTAACCATCCGATTAATTTGATTGTTCATCAAGTGATCCCCGCGATTGCAGTGGGTTGTCCGGTGATCGTTAAACCGGCCAGTAGCACGCCCTTGTCTTGTAAGGCTCTGATTGAACTTTTATATGAAGCGGGTTTGCCCGAAGCTTGGGCACAAATGATTTTATGTGAAAACAGTATCACTGAAAAATTAGTGGCTGATTCTAGAATTGCGTTTCTTTCTTTTATTGGATCGGCAGAGATGGGTTGGCATTTACGATCTTTATTGGCGCCGGGTAGCGGCTGTACTTTGGAACATGGTGGCGCAGCACCCGTAATTTTAGCCGAAGATGCTGATTTAGATGCAGCCATTCCTTTATTAACCAAAGGAGGTTTTTATCATGCGGGACAAGTTTGCATCTCGGTGCAGCGTATTTTTGTCCAAGAGAGTATCGCTGAAAAATTTGCTCAAAGATTAAAAGAACAGGTAAAGCGTTTGATCGTAGGGGATCCTCTGGATGTAAAAACAGAAGTCGGTCCTTTGATTAAACCGGAGGAAGTCAAGCGGGTGGGCCTTTGGGTGGATGAGGCTTTAGCGGGGGAAGGGGAATTGCTCTGTGGTGGGCGCGCTTTATCAGAGACCTGTTACGCGCCAACCATTTTGTATCATCCTTCATTAAAGGCTAAAGTCTGTCAAAAAGAGATTTTCGGGCCGGTGGTGTGCATTAACCCTTATAAAGATTTAGACCAAGCGATCAGGGATGCCAATGCCTTGCCTTTTTCTTTTCAATCGGCGGTCTTTACCCAGAATATTAATTTAGCACTGGATTGTGTAAAGCGTCTGGAAGCTAAAACCGTCTTAGTCAATGATCATACTGCTTTTAGGGTTGACTGGATGCCTTTTTCGGGTCGTAAGCAATCGGGTTTTGGCAGCGGCGGCATTCCTTATTCGATGCAGGATATGAGCTATGAAAAGATGATGATCATTCGATCCTCAGTACTATAAGACTGAGCTTAAAGGCGGGTATGAGAAAATCTAAATTTGAAGCTTGTATTTTAGAGTGTTACAGGGTAAACTTTGGTCCAATTCGTTCTATTCACTGATAAGAGGTTTTTATGAAATACGAGTCGCTGATTGTCCCTGTAAACGGGGAACCTATCACCAGTAGCCTCAATGGCAGTTTGTCCGTCCCTAATTTTCCCATTATCCCTTTTATCGAGGGCGATGGCATTGGAGTCGATATTACCCCAGTGATGCGAGCTGTTGTCGATGCCGCTGTTAAAAAGGCCTATGACAATGAAAAAGGCATCCAGTGGATGGAAATTTACGCAGGTGAAAAAGCGCAAACGGTTTATGGCAAAAACGAGTATTTGCCCGCAGAAACTTTACAAGCGATTCAAGACTTTAAAGTCGCTATTAAGGGTCCCTTAAGCACTCCAGTGGGCGGTGGTATACGATCGTTGAATGTCGCCTTGCGCCAGGAGTTGGATCTTTATGTTTGCCTACGGCCTGTGCGCTATTTTACGGGAACTCCAAGCCCCGTTAAAGAACCCTGGAAAGTGGATATGGTGATTTTTCGTGAGAATTCCGAAGATATCTATGCCGGCATTGAATGGCCTGCGGGTAGTATAGAAGCCAATAAGGTGATCCACTTTTTACAAGAAGAAATGCAGGTTAAAAAAATTCGCTTTCCCGATTTATGTGGAATTGGTGTTAAACCCGTTTCTCGTGCTGGAACACAGCGTTTGGTGCGCAAAGCCATTCAATACGCCATCGATCATGATAAGCCTTCGGTGACTTTAGTCCACAAAGGTAATATCATGAAATACACTGAGGGTGCATTTCGCGATTGGGGTTATTCTGTAGCGCATGATGAGTTTTTGGCAACCCCCATCGACGGCGGTCCTTGGCATGAATTGAAAAACCCACGAACAGGCAAAAGCATTGTGATTAAAGATGTGATTGCCGATGCTTTTTTACAGCAAATTTTGCTTAGGCCTGAAGAATACAGTGTCATTGCCACTTTAAACTTGAATGGTGATTATATTTCAGATGCGCTGGCCGCACAGGTGGGTGGTATCGGGATTGCTCCTGGAGCTAATTTGAGTGATACGATCGCTATTTTTGAAGCCACACATGGTACAGCTCCTAAATATGCCGGGCAAAATAAGGTGAATCCAGGTTCTCTCATTTTATCGGCTGAAATGATGTTACGTCATTTAGGTTGGGATGAGGCCGCGGATATGATCCTAAAAGGCGTGGAATCAGCCATTACCAGCAAACAAGTGACTTATGATTTAGCCCGTTTACTCAATGATGCCAAGTTGGTATCATGCTCTGAATTTGGGCAAGCAGTGATTCGCTATATGCAGTTTTAGGGTATCCCTTTCAAACTTTAGGGTAGAGACGCGATAAATTGCGTCTCTAGATGAGGATCTCGCATCGGTCTATAAAGTCTCTGTCTTGAGCTATTCTCCTAAGAAGGTAGAAGGATTTCGCTAAAAACCCTTGAAATTCCTTAAAACATTTCAAAAACAGTATTCTAAAAAATACCTTTTGGACTTTTTTTTCCTAGGAATACCATTTCTGTCATTTTTCAGCTAAGGTTAGATCAAGGAAGTTGAAAAACATTGAGTTTTATTATCAATCGGTCGGAGAAGTTATCATGTTAGGCAGAGAGTTAGAGGCAACATTAAACCAGGCGTTTAAAGAGGCTCGGGATCGTAGTCATGAGTATATTACGATAGAGCATTTGCTTTTTGCGCTTTTGAAGAATGCTTCAGCTCTAGATGCTTTAGTGGCTTGTGGGGCGGATATCAATCGCATTCATTTTTTGATAGAAGAAGCTTTGGAAAAAATTCCAAGCCATCCTAATTTAAATGAACAACAAGAAACTCAAACCACTTTAGGGTTTAAAAGAGTTTTGCAGCGTGCTGTTTTTCACGTGCAATCTTCAGGGCGCAATGAAGTGGATGGCGCTAATGTTTTGGCCGCTATTTTTAGTGAACCCGACAGTGAAGCGGTGCAAATTCTAAAAAGCGCGCATGTGAATCGTTTAGACATGGTCAATTATATCAATCAAGGCGTTTCTAAATTACAAGAATTTCCTTCAACATTTAAATCTGAAACTCCACATCCTTCTTTAAATGAAGAAGACGGGGCTATGAATGGACAAACCGCTTTAGAAGCTTATGCCAGCAATCTGAATGTTTTAGCAATGACCGGGAAAATTGATCCTCTGATTGGCAGAGAAGAAGAGGTCACTTTAACCATACAAGCCTTATGTCGTCGTCGCAAAAATAATCCTTTATTAGTGGGTGAAGCAGGTGTGGGTAAAACAGCGATTGCAGAAGGATTAGCGAAATTAATCGTCGAATCAAAAGTGCCTAAGGTGATTGCCCATTGTACGGTGTATTCTTTGGATTTAGGCAATCTTTTGGCGGGCACTAAATACCGCGGTGATTTTGAAAAACGCTTTAAACAGTTGATTCAAGAATTGAATGATCAGCCCGGTGCTATCTTGTTTATCGATGAGATCCACACCATTATTGGTGCTGGAGCCGCTTCGGGCGGTGTCATGGATGCGTCCAATCTTATTAAACCGATGCTCACTTCAGGGACCTTAAAATGTATTGGTGCAACGACTTACCAAGAATATCGAGGGATCTTTGAAAAAGATCATGCTCTGGCCCGCCGTTTTCAACGCATCGATATTGATGAGCCCACAGTAGATGAAACTTATCAAATTTTAAAAGGCTTAAGACGAAAATTTGAATACCATCATGGTATTCGTTATTCCTTAAAGGCCTTGCGTGCAGCGGCTGAATTATCTTCTCGCTTTATAACCGATCGTTTCTTGCCTGATAAAGCGATTGATATTGTCGATGAGGCGGGTGCTTTTCAAGCTTTGCAAGGCGAGAGCAAAAAGAAACGCATTATCAATTCCACTGAAATAGAACAAGTGGTGGCTAAGGTTGCCCATGTTCCGACTAAAACTGTTTCTACTTCGGATAAAGATGTTTTGCGTCATTTGGTCCGCGATTTAAAAATGATGATCTTTGGACAAGATGAGGCCATTGAAGCTTTAGGCAGTGCTATTAAATTATCACGTGCGGGCTTACGGGAAGCCGATAAACCCGTGGGTTGTTTTTTATTGGCCGGCCCAACCGGTGTGGGTAAAACAGAAGTGACTAAACGTTTAGCCGCCTTATTGGGTGTGGAACTCATTCGTTTTGATATGTCTGAATATATGGAAAAACATACGGTTTCTCGTTTGATTGGCGCCCCTCCAGGATATGTGGGTTACGATGAAGGAGGGCTGCTGACTGAATCAGTGACACGTCATCCTTATTCAGTGGTGCTTTTAGATGAAATCGAAAAAGCACATCCCGATGTTTATAATCTTTTATTACAAGTGATGGATCATGGTACTTTAACGGATACCAATGGACGTCGCGCCAATTTTAGAAATGTAGTTTTGATCATGACCACTAATGCGGGTGCTGAAATGCTGTCTAGAAATTCCATGGGCTTTACCGAACAAAATGTGCAAAGCGATGGACTTTTGGCGATTAAGCATTTATTCACTCCTGAATTTCGAAATCGTTTAGATGCCGTGGTCCAATTTAAACCTCTGGATTTAAGCACGATTGAAAATGTGGTCAGTAAGTTACTGATGGAATTAGAAGTTCAATTGGAGGAGCGTAAGGTAAAACTCAAAGTCGATGGGGAGTCACGACATTGGTTGGCTGTTCACGGCTATGATGAAAAAATGGGTGCGCGCCCAATGGCGCGCCTCATCCAAGACAAGATCAAAAAACCTTTGGCCGAAGAAATGCTGTTTGGCAGTTTATCCGAAGGCGGTTCTGTGCGCCTGGAAGTGGTCGATGGCGATCTAAAGACCATTGCACAACCCAGCAATGCAACGGTGGAAACCGGGGAATCTTAGGGTATATACTCCTCGCACCTGAAGATGCGAGATTTAACATCACGTCGCTGCGCTCGCAATGACGGAGACGATTTTTTTATGATCTCGCATCTTCAGGTGCGAGGAGTATATCCTCATAAAACCCCCTGTTTTCTATTGGTATAACCGAAGATCTTTAGTTCGAATGCTCATAAATCCTCGCCTTAAACCTCAGGCTTAAGCTTTATTATAATAAATAATAAGGCTATTTTTTCTATAATAACCTAGAAAATTAAATAAATAGCGAGGTTTTTATGGCAGTACCTTTTGAAAATTTAGAAAAACTTTTGGATCAACAGGGTATTTCTTACAGAGGAGAAGACCCTATGATCCTGAGAATGCGATCTAACTCTAACGCTTCTTATACATTAGAGATTAATCACTCAAAACTTTTAACAACCAACGTGAAAAATCCTGAGTCCAAAGGCTTAACTGCTATATCAGGAAAGGATCTGAATGCTCTGATGATTTCACCGAGTATAGTACTGACTGAAACTCAGATTAGCAATTTATTGCAGAATTCTCCTTCAAGCCCGCGACTTATAAGTGAAAAATCACCACTCTTTCTCTCACAACCGCGCGCTAATGGCGAAAAAATTCAAGCTGCGGGTAAATTGCTAGGTGTGGATCAGGACTGTACTGCGGACAAACTAAAGTATGCTCGAGATGCAGCTCTTTGGAAAGTCCAGGTAGAGGTGTACATCGATAATCCTAGAGGTTCTAACAGAGATAAAGCAATAGAGATAGCGGCTAGAAATAATGCGATAAAAGAAGCTTATACTTTGCTATCGAGCTTAATTCAAGCACCTCAAGAAGCTCCCCGAGCTTCGGAAATTAGGCCTCAAGGGCGTTAAAAAAGAGCGCTATGACTCAAAAGAGGTCATAGGTTTTAAACGCCCTCTCCCCAACCCCTCTCTCAGAATACTGCAGTACTGTCCGGGGAAGTTTTTCCGGAATCCCGGCATCCTTAGATTCTGCTCCAGAGCCCAGAGTGGCTTATCCTCAGGTCAAACCGTTTGCGGCAAGGATGCCGCAAGCGAGCCCCCAGGGATGGGTTTACGGCGTGTTTGACCGAGGGTGAGCTGCTCTGGGTTCGTTCTGGCTCTGCGCTGTCCTACCTTCTTCTTCAGGAAATGACATTATCTTCTAACACCCTCTCCCGGAATACCGGGCGAGGGGAGTTTCCATTTTCTCAGGACAGTAGTGCAGAAAGCCTGCGAAGAAAGCTATTTGATGAACTCTCTATTTCGCTAGGCTTAAATCGTGTTTCAAAGTTTCAACATCCACCGCACCGATGATGCGATCGCCGACTTCTTCGCCTTGTGCATTGACGATAATCAAAGTAGGAGGAGCGATCACATTCCAGTTTTTTTGCAATAAGGTGATATCGGTGCTGGGATGCGTGAGATCGACGCGGATCAAATTAAATTGCGCTAAAGTATTTTTCAATTGGGGATCTTGAAAATTTCGTTCAAGCTCGTGACAAGACACGCACCAATCGGCGTAAAAATCCAAGAGCGTGAATGCCTGTGATCCTTCTGCTATAGCTTGATTCAACTCAGCTGTGCTGCGGACCGTTTTAAATTGAACGCTTTGAGTGTAGAGGCTTTTCTTAAGCGGTAACCAGGGATTAGTATGGCCTAAACTGGCGCCGACAATCATCAAGATCCCATAAATGGCCAAGACGCTGCCTAAGGTTTGTTGCAGTCTAAAAAATAATCCTGGACTTTTAGAATTCCAATTGAAAATTTTAAAATGATACGATCCCCATAGTGCTAATACGCCCCATAGAAATAAAATCAAAGCCCCCGGCAGTAAACGAGATAAGAGCCAAATACTTAAAGCTAAAAACATAAAGCCAAAATATTTTTTGAGGGTATTCATCCAGGGCCCTGTTTTGGGAAGATAATGTGCGCCAAAAGTATTGAATAGAATCAGTGGCAGACCCATACCCAAGCTTAAACAAAATAAAGCAGCTCCTCCTAAAAAGACATCGTGTTTTTGGCTGATATAAGCTAAAGCGCCGACCAAAGGAGCACTGACACAGGGTGAAACGATGAGTGCTGAAAATGCACCCATCAAGGCGACACCCCAGAATTGTCCTCGAGCTTGTTGTTTGCTGAGGGAATTGATTTTTGCAGTCCAGCTTTGCGGTAGACGCAGATCATAATTCAATAATAAACACAATGCCAAAATAATAAATAAAGCAGACAATGAACCCAATACCCAGGGGGTTTGCAAATAACTTTGCACACTCAAACCTAAGACAGCAAACAGAATACCGGCTAAAGTATAGGTAAAAGCCATGCCTAATACATAAGTAGAGGAGAGTAAAAAAGCGCGTTTTGTTTTTAAATGAGCACTATGGCCTAAGATAATCCCGGATAAAATGGGCAATAATGGCAAAACACAGGGCGTAAAAGCCAAAAGCAAGCCAAACCCCAAAAAGCCTAAAAGAATAGTGAGCTTGCTGAATAGAGTAGATGTTTGACTGGGTTGTTCTGCTACCCTTTGCTCTAATGTGAGCGCTTGGATCGTATGTGTTGCCAAATCAACGCTAAAAGTTCGCGTTTGTGGCGGATAACAGAATTGTTGTTCTGAGCAGCCTTGATATTGGATCTGTAGGGTGAAAGGCCTTTGTTCAGTTAAAGGAAAAGTTAGAATCAAATTACCGCCATCCGTGAGATATTCGCCTAGAATGGCATTTTTTCTGTGAGTGGCTCTGGGCCAATCTTCAGGAGTCAATTGAGTTTTTTGCGGCGTTAGAATGCTAAACTGAAAACGATCGCGGTATAAATAATAACCGGAGTGAATATCCCAATGCGCTTGGAGCATTCCGGGATGAGGAACTTCTAAAGAAAAAGCAAAGGCTTGATCCACCGGCAGAGGCTGTGGTTTTCCAGAGTCCAAGGTAAAGGCTTGGCTTTGCAGGCTGATTAAGCTGATGCAAAAAATTAAGGTGATTTTTAAATAGAATTTGAATACAGCCATTTTAATGACGCATCATCTTCAGTAAAGCCCAATCTTCGCATTGCTGCTGTTCTAACAAAGTAAAATCATTTTGATAGGCTTGCAACAATTCATCCACCTGTTGATTTAAAATTCCAGAAAGCAAAATAATTTTTCCAGAGGTCAAATGCTCGGCAAACATCGGTTCTAAATCAATTAAGGGATGTAATAGAATATTAGCGATCCAAAGATCATACTGTGTTTTTGGGCAATCTTCCGGTTCTAAGATTGATAAAGCTTCAGGGCTAATCTTATTTTTGAAGGCATTGTCTTTGCTGGCTATCAAAGCTTGTGCATGATGATCGATGGCATAGGCTTTTTTTGCGCCCAATTTTAAAGCGGCAATGGCCAAGATCCCAGAGCCACAGCCATAATCCATGATCGTGAGCTGTTCTAAGGGCATCAGCGTCAAGGCTTCTAAACATAAGGCGGTGGTGGGATGAGTGCCGGTGCCAAAGGCTAAGCCTGGATCTAGCCATAAGACCGGTTTATCGTCTTTGGGTTTTTCGCTTTCGCTGGGGCAGATCCACAAACGATCCTGGATGCAAATCGGTTTAAAATGTTCTAGCCAGGCCCGCTCCCAAAGGGCATCGTCTAATTGAGAAATACGATAAGGGGGTAAGCTTTGTGGCGCTAAGCCTAAACGGAGTTGCTCTAAAACGGCTTGCAGATCGCAATCTTGTGGAAATAAAGCCGAAAGCTCCGTGGTGGCCCATAAAGCGGTATCGTGTTTAGGCTCGTAAATCGGTTGATCCCCCGGATCTTCGCAACTCACCGAGAGAGCTTCTGCCGCAAACAAAAGCTCGCTTAACAAGTCGACTTCGCTGGCGGCAAGGGTAAAATGCAATTGCTGCCAAGCCATGGTTAATCTTCTTGCGCCAATTTTTTTTCCAAATAATGGATATTGGTGCCACCTTCGTTAAAATAACCATCGTGCATTAAGCGCTGATGTAGAGCAATGTTTGTTTTGATACCATCGATGATGATTTCATCCAAAGCATTGCGCATACGCGCCAACGCTATTTCTCGAGTAGAGCCATAAGAAATCAGTTTACCAATCATCGAATCATAATTGGGCGGAACTTTATAAGAGCTGTAAATATGGGTATCCATGCGGATCCCAGGGCCCCCGGGAGGATGGTACATTTGAATGGTGCCTGGAGAAGGGGTAAATTTAACCGGATCTTCGGCATTGATGCGACATTCAATGGCATGACCTTTTAAGCGGATCTCAGATTGTTTACGCGATAAGCCAAAGCCTGCGGCAATGCGCAATTGCTCACGAATTAAATCGACACCAGTGACTAATTCTGTGACGGGATGCTCGACTTGAATACGGGTGTTCATTTCAATAAAGTAGAAATGCCCTTCTTGATATAAAAATTCGAAAGTGCCGGCGCCACGATAGCGCATTTCTTCACAGGCGCGAACACAGCGTTTGCCTACTTGATGGCGTTGTTTTTCAGTGATGCCAGGAGCAGGCGCTTCTTCCAAAACTTTTTGATGTCGGCGCTGCATGGAACAATCGCGTTCTCCTAAATGAATGGCTTTGCCTTCACCGTCACCTAACACTTGGATCTCAATATGGCGTGGAGTTTCTAGAAATTTTTCCATATAGACTGTGGAATTTTTAAAATTCATTTCGGCTTCATTTTTGGCCATGCTGATGGCATTGATTAAAGCGGCTTCGCTGTGCACGACGCGCATGCCTTTACCACCTCCACCACCGGAGGCTTTAATGATCACGGGATAACCGATCTCTTTGGCGATGCGTAAATTTTCAGAATCATCATCGGGTAAAGGACCATCGGAACCAGGAACACAGGGCACGCCAGCTTGTTTCATGGCAGCAATCGCAGAGACTTTATCGCCCATTAAACGAATGGTTTCTGCACGCGGGCCGATGAACACAAAACCACTGTTTTCAACACGTTCTGCAAAATCAGCATTTTCAGCCAGAAATCCATAGCCCGGATGAATGGCATTGGCGTCGGTAATTTCAGCAGCGCTGATGATGGCCGGAATATTCAAATAGCTTTCGCTGGCGCTGGCCTCGCCAATGCAGACGGCCTCATCGGCCAAACGCACATGCAAGAGATCGCGATCGGCCGTGGAGTACACCGCCACCGTTTGTATGCCCAATTCTTTGCAAGCGCGTAAGATACGTAGAGCAATTTCGCCTCGATTTGCAATCACCACTTTATTAAACATGAGCATCGCCTTATTCAATGACAAACAAAGGTTGGCCGTATTCAACGGGTTGGCCATTATCAACCAGTTTTGCTTTGATGATCCCGGCGACATCGGCCTCGATTTGATTAAACATTTTCATCGCTTCAACAATACACAGCACATCTCCGACCTGCACGGCATCTCCGACATGCGTAAATACAGGTGCTTGAGGCGAGGGTGATAAGTACACCGTACCCACCATAGGGGATTTTAAAACATGTCCACTCGGAGTTGCATTGACTTCAGCAATCACTTCGATGGCTGCAGGACTAGGCTCTAGAGCAGCCTGCGGAGTATGAATCATATGATTGGTGTGTGTGACATGATGCGTGGACGCTGAATGAGCTTGTGAAGACGGATAGCCAGAGCGAATAATACGCACAGCTTCTTCGCCTTCCTTGATTTCCAATTCAGAAATCCCCGTCTCAATGACTAAGTCAATGAGTTTTTTAATTTTTCGTACATCCATTGGCAAGATGTTTCTCCTCAAACGCTGATTGAATCATGTGATGGATTGCTGGCGTGCGCGGCTCGTAACGCGCATTCATAACCCATCGCCCCTAAACCTGAGATAACGCCCACGGCGATATCCGATAAATAACTGTGTTGTCTAAAAGGTTCGCGTGCATAGATGTTGGATAAGTGAACTTCTATAAAAGGAATTTGTACAACCAATAAGGCGTCTCGAAGAGCAATACTGGTATGGCCATAGGCGGCAGGATTGATGATGATAAAATCAGCGCTTTGTTCTTTTGCCGCATGGATGGTATTGATCAATTCATGCTCAGCGTTGCTTTGAAAATGATCCAGGGTATGCCCCAGTTCCAAAGCCAGTTCGTCTAGCTCTGTACTGATTTCAGCCAAAGAGAGTCTGCCATAAAGATGAGGCTCTCGATGACCTAGTTGATTTAAATTTGGACCATTTAGCACGAAAATCAGCATGATTGTTTATTTTCTACTCTGGAAAATGATATTAGGCTTGATTATGCCATTCTCGCACGATGCTGTCTAGTTCTCCGACGTTCGCTGCGAAGAATGGGGTTTTTAAGTGGATTGCTAAGGGATACCACTAAAAATGAATAGAATATACCCGCTGAATAAAGATCAGTCTGAAAATGCCATTCAAGTGATAAAAACTATTGACCTAGGGGGTAAAATGCCGTACTTTCACCCTATTACAGGCGCTCCCAATAGGGGCATTTTCGGGAAAATGGGCTGGGCAGTTTAAGGGCGGATTATGGCTGAAGAAAACATCATAGAGCTAACTGGGATTTGTAAATCCTATGGCGGGCAGTCGATTTTACAAGAGATCAATTTATCCGTTAAAGATGGTGAATTTTTGACTTTGCTCGGGCCTTCAGGCTGTGGAAAAACAACCTTATTACGCATGATCGCGGGTCTAGACAAACCCAGTTCTGGGGAAATCCGCATTAAAAATCAAGACGCTAAAGACTTATCGCCTCAAGAACGTCATGTTAACACTGTTTTTCAGAGCTATGCTTTGTTCCCTCATATGAATGTTTTTGATAATGTGGCCTTTGGTCTGCGCTGTGATAATATTCCTGAGACAGAAGTTAGCAAAAGAGTCACGGAAATATTGCGTATGGTGCGCCTAGAAGACTACCCAAAGCGCCGCCCGGCCGAATTGAGTGGTGGGCAGCAACAGCGGGTAGCGATTGCCCGTGCCGTGGTTAAAGAACCTTTGGTTTTACTCTTGGATGAGCCTTTAAGCTCCTTGGATTATCGTTTGCGTAAAAATATGCAGATTGAATTGAAGCAATTGCAACGTAAGCTCGGGATTGCTTTTGTTTTCGTAACCCATGATCAAGAAGAAGCTTTGTCGATGTCGGACACTATTGTGGTGTTACAACAGGGGCGAATTGTACAGCAGGGTAGCCCCCGCGATATTTATGAAAATCCCAAAAGTCTTTCAGTGGCTACTTTTATTGGCGAGAGTAATATTTTTGATGTGAGCATTGATTCAGCCGATGCAGAAATCTTTAGAATTACCGTTGAAAACATAGAATATGAATTGGACAATCGGGGCGATTTTAAAACGGGTGATAAAATCCATTTATTGATCAGGCCCGAAGACACTCGGGTGTATCATCATTCAGAAATCAGCGATAGCACCAATATGTTTCCTGCGGTAGTCAGTGAAGTGATTTACAAAGGCAGTACAGTGGATTTAATTGTGAAATTACCCGGTGGTAAATTATTGTCGGCGACTGAATTTTTCGACGAAGATAAGGGCGAAGATGTCACTTATACCTTAGGCGAATCGGTCTGGGTGAATTGGCCTCTGGGTTGGGAGGTGGTTTTACCGTATGAAAAATAGATTTCAGTATTTTTCGGTTGGTTTAATTTCGGTTTGGCTAGGGGTTTTCGGCTTACTGTCCTTTCTAACGATGGTCGTGATCAGTTTTATGCAACACGATGCCGATCATATTGCCTTGATGCATTTCACCTTTCAGAATTATTATGATTTATTCAATCCTATTTTCTTTAAAATTTTCTTAAAATCGTTTTATATTGCCGGGATTGTCACGGCATTGTGTTTGATTCTAGGTTATCCTTTTGCCTATATTATTTCGCGTTTGCCTGAACGCCTGCAAAATTTAAGTTTGCTCCTTTTACTCTTGCCTTTTTGGACAAGTTCAGTGGTGCGCAGTTACGCCATGATGAGCTTGTTAAAAACCAAGGGCTTATTGAACAGCGTGTTGTTGGCTTTAGGCTTGATCCATCAACCTTTGCAATTATTATTCACCAATCAAGCCGTGACCATTGGCTTGATTTATAATTTACTGCCTTTTATGATTTTACCCATTTATGTCAATCTAGAACGATTTGATCGTAGTCTGATCGAAGCCGCTAAAGATCTGGGCGCCAATTACATCACGGCATTTCGTCAAGTGATTATCCCCTTAACGATGCCTGGCATTTTAGGGGGCTGTACACTGGTTTTTTTACCCGCCATGACTTTATTCTACATTTCTGATTTGTTAGGAGGTGCTAAAGCCGTGCTCTTGGGAAATCTGATTGAAGATCAGTTTTTGACGGCCAACAATTGGCCCAGAGGCGCTGCCACCAGCGTTTTATTGACGGTGATCATGGGCATAGGCTTACTCATTTATTGGGTAAAGAGTAACAGAAGGATCAATTATGACTCGGTCATTTAAAAGCATTTACCTGCTGCTGATTTATGCTTTTTTGTATACGCCTATTGTCGCCTTGATGGTCTATTCGTTTAACAACGCTGAATTTTCAATGCTATGGCAGGGTTTTACCTTCAATTGGTATCATGAAGTGATGCAAGACAGTAATTTATGGATTGCGGTCTGGCATTCTTTCTATTTGGCTTTAAGTGCCACTTCTTCGGCTTTATTGATGGGGACTTTAGCGGCCATTAGCCTCTATCGCTATCAATTTCGGGGGAAAAATGTTTTACAAGGTTTGCTGTTTATTGTCATTATTTCTCCGGATATTGTGCTGGGGATTGCGTTGCTCATTTTATTTTCTCTAGGCAATTTGGCTTTAGGATTTTGGTCCTTGTACATTGCGCATGTAACATTTTGCATCCCTTTTGTGGTGATCATCATTTACAGTCGTGCAAAAAGCATTGATCCCAATATTTTCACCGCCGCCAGCGATTTGGGTGCCAGTGAATTGCAGATCTTTACGCGCATCACGGTACCGATGTTATTGCCGGCGATCTTATCTGCAGGTCTCCTGTGTTTTGCTTTATCTTTCGATGATATCGTGATCAGTTATTTTGTCTCAGGTCCAGGATTTGAGATCTTGCCCATTAAAATCTTCAGTATGGCACGTTTGGGAGTGACTCCTGAATTAAATGCCCTCTGTAGCTTATTATTTGTGATGACTTTGACAATTGTGTGTGCATCGCAATGGGTGACCAGAAGGAAGAAACAATGAAATATACCTGGCTCCTCATCTTAAGCCTGTTCAGCAGCCTTGTTTTTGCAGACAATGAAAAGGTGGTCAATGTTTATGTGTGGTCTCAGGAATTGTCTCCTGATATCGTGGAACAATTTCAGAAAGACACCGGTATTAAAGTGAATTACTCGACGTTTGACAGCAATGAAATGCTGTATGCCAAATTAAAGGCTAGCAAGAATAGTCAATATGATGTGGTGGAGCCGTCCAGCTATTATGTAAGTCGCATGGCTCGAGAAGATATGATTGAGAAAATTGATTTAAACCGTTTGTCTAATTATAAAAATTTAGATCCGGCTTTTACACATCCTAATTATGATCCCACGGGAGAATACAGTGTGCCTTGGGTTTGGGGACTTACGGGTATCTTTGTCAATCGCAAATATTATCCGAATGATGTTTTAGAAAACTGGACAGACATTTGGTCGCCCAAATACCGTAATGCTTTATTGATGTTAGACGATCCCAGAGAGGCCTTTAACATTGGATTACTCACTTTGGGCTATTCACCCAATGATGATAATCCCTTGCATCTTAAACAAGCCTATGAAAATTTGATAAAATTACTTCCTAATGTGCGGCTTTACAACAGTGCTTCAGTGCCTTCTTTAATTACGGATGAAGATGTGACCATTGGCATGGCTTGGAACGCCGATGTCTATAAAGCCATGCAGGAAAATCCAAATATTGAATTTATTTATCCTAAAGATAAATTTGTGATTTGGGTGGATGCTTTTACCATTCCTAAAAACCCACCGCATAGAGATAATGCCTATGTGTTTTTAAATTATATTTTGCAGGCTAAAATTGCGGCGATGCAAGTGGAGGCTTCCTATTATCCCACCGCCAATCATGCGGCTTTAATGGATTTACCGCCTTTGCTGGCTAAGAATCGCGTTATCTTTCCAGATGAAGAAACTCTAAAACAAGGGTATTTTCAAACCGATCTCAACGATGAGGCTTTAGACAGTTTGTCGAGTTATTGGGAATTGTTAAAGTTACAATAACTACTTCCTCTCTAAGGGAGGGTACGACAAAGCACAGATTTGGATGCAGGTTACACGCAAAATTCAACGAAAAAAGCGGAGTTAACAGGGGCGTTAATGAGCATTTTTTTGATGAAT
>VFKP01000094.1 GCA_009885495.1 Gammaproteobacteria bacterium | reverse complement strand
TGGTGTACGAGCAGTTTTATGCTTTAGCAGGATAGTTGCGTCTAGGATAAATGCGCCTAAGGCCCTATGCAACTTTATAAATTTGTTGCGACAGAACCTCTTTGGGCGGTGCCATTAAAAATTTTCTCTTGTAGATAAATCCATGTAAATTATTTTCCAGTTCTTTAGGACAGGGTTGGTTGGCAATATCCGCAGGAATAGCCAAATGCGCGCATTGAAGATGCATCTTAGCATGGACCAAAGCCATTGAGAATAATGAAGGTAGCATATTGATATTTTTGCATTCTTCACTAAAAGTGAGAAAAGGTCTGAAATAATCGGCGTTGCTAATATCTTGAAAACCATAAATGTTCTGCCTATTGGTGGCTATCATTCCAGTGATGGCCAATACAGGCGCCCCATCAACCTGCGCATCCAATAGCCCCGTGATTAAATTAGTAACGCCAGGACCACTGCTCGACATGCAGACACAGAGTTCTCCTGTCAATTTGGCTTCTGCAGAAGCCGCCAAGGAAGCTGCGTTTTCATTGCGCATGAGGACCCATTCTATTTTCTCATTTTTGTAAATAGCATTTATCAAGCCTAATATCGCAGCACCCGGATATCCATACACTCTACGAACATTGTGTTGCACCAAAACTTCAATGATAAAATCCGCAACTCGCATCATAGGCCCCTTGAATTTTTAACCTTTTTTACTTTGGATTTATGTTCATCGAACTGTTTAAAAGCATTATCCACTGTGAATAATGCATTGGTCGCCGCCGGGAACCCAGCATATGCGATCATTTGAATAATAATTTCAAGGATCTCTTTTTTAGAAACCCCGCACTGCAATGCGGCTTTAGTATGAATTGCCAATTGCGGTAAACTGTATCCCTGCACGGTTAGCGCAGCAATGGTGAGCATTTCTCGGGTGCGTGCATCCAGAATTTTTTCACGCGCATATATCCTACCAAAGGGGAATTCAACATTTATTTTTTCAAACTCTGGAGAGATTCTTTTAAGCAATGCACTATAAACATCGGCATCAGAACCGAATAACTGACGCATCTTTTTCAGGCCTTTAGTGTAAGTCATGCTATTCATCACAACCCCATTGAATAAAAAACATACATTCAGTATAGCATCTCAACTGAACATTTTATTGCAATGTTCAGTTAAATTCATGGGGGAAGCTTAACCCTAGGCCTGGCTTGAGGTCCAGATAAGATCTACACGCTATAATACAAATCAAATTCTATGGGATGCGTCATCAGCGCCACTTGTTTCACTTCTTTTTCTTTCATCTCAATGTAAGCATCGATTAAATCGTTACTGAAGACTTCGCCGGCTAAAAGAAAATGTCGATCTTCATCTAAAGCACGCAAGGCTTGTTGCAGGCTGTCACAGACCGTAGGAATGTCTTTGGCTTCTTCAGGCGGCAAATGATACAGATCTTTATCGATAGGATCGCCCGGATGGATTTTTTGACGAATGCCATCAATGCCCGCCATCATCATCGCGGAAAAAGCCAAATAAGGATTACAGGTGGCATCCGGAAAACGAATCTCAACACGTCGCCCTTTAGGACTCGATGTAAACGGAATACGAATAGAAGCAGAACGATTGCGTGCTGAATACGCCAACATCACGGGCGCTTCAAACCCTGGCACTAAACGTCGATAACTGTTGGTGGTGCCATTGGTGAGCGCATTCAGGGCTCTAGCATGTTTAATAATACCGCCAATATAATACAAAGCCATTTCAGATAAGCCTGCATATTGCTCACCTGAAAACAAATTAATTCCATTCTTAGCCAGCGATTGATGGCAATGCATGCCAGAGCCATTATCACCCACCAAAGGTTTAGGCATGAAGGTTGCCGTTTTACCATATAGATGAGCGACATTGTGCACCACATATTTAAAGATCTGCATTTCATCGGCTTTTTTTAATAAACTATTAAACTGCGTGCCAATTTCATTTTGATTACCGGTGGCCACTTCATGATGATGCACTTCAACAATCAAACCCATGTCTTTTAAAGTATTACACATAGCCGAACGTAAATCCTGTGAAGAATCCACCGGTGGCACAGGGAAATAACCGCCTTTAACGGCCGGGCGATGCCCTGGATTACCGCCTTCCATCTTGGCATTGGAATGCCAAGCCCCTTCGTCAGATTGAATGGAGAAAGAAGATTCGTGCATATTATTCACCCAACGCACACCATCAAAAACAAAAAATTCAGGCTCAGGACCCACATAGCAAGTGTCGGCAATACCGGTGGAGCGCAGAAAATTTTCGGCACGCATCGCCAAAGCGCGCGGACAACGATCATAAGGCAACATGGTATTGGGTTCTAATACATTGCAGCGAATGTTCAGCGTGGGGTCGGTGTAAAAAGGATCTAACACTGCCGTGCTAATGTCTGGCATCAAGACCATATCGGATTCTTGTATGCCTTTAAATCCACGGATAGAAGAAGCATCAAACATTTTACCTTCTTCTATAAAAGAAGCATCGGCCGCTTCAACGGGAATGGTTAAATGATGTTCTTTACCATCAACGCCTGTTAAACGTAAATCAACATAACGGATATTGTGTTCTTCAATAAGGGCTTGTAGTACTTCTGACATTGTTTCTCCTGTAAGTTTAGACTTCTCGATTTAAAGTAGGCGCTTGCGCGCTAATCAACATGTTTTCTGTATCGTACTGCGATTTCAATTTCAAAAACTCTGCCAACCGTGGATACAAGGCTTGCATTTGTGCTGAATCAGTCAAGGTATTGGCATTCAAAGCAAAACCACCTTGTCTGTTTAAAGCAATGCTATTTAAACGATTTAAGAATATGGCATCATTGTCTGCCGTATCGGCTTTGCTTTGGAAAGTCAATGTTGTTGCAAACAAGGCTTGCTTTTGTAAAGCTAAGATTGATTGACTGGGCTTAGGCAAAAACCGAACTGTCACTTGATTAAACGATCTTTTTTGCTCGATAGACAAAGCTCGTAAATCATCCATAAACGCGACGAATTGATCGGCGGGAATATAGTACAAGGCTTGCGTTTGTGCCGCTCTGTTGGCTTTGGTTTGTCGCATCAACAAATCGCTGCGCGTTAAAGAACTGTGTAAAAGATCGTTGGCCAAGAATCCTTTTTCCATCTGCCAACGCAAACTTTTTTCATCATCCCCTTGCGCCGACCATTGATACAAAGAATGGGTGAGATCATTGCGGATAGGATGCACTTGTACCGCCTCGGCAAGACTTTTATTCTTGACCCAATAACTCACGACATACAACTGATTTAAGAAGTCTTTGCCCGGAGCCACATCCACACGAGCAAAACTGGCGCTGATGTCCGAATTGCCTTGGACCTGATCTTGAATATAGGCAGGATAATCGCGATAAGACATGAGCTTAGCATGACGCAGTAAATTTTGATTTTTGACAAGGCTGACCTCTACATCTAAAGGAACACCCAATAGGCCTTGCCCACCGATCAAGCCCTGCCATAATTCTGGAGTTTTTTCTTGTGAAGCATTCACAATTTTGCCATCACTTTGTAATAATCGTATGGAGGTTAAACCTTCAGACACCCAAGGGCTGCTGGGAGTCAATCCCGGCCTATTAGAGTTAATCGTCTCAACAATAGCTTCATTGGCCTGAGCTGGCATAAATTGAGGCGTTAAGCCAAAAGGCGCCACTAAGCGTTGCACTTGCCCCCAAGTCATCCCTGCTTGCACCACAATACTTTGTCTTTGCAACTGTAGACTCACCATTTGATCAAAGCCCTGCAGATCTAAATAAACAACCCCCGGCGCCTTAACCGCCACCTGACCGTCTTCAATGGTTAAATTTTTATGATTTTTTTGCGCGAAATTTAAGGCTTGAACGATATCAGGAACATTACGTGCATTAAAAACAAAAGTGCTGCTGGATAAAGCCGGTTCTGTAACGGGCGCACTGGCAATATCCGCCGCTGCAAAGGCTAGGCTCGTGATCCCCAAAGCCAAAACGGCAATCCCCCAGATTTTAACTTTAAACATAATATCAGTCCCTTATCATGATTTGAACACCGTGCCCAACCGAGTCTTAAAACGATCACCGATGACTTTCCTGAAGGGTAAAATAAATGGAAAGAAATCACAAGCCCTTCTTCTGGTTTCTGTCGAAAATCCCCTGGAATAATGGCTTGTTTTATATACATAGGCTCCAGAGATTAGAAGCCTCTCAATCTCAGGTAGGGGCAATTCACGAATTGCCCTCTTGAGAAGGGATAATCTATTCTTTTGTCAGTCAATGTTCAGAAAAAACGTCCAGCCCTATTCATGAATCGCCCCGACACAAATTGTACAATTACAGATAAAGTTTAACTTTACCCTCGAATTTAAAAGGGATCTGAGCAGAAGTATTAGTTGTACTTTTTGTACTTTTCGTCCATTTAGCTCTAAAAAGTTAAACTTTTAGGAATAATTAGGATAAAAAGTTCAACTATTTTGACCTATCACTTCCAATAAGTTATACTATTTTCAGATAAAGAAACCGTCTATCAGGAAATAAGTCATGTTAAACAGGATCTTAGACCTTCATTTACCCCAAGGGCAAAGCCTTTTTTTATGGGGGGCGCGTAAAACAGGTAAGTCCACTTACTTAAAGCAACGGTATCCCCATAGCCAATGGATAGATTTATTAAAAAACGATGTGCTACTTCGTTATATTAAAGAGCCCCATCTGTTGCGAGAAGAGTTATTGGCACAAGGATCGGTAGAGGCAACACAGCCCATTATCATTGATGAAATTCAAAAAGCACCGGCTTTATTAGATGAAATTCATTGGCTCATAGAAAACGATCCGGCCCATCCTTATTTTATTTTATGTGGTTCTAGTTTACGGCGATTAAAGCATGAGGGTGCTAATTTATTGGGTGGGCGTGCCTGGAGACAACTCTTTTTGCCTCTTTGTTATCCTGAGATGCCCTCTTTTGATTTATTGCGCATCTTAAATAACGGATTAATCCCTTCACATTATTTAAGCGAGTCGGTTGCGCAAAAGTCTTTACAGGCTTATCTGACAGACTATCTCATTCCCGAAGTGCAATGGGAAAGTAGAATTCGCGAATTAAGTTCATTCACCCGCTTTCTAGACGCTATTGCTTTTTCGAATGGCGAAATGCTCAATATGTCTAATGTAGCCAGAGAAGCTTCTGTAGGCGTAAAAACCGTCCAAGCTTATGTGGATTTATTAATAGATATGTTACTCGGTTATCTTATTTTTCCATTTGCTAAAAGTGAAAGTAGACAACTCATCACCAGCACTCCTAAATTTTATTTTTTTGATACCGGCCTAACCCGTATCCTGAGAGGGCAAGCCGCTATCACTCAATTAAAAGGGCCCGAAGTAGGCCATGCCTTTGAGCATTATATATTTCTAGAACTATTAGCCTATAAAGAAATTCATAATGCTTTGTTTAAGATTCAATATTGGCGTACTAAGAGTGGCTTAGAAGTCGATTTCATCTTAGATAAAGGCAAAGTGGCGATAGAAGTTAAATGTACTTCTACGGTAGAAAAAACAGATCTCAAAGGATTGATTGCTTTTGCGAACGGTGACTGTCAGGATAGTTGTCGCGTGAAGCAGAACAGACTTGCTCTACTGGCTGCATAATAGTACCATTTAAAAAATAAAGCAACCCTTATTTT
>VFKP01000154.1 GCA_009885495.1 Gammaproteobacteria bacterium | reverse complement strand
TTTTAGATTCTGAAATGAGAGGATTGGGATGGGTTGTGCTTATACATAGCCACACGGTCGGTTACCCTGGGATTTGAAAGGGATACAAATTATTTACAGTCTCATATAGAATTCTACCCCGCCACAGAATTTCAATAAACTACCGCATAATTTGTGCGGGATTAACAAAAATTTCCATAAATTCTTTCAGGAAATGGCTCAGCCTTCCAGGCTGAAATGATATCATCTTTTCTTTACCACAGGCGAGCATCAAGCGATAATGGGATAAGGCCTTATAAATAGGCCATATTTTTTCTGCGATTATGAAAGCATCTAATAAATATTCTTTAGAATACATTTTAATGTGGTTTCTAAGACAAGCATCCTTAATTCTGGAATACTTCTTCTCATCTTCTGTAAATCCATGGTGTTTTTTGATTTGTTCTAAACAGTTTAACAAAGAAAAAAATGGATGTGAAATTACTATTTCACCCAGATCAATCATCGTAATAGTTTGTGATATTTCATCTATCAACGTATTATTATCATTAAAATCAGGTTGCACAATGCTCGACCTGATGGAATAATCAGATAATTTTTGACATACGTTTAAAACCTCTGGAAACAAAGCGTGTAATTTATTCAATTCCATTTCTGACAATCCATCCGCTATCAACTCTTTTTGTGACAGCAACTCCCAGTATAATCCCGGCAATTTATCCAATCGCCAATCTGGAACCCCGATATTCAGAAAAACCTCGATATGATCTGCCGTCGCTAACTGAACTGATGTGAATTGATCAATCGCTTTGAAAAATAATGCTTCATTGAAATTTTTTTTTAGCATTTCTCGTAATGACCGGCCCGCGTCTTTCATTAAAAAACAATTGAGTTCTGGATTGTGTGCAATAAGGGTTGGCACTCGAGCCTGAAATTGATCCTGTAAAATATGAATAATTGCAGCCTCTAATGCCAATTGCTCTGGCGTGTGCTTCAAATAAATATAACCCTGAGAGGTTTCAAAGCGGATCACATAAGACCAAGGCGTATTTTTCACATTTCCCGGAATATTGTTTTTGAGTGTATACCCAAGAGAAATAAGGCAATTGCAACCCCATTGGATAATTTTATTCAAAAAGTAATCCTCGGCTTGGTGCTATACATTGATACCGCTTTGGGTTTCTCTGCATGGCTTGCCAGCAGTATCGCCTGTTTTTTCATGCCCTTTATGACACTTGCCGCATGTTCTTCTATATCGCCATTGTCTGAGCTCAGCGAAAAATTTGCCACTTGTTCATATAAACTGTCTCGTTCTTCATGAAGTTTATCTAAGAGTGCAGAAAAATTATCGACCGGCAATAATGGACGATAATTTGAAAGACGTTCTAACTGCACTGCCGTGCTCACTTTCAGGTAAACAGTGAATTCTGATTTCAGTAACTCACGTGCTTTTTTATCGCAGATAATACTTTCATCTGTAGTGACCACACTATTTTCTTTCGTGATCTGATGAGACAAAATTTCTGTCAGGCAATGATTAAAAGCACGTTCACCTTCACCGCCCACAACCTCAGATAGAGTACGCCCAATGTGAGCGACACACCCCAGGACGTCTGCATCAATAAATTTCCAACCCAACTTTTGAGCCACGGCTTGGGCAAGAACTCCTTTGCCTGCACCTGAATGGCCAATGATAAAAATGCGTTTTATGTTGCTCATGATAGTTCCTCTTGAATAATATTCGCTTTGGCTCCTATAGGATACCATGTCCTTAAAGTAACGAAATATGAAACCTAAAGGACATGGTAGAGACAAAAAGCTAAAAGAATGTCCGGAAAGTACTTTTTTTAAACAGACAATCGAATGATCCGGTTATGTTCTCTAGGTTACGAATAACGCAACCTAAAGGACATGTTAAGCAAAAAATGCCTTGACTACAACAAAAAATAAGTCTATGATGTCCTTTAGGTTACGAATTTCAACACCTAAAGGGCATGACATGTTTCTTGAGTATTTAGATAAACTAAGAATGTACGGTAAACGGCATTTTACCTTCCAGGAAATCATTCAAGATCTGCATATCTCAGAAAATGCAGCCAAAGCTGGCCTATTTCGACTTAAAAAAGCCAATAAAATTATCACCCCAATAAAAGGGCTTTATGTGATGGTTCCACCGGAACATCAGCCCTATGGGTCTATTCCAGCAGAAGAATTAGTTCCTATTATCATGAAACATCTAAATGTTGATTATTATGTTGGCCTACTTAGTGCAGGATTGTTTTATGGTGCCTCCCATCAAAAACCAGCCCGTTTTCAAGTGATCACTAACAAACGGATTAAGCATCCCCTCAAATTTGGTGATGTAGTGATTGAACTTGTCTACAAGGATTCTTTAGAGGGTTTACCGACTAAAGATTTTGTCGTGAGTACTGGTTATTTAAAAGTAGCTACTCCAGAGTTACTGGCTATTGATCTTTTCAAATATTCAGCTAGAGCTGCTGGCATTAGCCACATTGCTACTGTCTTATCAGAACTTGCCCCCAGTATCGATGAAAATAAATTAATTGAACTTGCTAAGCGCTTAGGGGAAGTAGGACAAATTCAAAGATTAGGATTTGTCTTGGAAAAAATTGACGTTATGGAAGACGAAGAAAAGAAGCAGAAAATAATCGATAGACTTCTAGAATACCTAAAAAATTCGAATAGACCTTTTGTTTCCCTTGTTCCATACATATCAAGAACTGGGCACCCTAGGTGTAAAAAATGGAAAATTATTGAAAATACTGATTTTGAGAGTGATTTATGATACCAGAAATTTTTATCCAAGCATGGCGAAAAAATGTCGGGTGGCAAACGCCAGTCCAAATTGAACAAGATTTAATAATAAGTAGAGCATTAGTAGATTTGTATAATGATCCGCATGTCAGTGAAGCATTGGTTTTTCGGGGTGGTACTGCGCTCAATAAATTATTCTTAAAACCACCATCAAGGTACAGTGAAGATATTGACTTTGTCCAAAAAAATCCTAATCCAATCGGCCAGACAATTGACGCCATTAGAGCATTGTTCAAGCCATGGTTGGGTGATCCAAAATGGAAAATTACCGAGCGTAGTGCGAAGTTGATTTACAAATATGAGTCTATCAACAAAATGCCTGCAAAACTAAAAATCGAAATTAATACTACGGAACATTTTCAAGTATTGCCTTTAAAAACAGTTCCTTTCGCCGTGACGTCAGATTGGTTCAATGGAGTAGCTAATATCATTACATATGAGTTGGATGAGTTGATGGCTACTAAACTTCGGGCTCTTTATCAACGCCGCAAGGGCCGAGATTTGTTTGATTTATGGTTCGTAGCTCAAAATAATTTGGTTAACGTTGATAGAGTCTTTGAAATCTTTAAAAAATACTGTGTGAATGATAATTATCATTTTTCTCGAGATGAATTTTTAAAAAATTTAGAACTAAAACGAAATCACCAAGCTTTCCAATCAGATATGCATGCGCTACTTCCTGTCGGATTAAACTGGAATTTTGAAGAAGCCTATCAATTCGTTATAGATAACGTAATTAGCAAGCTGCCATGAAATTAATTTGGCTGACAGACATTCATCTTAATTTTCTGACGCTAGAGAACAGGATGGAGTTTTATCAAAAAGTCATAGCCGCATCTGGCGATAAAATATTGATTAGCGGTGATATCGCTGAGGCCCCATCGGTTTCAGAGATTCTAAAAGAAATGGCAAAAACGATTCAAAAGCCAATATATTTTGT
>VFKP01000138.1 GCA_009885495.1 Gammaproteobacteria bacterium | reverse complement strand
GCAGAGAGCTGCTCTTTCTTTTTCTTTAATTCTTCAAGGCGAGATGTTTCTTGAGCCATGGTATTTATCTCCAATAAAAACGGGACGATTCGACGGCCAGACGGAAATCCAGCCGCAATAACCCGACTTTAACAAACCGCTAATCAAGAGTCAAAAATCAATATTGAGTAACTAAGCGTGGCGTGCCATAAACTCGGCGCCAATCAAATCCCATTCGCGTAGCGAACACCATCGAGCGAAGCGAGGCTAAACTACCTGGTAAGGGCACGCTTATACGTTGCAAGCAACTTCGCTTCGAGGTAGAATAAATTCTCCTCGAGTTTAAAAGGCTCTGGCTTTTTAAAAAACTAAAATCCTAAGGAACATGCTAGCCCGTGGCTATTTACCATTTCAGCGCACAACTCATCAAACGTAGCGCCGGACGCTCTGCGGTCGCAGCTGCCGCCTATCGCGCCGCTGAACGCATGGTCGATGAGCGCAGTGGCATGGTTCACGATTTCACCAAAAAGGACGATGTCCTTAAAAATACCATTTTGTTACCTTTAGGCGCCCCAGCTCAATTTTCGGACCGGGCCATTTTATGGAATGCCGTTGAAGCCGCTGAGAAACGTAAAGATGCTCAGACCGCACGCGAGATTAATATCTCTCTGCCTCGTGAAATGAGTGATGCCGATAATTGGAAGATGGCCCTAGATTTTGTACAAAAAGAATTTGTCTCTCGTGGCATGATTGCCGATGTCGCTTTTCATCGCGGCCATGGCGGACCCAATGAGGAGCAGCCTCATATTCATGTGATGCTGACGACTCGAGAGGTTGGACCCGAGGGCTTTGGTCAAAAAGAGCGGTCTTGGAATAAGAAAGATTTACTCAAAGAATGGAGAAAGGATTGGGCAGAGCATTGCAATGAGCGATTGGCCTCTCTAGGCATCGATATGCGCATTGACCATAGAACCTTAGAAGAGCAGGGCATTAATCTTGAGCCGCATCATTATCGAAGCGGGATGATTGATAAGCGGACCGGGGAGCGATTTTCTGAGTATGAGGAAAAGGCTCGGCGCAATGGTGAGCGTTTATTGTCTGACCCAAAGATAGCACTTGCAGCCATTACCGCACAGCAGTCTACTTTTACCCCTCAAGATGTGGCGCGCTTTATCAATCGCAATAGTTTTGAGGTTGAACAGTTCAACTTAATCTATGCCAAGGTCATGGCCCATCCAGAGCTCGTGGCTTTAGGTAAAGACAACGCCGGGCGTGAACGTTTTTCAAGCCGCGAGATGGTTAAGCTCGAAAAGAGCATGGTGGATAAAGCCCTGGCTAAGGCCGACACCTCTTCGCATCGCGTGAGTGCGAAGACCATTGATGCTGTGATTTCGGCCCGCGGTCTTAACGGTGAGCAAGAGCTGGCCTTGCGCCATATTACTCAGAATAAAGATTTAGTCTGTGTGGTGGGCTTTGCTGGAACAGGTAAGAGCACTATGCTGGGTGCGGCTAAGGACATTTGGGAGGCAGAAGGCTATAGGGTTCAGGGTGTGACCTTATCGGGTATTGCCGCCGAGAGTTTGCAGGCAGGCTCTGAAGTACCTTCTCACACCATTGCCAATCGGCTTTTAGTTTGGGGGAATGGTCGTGAACAATTAGGTGAGAAGGATATTCTGCTGGTGGATGAAGCGGGTATGATAGGCTCAAGACAAATGGATGCCATTTTGATAGAGGCACAAAGGGGTGGTGCTAAGGTGGTTTTGGTCGGCGATCCCGAGCAATTACAAGCCATCGATGCTGGACCCTCTTTTAGAGCCATCATAGAGCGAAGCGGTTTTGCTCAAATGTCAGAGATTAGAAGACAGACCGAAGAATGGCAAAAAGAGGCTACCCGTAATTTTGGGCTTAAGAATACGAAAGAAGGGTTATGGGCTTATGATAAACATGACAATATCCACGCCTTTGAAACAAAGTCCGCAGCCATTAACGCAATGATTGACCAATGGAATGAGGTGAGAGGCCAGATCCCAGATAAAACCCAAATCATGTTGGCCTATCGGCGCAGCGAGGTTCAAAGCCTTAATGAGGCGGCGCGCGAGATCCGTTTACGGCAAGGTGAGCTGGGGCAAGATAAGTCCTTTAACACCGATAGAGGGGCGCGCAATTTTGCCGAAAATGACCGCATTTATTTTTTGAAAAATGATAATGTGCATATGAAGGTTAAAAATGGCTCTTTAGGGGTTATCACAAAAATAGAAGGGGAGTGCTTTACCGTCAGGCTTGATGAAGCTCCCGGTAAAATGAGTACAAGCTCTGATAGACAAAGGCGCTTGGTCAGTTTTGATTTGAAAGACTATAACCACATTGACCATGGTTATGCCGCTACAGTGCATAAATCTCAGGGCATTACTGTCGATAGAACCCAAGTTTTGGCTTCTCGTTATTTTGACAGTCATGCAAGCTATGTTGCTCTGTCCCGGCATCGGGACGGCGCTGATATTTATTATAGCCGCGATGAATTTCCAGGGTTAAACGATGTCATGCGCAGCATGTCTCGCGAGCGAACTAAAGACTTAACCCTTGATTATGCCCATAGCCATAATATCGAACCCGGAAAGAACCTTATGAAATCACTGTCTGAAGCCCTGGGTCAGGGGTCTACCGCTGGTCGTAGCTCTGATCCTAATTTTGGTAGTGAACGTAGCCCCCTAGACGTTAAAGGCCAAGAGAGAATACAAACGGCCGAGGAAAGAATGGCTAAACGCAAATATGAAAAATTAGTCCATAAAGACTTAGAGCGCGATGGCAGCGAGCAGAGCATGGGTATGGATATTGATATCGATAGAAGCGAAAATAGAGTCGTTGAAGAAAAAGCTCACGATGTAAAAAAACTTGAAATTGAATCTAATTCTATAGGCAAAGATATTTCCCTTGAAAAAGCAAGGCAAAATTTTAAGTCAATAAGCAAGGAGCGCCTGGAAGCCGCTGAGCAACGCTTAGCTGAAAAGCTAAATAAAAAACTGGTTGCTCTTGCGCTTGAAAAATTAGAAAAAGAGATGGGGCTTAAATTTGAGATGACTTTAAACGAAGGTGATTCTGGAGTGTATCGCGGAAATGTAAAAGTAAACAATGAAAGTTATGGGGTAATAGAGCAAGAAGGGGGTCAAGCCAAGCTTGTTCCTGATGAGGCAATGGGCTCACGCAAAATTGGGGAAGAGATGTTGATCGCAAAAGGGCAGGCAAGTTCTGGCAATGAAGTATTAAAAGCAGTGCAGCCAAAAGTTCAGGCGCGGGCATTGGCCAGGGCTAAAGAGTTTGAACAAGATACAGGTAGGAGTTGGTGAATTGACGGGTGAAAATACAGATGAAAACAAAGGGCTCGACCCAAACATTATGGATGAATTATGACTGATTGAGCAGCGGGCAGAAGAGAGGGTTGAGCAATTATCTGAGTTTTTAAAAAAGGCGAAAGAGGATAATGAAAATTTGGCTTCTGAAATGATGGCAAAAATAGACGGTGCCAAAAATAGACGGTGCCAAGGAAATTTTTGAGAAAATAAACCAGGTTAGCGCACGAGCAGATCGGGTGATTAAAAATTGCTCGGTTCATATCGGTCGAATGTTTTCAATTTTTTTAGGGACATTAGTGGCTTGTTTGCTTATCATTGGAGGGATAATATTCTGGTCTTACCAAACACAAAACAAATTACAAGAGGTAAAATTAGAGATTGAGCAAGCGAATACTCATCTACAAGGCAAACCACTTTTTCTTATCAGCAATGGGAAAAACTACGTTAGGATTGTCCCTGGAACAGAATCATACCCAAAAGATGATAAGAAATATCAAGGCGAATACGCTGAAATTTGGAATGGCTCAACTAAGTGATTGATTAATAAAATAATTACTCAACAGGCCAATTTTTGCACCTATTAATTTGCGGTGCTGTGTTGCAAGAATGAACTGGTTAGCCTATAATTGCGCAACAAATAGCCCGCAGCTTTGACTTATCCACAGTTTTTGTGGATAAGTCAAATTTAAAATGGGCTGTAAACAATTTCGTGTAAATCGCTAAAACCAGGCTTTTTGTTACACGACTTATTTTTGTCAACAAGCTAAATTCATCATTACAATAGTACAGCGGCCTAAAAATATAAAGCTACACAGTAATTTTCATTCTTGCTTTAAAAAAATGCTATCCCTTATAGAGGGCGTTAAGGGCCATAGCATCTGTGCTGCCAGGTTACGGCACTTATTTAGATCCTGATTAATTAGGGTTGATGAGCTTTGATTTTAATGACAATCGGTTAGATTGCAAATGAAGCTTCCTTGTTCTATCCTGTGTTCAGTGCATAGGGTGCATGCGCCGGCTATTTATGGATGAGTATTAAGACCTCATAAAGAATTGGCTTGGAGCTGGTAGCTTTGGCCATCTTCTCTTTTATCTGTTGGTTTGTAGAGTTATCCACGGAAATTGTGGGTAGTTGTTAAGCCCTGTTTCCTTTTATTAAAAGAGAAGAACTGAAGTTCTAAAGATTTTAAATTTTATGTGAGCGCTTTGTTTTTATGAATGAAAAAATACACAGTATTAATTTTTTACCATCCTTGTCTTATGGCAGTAAATTAGTCATCCCTGTAAGTATGGGGAGATATAATATTTCAAAACAAAAAACAGAGGAATACGATTTTTTTCTAGACGCTCTTTTTACCCATACAGCACTTCTACTGAGGTGTGGTGTTGTGTCTTGTGTCGATATAATATCTACGGCAGAGCTTCAATATTTGAATTGGGGGCAAGAATTAATTTATAAAACAGAAAAATATTTTTTAAAGAAACATGGCAATATTCTAAAAAAGCAATCAAATATTCTAACATGGAATGAATGGATTAAAAGTAAAAAATGTTTTGATGATGCTTATCAAACTGTAACCAATCTCTCTTCTGAAGGAATGCGATGGTATGATTTGATGGTGAGAACGCATCATAGTGTTAAAATGAGTTCTAATGTAAATGCGTCTATTGAATATCAGAGAACAGAATATGCGGCGATTATTGTCATGTCTGAGTACGACAATTTAATCTATACGGGCAGCATTTCTCTGGCATGGGCATATATGTATCATATTTTCAACAATCTTAAACTGCCAACATTTACCCGTGCTAGAGTTGAAAGAGTAGACAATAAAAATAATGTAATTCTAAATTATGACGCTACCCAGACAGTAAGATTATTATTGTCGAATATAGAACAAACATTAACAAATTCAAATTTTCCGCCCCAAGAAAAACAGAAGCTTATTGATGGGGGCTTAAGTTTGTTCTATGCATATGAAAATATTTGTGCTGTAGAACCTAATAAAATTAAAGTTGATGAAAAGGTTTAGCGGACCTACATTTGCCATGGAGAGATAAATGGAATTAAAAGACTACATTATATACCATAGTGCTGGAAATTTGTATTGGAAAGACAAACAGTTTAAATATCTTGGGTGCAATTACAATTTTTGTAGAATAGCAAGATTAAAAGATCCTGAAAACATTTCCGGGAAAACCGACAGTGAATTATTCGGTGGTATTCTTGGAGAAGATGGAATTAAAAAATTACTAGACGTTGATCGGCACGTGATGTATGACGGGGAAACTATTGTTTCTGAAGAAACAGGAATTAATGAGTCTGGTGAGATAGCAATATTCCTAACCACAAAAGAACCTCTTAAAGACGAAGAGGATGAAATTATTGGCTTGGTTGGAACGTCTATAGATATTACAAAGCAAAAAGAAATTGAAGTTTTAAAAACAGAGTTTATCCAAAACATGCAACACGATATTCGCACCCCGGCTTCTGGTGTTTGGTCTTTACTAGAAGTGATTGGTAAACAAGTCACCGATCCTAAAATGAAAGAGGTTTTTGATTTGCTGCGCGGGTCTAGTAAACAACTTCTAAAGATCTGTGATGAGGTGGTTGATTTTGACCATATACAGCATGGAGATCGACCTATTATAGAAAGGAAAATGGACATTCGCGCACTGGTAACAGATATTTTCGATTTAAATAAACCAGCAGGGTTTATTCGAAATCTTACTTTAAACCTGAAGGTGAGCCCTGAACTGCCAGAACACATTATGAGCGATGAATTCCGTATCAGCCGTATTTTAATTAATCTTTTAGGAAATGCCATTAAATTTACGCGTGAAGGCTCTGTGACTTTGTCTTTATATCCGAAAGAGCATGAGGTGGAACGCTACAGCACCCTGTGTATTGATATTCTCGATACTGGGATTGGCATTGACCCGAGCAAAATGAAAAATATTTTTGATAAATTCACTCGTGGAGTAGCTTCAAATACTAATTTATATCCCGGAACAGGATTGGGACTTTTCTTAGTGAAGAAATTTGTAGAAGAATTGGAAGGTGATTTAGATGTGGAAAGTGTTCTCGGCCAAGGGTCACATTTTGCGGTGACTATACCTTTTAAAACACCATTGCTTGATCTTGGAATTAAAGGTCTCGAGATGGATGAAACCTATACTTCCCCGGTTGATTCTTTATTAGAAGATTTGAAGCCTGAAGTATTTGCGAACTCTATGGCGACTAAGAGCAATTCAAAAGAAGAAGGGTCACAACGTTTTCAGCATAAACTTTTATTCATTGAGGATGATAAAATAGCTTTGTTTTCTTCGATGTCTGTTTTGTCTGGACTTATTGATTTTATCGATACGGCGGGGTCGGTGGTAGAAGCTAAACGAAAAATAAAAGATAAAAAGTATGATCTGGTTATCTCTGATCTTGGATTGCCAGACGGTTCTGGTATGGATATTGTGCATTTTGCGGAAATTGCTTCAGATTCACAAAATAAAGATACTCCATTTGTTGCGTTAACGGCGCATATTGATGCGGTTAAACAAAGTATAGCGTTAGATGCCGGATTTATAGAGGTGGCTTCAAAACCTTTAACCAGAGAAAAAGCATGCGCTTTTTTTGAATCTTATCCTGTAGGTAGTCAAAATAAAGTTTCTTCTGATGTTGAGTTGCCTGTGATCGATTTAAAGCTAGGAATGCAACGAATTGGAACAACCACCTCAGATCAAGCGGTCAAAGCTTTAGAGATTTTGACATTTTCCTTAAATGAAGAGATCCCACTTTTGAAGACAGCTGAATGTGAAAAAGATATTGAGAAAGTACAATTTATCCTGCACAAATTGCGAGGTGGATTATTCTATACGGGAACGCCGCGTCTTGAAAAAATAATAGATGAGCTGCATGTGTCAGTTAAATTGTTAGAAGATTTAAGCTCTTTGAAGGATAAATTTAAAAAAGCTTATGAGGAAGCCCGCCTGTTTGAAGAAAGCTATCGTGATTTAATTAAAACGCGGAAATAAATTTAAAATCAATATTCAGTTAATTAAACGAGGCCAATATACTACAAGAGGTATTTTATTATGAGTGGTTTAGCATATAATAGAATGTCGCATACGGAAATATCTGCACATGAAAAGATGTCTCTATTCAGTATTGTTATTGAAATGCGAGATAAAAACTTACCCGAAAAATTTATAGCGGAAGCGATACAAACAGGACTGGAGTTTGAAGGAGTTGCCGATTTAATCAAGATTTTGGCGGAAGAAGATGACTCTAAAGAGCGCGATGAGATCGTAGCAGATATACAGGATTTAATCATTGATTGTGGTCAAACAGAAAAAATTGAATCTCCCTATATCAATTTCGAGGATCTGGAAGCGGTTGCACAAAATATTCGTGCTTTTAAAAATAGTTTATTAGAAATAATAAATAGCCATGGTGGAATAACAAAACTTTCAAAAGAAACAGGGATGCCACAGCCCTCATTATCGAGACTTCTAAATTCTAGTTCTATGCCACATAAAGAATTTTTGTTAAAGATAGCAAAAGCTTCGAACCTTAGTGCTGTTCAGATATCAACGCCATGGGCAAAATAAAGCCGCGGAAATATAGACGTTTCTTACATCTCATACGATGATATGATATCGAAGATGAAGAGGGGATAGAAAATTTTATTGAGTACCGACTAATATAATTCCAGCAGCATTTTGATCGAAACGTTTACCTTCATCAATATACCCGAGAACTGTGCCCTCATGTCGCCATCGTCCTTGACGCATAATGGTGCCAAAAGGAGCGCCTTTTCTGCTAGCCTCAGTGGCAAAACCACGGCGCAAACTATGGCTGCTGTAAGCGTTGGCCTCGGGTAGCTGGCAAGCCAGAGCAAGTGATTTTATGATTTCATTGACTTGGTTGCCATTAATGGATGATCTACCGCTTGAATTCTTACTTATTCTACAGAATACATAATCGCTCTTATCTTGTATGCAGTTTTGCCATTTAAGTAAAGCAGTGACGGGGCAAAGTTTGTCATGGCCATAAGGGATAGCACAGATCTGACCTTCGCTACTTTGATCGGTTTTTGAATGAGGCAATAAAATCTCTACGCCTTGGCTCACAAAATGGATATTATTCCAAGTTAGGCTGACTAATTCGCTGCGCCTAAAGGCCCCAAAAAAACCTATCTGTAATAAAGCAGAATTGCGATAATCGATTAGACGAGATGAAGATTTGAGATAATCGACCATGCAAGCCAATGATTCTAAGGTGAGAGGAGGCGCTTTATCTTTAGGTTTGCCATGAATATTTTTGATTCCTGATAGGGTCTTACGTATGCTGACGTTGGCAGTGGGATCTATAAAGCCTTGATACAGATGCCAGTTTTTTAGAGCTGTTAATCGCCGTTCTAGGGTGCGTGGATTTAAAGTGGCCGCATAATTTTG
>VFKP01000026.1 GCA_009885495.1 Gammaproteobacteria bacterium | reverse complement strand
TATTTTACGATCAAACCCACTCAAAAAGGAATAGAACCCTGAATTGTGGTACTAATAAATAAAAAGCAATAAAAATAGTTTTAATTGGATTGTATTTGATCGCTATTTAAACCGTTTAATTTGGAATTATTTACTTTTGTTCTAGGAATGTAGGTTACTATTATGAATTTTTTCTTTTATTCTTATGTGTTGGCAAATAATAGCGGCTGGCCTTGCTAAAAGTATCGCTTAACGGATAAATTTCCTTATATGCGAAACCGTGGTATGATAAGTTCATTCCGAGCTAAAATCAACCATTTTAAAATGAGGCCCTTAGATTGAAAGTAACTCGACTTGATCATCAAACCCAAACCAAAATAAGCATTCATTATGAAATATTAGGCCAAGGAAAAGAAACCCTAGTGTTTCATCATGGTAATGGCAATAGTATTAAAGACTGGCATCATCTGGGTTTTGTTGACTGCTTAAAAAATGATTTTAGGCTAGTGTTAATTGACAGCCGGGGTTATGGTGATAGCGATAAACCGCACGATGCAAAAGAATACAGTTTAAAAAGCAGAGCCGATGATACTATTGCCGTATTGGATCAAGAAAACATTCAAGAGCCCGTGCATTGCTTAGGCGCCTCTATTGGGGCAAGTCTGTGTTTTGTACTGGCCCGATTCTATCCCCATCGTTTTAAATCTTATATTTTTGCAACCCCTTATTTTGAACTTTTTAATGAAGAGATCAAACAGGCTTTAAGCCAAAGTTCACAGGCTTATGTAGCTAAGCTCGAAGAAAAATTGGGCCAGCGCTTTCAAGATGAATTGATCAGAACTATTTTTTTAAATAATGATCACAAAGCCGTATTGGCGGCCAACTCTGCGGCTTGGTTTAATTATCTTGAATATGTCCCCTATGTTCAATCGCCCAGCCTGATCTATGCCGGCTCGAAAGAGTCCTCTAGTCCTAAACTTTATCAATTACAACTGCTCTTGCCAAATTGCACCTTTGAAATTATTCCCAATGCAACGCATGCCCAAATGTATTGGGATGCCAAAGGAACGACACCCCTTATCAGAGATTTTATATTGCGAAATTCGGTCAAATAACGACTACTCTGTAGCCTCTTTAGCAGGAATAATCTTATTACTCATTTGAATCAATACCACACTCACTCCCCCAATAAAAATGAGCAGCATACCTAAAATTATTTTCACACTCAGATGATCATGAAAAAACACAGCTGAAAGTATAAAAGAAAATACAATATTAGAATAATAGGTCACCGATACAATCGTAGGATTGGCATACACAGTCCCTAACACTAAAAGATACTGGACCGCAAAAAATAAAGCTCCAATCGCGATAAGCGGCGCTATAATGGCGAAACTGAAGTGGATATCTTGCATGAAAAAAAGCGCAACTAGGCCCGAAATTACCGTGGACATTAAAAAATAAAAATAGATGCTTTTTATACTATTATCATGAGTAGAAATCTTTTTAATCATCGTGATGGAAGCAGCTGTACAGAAGGCACTTATGATGGCAAAACATGAGGAAACAGAAATAATGCCTGTTGCAAGGTTTAAAGTCAAAGCGGCCCCAATAAACGCTATGATAATAAATAACAGTGATAGTTTTCGAATATATTGCTTTAATATAAAATAGCTTAAAATGGGTGCGATCACCGGGAAAAGATTATACAATAACATGGCATTAAAATAAGAGCCCTTAGTTAGGGCAATAAAGAGCGAATAACTAATACCCATACTAAATATTGTTCTCAAAAGATGAAGTTTTTTAACCTGACTAAATTCGGATAAATTTAAAAAACCAAACTTATACTTCAGTATTAACAAGGGAGAAAGAAGCACTAAACTGATTAAACTTTGCAAAAAAGCCAACATTGGAATGTTAAACACATACGATTTTACGAATGCCGTTTGACCGCTGTAACAAAGGGCACTCAGCAGCGTAAAAACAGTCCCTAGGATAATTGATTTATTGTTCATAGCGCTGTCTCCAAAAATTGCGATATCATTAAAAATCTCGTTCTGAAAATTGATTAAATTCGTTTACGATTAGACCAAAACCATCCTTACCCATCATGCTCTCGATAGCTTGTTTTTGCAGTATGCGCGCAATCAATTCAGGTACAAATACGCCGTCCAGACTTAAATGATCGTAACAGCACATTCCATAGCAAATTTAGCTTTCAATTTTTTTCCAATATCTATTGCCATATGCTCGGCACCATTTCCTAATAAATGCCACATAAAAAAGGCATTATGAACAACACCAGGGATTGTCGTTAAATTGACAGGCACACCCTGTTCACGACATTTTTCATTCATAGCCCGCATATCTGGCATCAAAGCATCACAGGAACCCGCAATTAATTCAACACAAGGAAGCTTGCTCAAATCGGAAAATAAAGGCGAATATTCGGGTGATTTTGGATCCGCAGCTTTCGGCAAACAAAAATTTGAGAACTTTTCTTGCATTTCTATGGGTGCTAAAAAATCTAAATCAGCGCCTTCATTGTAACGAGTATCGCGCCTTACGCTTAAAGACAGATCCAATTGCCCACTAATGAGCATGACGATTTTTAATGGCAGATGATGCTTCACTGCATCTAAAGCGGTCAAGAGAGCCAAATTTCCTCCCATACTATAACCACTGATCGCAATCGCATTTCTATCTACACCATAGTTTGCGGCTTCAGAAAATATTGTTCGTGTGAGTTGACAGACAATATCTGAGATCTGAGGAAATTTGCATTCAGGAGCAAGCGGCGGTTGAATAGAAATAACCATACTTTGACTTGCCTGACAAAGCAAAGCGCAGGGATAATCTTGTTCTTTTTGCATATCATGGACTAGACCGCCTGCTGTATGATATAAAGTCGCAGGATATAATACATTATTTTTCATGCTTCGTAAGCGATAAATACGAAACTTAACGCATTGTTCTCCCAGCATACGTTGCTCTTCAGTGATAAGGACTTCTTCAGGAATATTCGGGACATCCGCCAACCATTGACACAAAATAGCCGCCATGGCAGCACGTTCCTCTTGAACAGCTTCGTCCTCTATTAACTTCGCCCTCATCTTAGGGTTCCCAGGATCCGCTAACTTTGCCTTAAATGCTTGCGCTTTATCAGATAGTTGTGTCGTCATATCACCTCTTGTTTTTCTTCGATATCCCTTTGGATAAAGATCCTCTCACAGTTCCTTACTCAACAGTCTTCAAACGCCATTTTTTTCGTTATAGGGCAATTCAATATTAGTCCATTGCAAATCATTTTCACTGATGAGGTCTGTTTCACTGTGCTCCACCGTAGCCACTGCCCATGCAGAAATACGATAATCATCCAGCCTATGCACCAGATCATCGTGAATAGCTTGTTGCACCCACAGATCTAAAGCCTCTGCACTGGAAAATTTTAGCTTGATATTCATACATGCAGAATTATCATGTTCAATAAACGTCTCAATAGAGATAAACCCCTGTTGAGAGCTGATCGCTTCTTCTACCGCAGGAAACCAGATGTTATTAAAATAATCGACCGCTCTAGAGTTTAAATAATGTTTTACAAAAATACTTATCATATCATCTCCTTAATTTTAAAATTTAAGATAATCCAGCCTCAAGGGGAATCCCTATCACTAATCCCTATAGGGAAAAAACTTTAACATTTCATTTTCCTAACCTACATTCCTAGAACAAAAGTAAACAATTCCAAATTAAACGGTTCAAATAGCGATCAAATACAATCCAATTAAAACTATT
>VFKP01000092.1 GCA_009885495.1 Gammaproteobacteria bacterium | reverse complement strand
TTCGGAAGCAAACGAAAACCAAAAAGCAGCTTTTCTTATGCATGATTACTACAATGGGGTTAAAGCCAACGATGTATTCTGAAGAAATAATAACAAATGAAGCAACACTTGAGGATCTGTTTACTTGACCTGCGTCTGTTTCAAGTCGACTTTGCTTTCTTTTTGGGCCCGCCTGCAGCACGCCTGTGCATTCACAGGCGCTGTGTCCAAATTCACATAACCTAAGCGGGCGCAGTATATAGTCGTGCCACCTGAATCGTACCCAGGCACTATTTCTAACCTAAATTAACTGGATTGAGTTTAATTACCTGGAATTTATCGTTAATTCGCGACATCAAGATATCCATTATCCTTGGGATTTCCTCCGTAAAAAACCCACGGATTTTGGCAAAACAAGCTGTGCAAGTAGGATAGTAGCAGTTATAGAGCGTGAATTCTCTCATCACTCTCCATAGGCGTTCGATCGGGTTCAGGTTGGGCGAATAAGGCGGTAAATAACGAATTTTGATCCTGGAAGTCGTTAAATACTCTTCTATCTTCTTGTTCTTATTTGCCCTTGCATTATCTAAAATAACATGAATAGTGGAGGCTTGGGATTGAGTCTCCAACTTCTTAAAAAAATCCAACATGGCATCTGCGTCTACGGTCTCGTATTCATTTACCACGATCTTCATTCCCTCAAGACAAAGTGCTCCAGCAAAGTGTAATCGTAATTGTTTACCTGAGGTCTGTAAGGTTTTACATTCCCCCTTTTTGATCCAGCCACAAACCGCTTGAGACTGGTGTTCGGGGTGGACAGCATCCACAAAATAGAGTTCTTCTCCAGCTTGGAGATTGGCCTTTAATTTGTAATACTCCTGAATGAACTTTTCTTGCTCTTCGGGGTTTAATTTACCTGGAACTTTTTGTGGTTGTTTATAGGCAAAACCATGATCCTCTAGCCATGAGGTCATCCCACTTCTGGAGTATTTTTTTCCAAACTGTGTTTCTACGTAAGCAACGATATTCTTGACCTTAGAATAAGTTGTCTGGGATAAATGTTTTTCAAGCTTTTCAGATTCATCTGGACTCAACTTGGATTCGCTGCCGCCCCTTGGGTCATTTTTGGTTTTATTTCGAGAACTGTAGTCTTTGAGGTATTGTTCTACTGTCGCTGGACTCAGTCGTACAAATTTTGCAAGCTCTTCTATCGAGAGACCTTCATCATAAGTCAAGATTACAAACAAACGTTTCCACTCTGCAGCATCTTTTGTCCGCTTCATGAAAGACTCCAAATCGGCTCGTTCTTGATTACTTAACCAGTTCATAGTCAACTATAGTATAAAAATGTAAAATTTATTTCAAAATTTTTAGGTGCCTTTCAGGTGGAAGCACTATATACAAGACGCTGCTCGCTCGAGCCATTCGTTAACAAACCGTCTTTTTGTCGTGGACAGCTTTGCGGAACGTTCTGCCTAAATAGAGAGCTGCAAAGAGCCACACAACAAGGAGCGGAAATCCAATGCATCCGCTCATGGTGAGGTAGTAACTGCGGCCTAAGATCATTCCAAATCCTTTTTGCAAAGGAGCTAGCAGCATGTTGAATAAAGATCCCGCTTCCTTAGAAGCTCGGGAGCCAAAGGTTTCGATCCAAGCCTGCGCTTTGAAACGAACATCGGGCGTCGTCGGGATGTAGAGCTGTTTCAAGGCAGGGCCATTCAACGCATAGTTGATTGCCTTTGATCCGACCATCAGCGCAAAAAGAAACGTCAGACTGTCGATGGTTAAAAAGCTAAAAAGGGCAAGACCTACGATGATCGGCATCGCAACTAGGGCTACGCTGAGACCGAGATAGCGCGTGACGTTACTAATCCCTAGCAAGAGGCACCCGAGTGAGACGATGTTGACGCTGGAGGCATAAAGACTTAAATAGTGGCTGAGGGCAACTCCGGTATGTTCGGTGCTGGCGGCCACTTTAAAGTTAAAGTCGAAAATTGTGATCACCACTTCATAGATAAAGTTGGCGGCAAAAATGCCGAGTAAGTAGCGGTGTTTTAACATCAGCTTTAATCCCTCTAGGACACCCGGTTCCTGTTTGCGCTCTTCTGTTTTTTCATTGGTGCCGTGAAAAGAAGCTAATAATTGTTTTGGAGTGGCTCGTAAAAAGTAGCCGACGAGCGGGATGATGAGAAGGATTAAGAAGCCTAAAATGGTCAGAGAGAGGGAGTCGGAGATCAGGCCCAGTCTATGGGGCAATCCGCCGACGTTGTAAGGAAGAATAATTCCCCCCATTTGGCCAATGGCCACCACCAAAGGAAAACCTCGTTTAGCGGAAGTCGGACTGGTGCTATCGGCAGCAAACGCCCAAAAAAGAGCGACAACGAGCGAGCCAAAACTTTCCACGAAGACATACCAGATATAGCCTAGCGCTTTTGTAGCGACGAGCGAAGCAAAGGAGCGGGCGGCAATATCTTC
>VFKP01000046.1 GCA_009885495.1 Gammaproteobacteria bacterium | reverse complement strand
ATATGACTAAAAATTAACCAGGAAGGCTTGGCTATGACATAATTTTACATCAGACAAAACCGGCAATCTTAATTGTCGCCGACCGGCAAAGATAGTTGACGTTTAATATTCGGCTCCTTTCTCAAAGGCCACTCCCGTCCAATGCTGGACTATAGGGCGCCCAAAAGAATCTACAATACCGGAAAATCCAGCATTATTACCCCATAGAAAGTTATTCACCCCAGCAATGGAAGTCCACAGATAAAAAGGAGCATATTGATTGACGGGTGAGCCATCAATGCCACGTTCACGAATAAGAAATGCCTTTAGGCCTAGTCCAGGGAACGTGTCGAGCAAATGTCCTCTTGTTGCCACGCGCTGACGAATAATATTCATGTCATAATCAGCTGGTAAAGTAATTGAATATTGCATTGCATACATTCGTAGGTTCTCTTGACTATTCATTGATGATTAAGATTATAGCATAGCTTACCTGGCAGATTAAGACCCTCAGGAAGTTGATCTAGCTTCTACTTTTAACTTCGGTTATAAATGGCGGTGGCTTTCAGGATAGTTGTCGCGTGAAGCAGAACAGACTTGCTCTACTGGCCATAGTATACTAAACATCTCATTGTGCAAAGTGTTACTGCGCATTCTATCACAAAACCACGCTAACGGTTTATGGAGCATGAATTTTAATTTTATGGAAATAAAAATTGCTATGTATTTTTATGCTGCACGCCTAGTATCTTTATGAATTTCAACTTGAAAACGTAAGTTGTATCTATCTAGTTCATTCTGCAAAGCTAATCGCACAAACTGCGATTCAGAATAGCCAAGGATTTTAGCAAAATTAGCTGCCATTTTGGCACTAATTGATTTTCTATCATGTTCTGCGTCACATAGATATTGGCGAGAAACCCCAAGAGTCTTGGCAAAGTTCACTTGGCTAATTTCATCTGCTTCACGAATAGCCCAAAGTAAACTGCCGATAGTTAATTTACGGCCAGATATTCTTTCTAAAGTTTGAATTGTATGCTCCGTTGAGAGTGTTTTAGTAGTCATGCTTATTTACCTCTATAATTTCAATAAACTCTATAATACCATCCGCAGCAATCTCATAGATTGCCCGATACGCTTTGTTCAAACGAATAGAGCGCTGTCCTTTTCTTTTTCCCTTTAGGGGTTCGTCATGATACCCCGGTATTTTACGGATCTGAGAAAGTCCTTGCTCTTTAACCAGATCAGCCCAGGAGGCCAATTTAATAGCGATATAGCCAGGCAATTTCTCCAAATCTTTTCTTGCCTTTTCGTTTAATATTACTAAATAAATATCCATGTATTAATTCTAAGATTATAATATAATCACATCGTACACCATGCTGGTGAACAAGTCAAGTGGATTTGATGTGAATGTTGGTAAAAGGGGTTCTAGGCGTAAAGGCCTAGTGCAACGGTGCATGAGATAATCGACAATTTATGCTTTTTCACATAATAAATACATGCCATTTAAGGGTGATTATAGGAATTATCACCCCTAAAAGAACAATGACGGGTTAATATGAAACTTATTACTGAGTATCGCTATATGTTCCTTTGTAAGCCTGCGCTT
>VFKP01000031.1 GCA_009885495.1 Gammaproteobacteria bacterium | reverse complement strand
CTAAAAAACTACTGATAATCCATTGATGCCTGACTTAAATCTATATTCCCCCGAATATCATACCGACACAACTGCCTGGGACCATGAAATAAAGATAAACTACCATCTAAATAACGATGTACTTTCACTTTAACCTTCATATAATGCATTCGATTTTGATCCGCTGGGATCTGGAGTATCAAATTCTCGAAAGACACACAGTTATCTTTGCTCACCGTACGTTCAAATTGCTCGCACAGTATCTCCTTTAACTCTTGTGTTTTACACTCTACAAAAGCAGAGCCTATTTCTCGAGATGGATGGCTAAATTCTTCATTAAACCGTGGCTTATAAACTGCTTTGAGGTACTGGTTGGCGGCATCCATATCAATTATCCCCATCAGAGCCAATTCTTTAGGCAAGCGCCCTTGATGCGTTCCAAAGGCTCTCTCACTACGGCCTCGAGCCTCTGGTGAATACGCCGCTATTTGCTCTATGCACAGTTGTTTGAGCGCTCGTCCAAATTGAGTCGGATTATCTTTATCGACTTTACCCCCTGCCTGTGGAGTATGCCAATAATGGCTCCCTCGGTCGCTGTAAAATGAGCAAAATAAACCCCGCTCTAAAATAACTTCCTTGACCCCTTGCATACTGGATGATGTCCCCTCTTGCTCTACAAAAAACATTGAATAATGCTCATTGGTTGCGTCGTCCATCGTTACGATTAGATCCCATTTTTTAGACTCAATCCAATTATGCGTACTACCGTCCTGATGGATCATCATCCCAGGATAGGCGGAAGCTTCTCGTCGTTTTCGATGTTTACCTTTGCCTATGAACTTTGGGACAAGCGCTTCTGCTTGTAAACGAGACTTTACCCAACTGTAACTGCGATCCCCTCCACAGCGCTTATAATGGCTGTAATAATGCTTTACATTCCACCCTCTATAGAATTGACAGTAGTCATTGGTTAGCCTTAAAACCTCATCCACACTCGCGCATCGATGAGAGCCTTGCTCTAGTCTTTTATCCATCAATCCTTCTAGGCCGCTATCTTCATATCGATCGATGTAGCGACGAAAACTGCGACTAGAAATCCCCAATAATATGGCGGCTTCCTCCTGCGTTAATCGCTTTTCGCTCCAGCCTGCATACGCTTCTTCAAACCTCATTTTCCGCGTCTCCTGTAACCATTCGGTTCGCTTCATAAATACCCCTTTTGGAACCCCAAAAGCAGTACTGTAAACCGGACAATTCATTTACTCCAACAGCGGACAGTTTACTTGTTCCTAACAATAAGTAGAACTTTCGTTGTGTTGATAGCCTAGTTTGTGTTACAATTAGACTCTTAAAATTCGTAGCTTGCTGCCTTTAATACATTTTGGGTTCTAATTACAATGGTTGAAAAAAAAACTTACTACAAATATCTGATGTTTTTTACAGCAGCTTTTATATCTTGCTTCATTGTTCAAGGCGTTTTGTTAAATAGATTAATTTTAATTGGCCACGGGAGTTATGTTACCGGAGGCACTTTTATCTTCTTTATGTCCCCTTTAATTATTGATATAGTTGCAGAAGTATATGGCTTTCGCATTGCTAGGCAATTATTATGGCTTGGTATATTCGCCATAATATTTCTCACTATCTCTACTGCTATTGTTGTTAGGTTACCAAGCCCTAAATTTTGGGAGAAAACAGATGATGCCTATTTTATTTCAATGCATACTCTAGTTCGATCCGCAGTTGCGGGTATCATTGCTGTATTTTTGGGACAGTTTATTAATATTTATCTTATTAGTAAGTTGAAGATTTTTACTCGAGGTAGATACTTTTGGTTACGCAGTGTGAGTTCTAGCCTTATCGGAGATACCATAACTGTAGCAACATCTATTATTCTCATTTTTTATGGGCGTATTCAAATTAAAGATTTGTCATCTTTGCTTATCCCAGAACTTGCTATTATGGTGTCATTTACCGCATTAGGAGCGGTTCCAGCTCTTATCTTAGCAAGAGTGACAGCTAAGGCCGAAAATATCTATGTTTATGATCTTGGTATCAGCTTCAATCTTTTTTCTTTGAGTACCGGAGATAATGACCGTGAAAAAAACAGTAAGTTAGCAACCTAAAGGAAGATGAGTTTATGATTTCTGTATATGTAAAACATTTCTTGAATAAAGATGGAAGAGTTTTTTTTGATGATAAATGGTATCCCTATGTTAATGAACGTATTCGAAAACAAGAAGGATTTGTAAGTATTGAAGCTTCAAGAGACTCATTCTGTAAAAATTGCATCAATATTCTGGTTGTATTTGAAAATCAAGAAAAATTAATGGCCTGGGTTAACCACCCAGATCATCAAACGGTGATCAATGATTTGGACATTTATCGTATTCAAGGTCAGCGATGGTATGTTTCTGATGGTAGTGTTCCTGTGCCCGATTCGGAATTATGGGACGAAGCACCTATGCCTCTCTCTTCAGTAGAGAACTCAAAATGTGGTCTAAAACCATAAAGATGGAAAGATGAGCATACTTAAAAGTTTTGCTTTTTAAAAATATATGGATAAACAGACAGAATATAAGAATCTCCTTCCTTTTTTTAGTTATCAAAAAATGTTTTGGCTTGAATGGAAGTCTGAACCAAATAGTACTGCTTATAATATATCAGTAGTACACAGAATAGAGGGGAATCTTGATACAGAAGCGCTGAAAAAAGCCTGTAAAATTTTTACAGAGCAACATACAGTAACTCAGTCTCGATTTAGTGATGATGGTGATAGAAACTATTATGGCAATTTTGATATTGATGATTTTTACCAAGAATTATGGGTGACTAAAAACTCTAATGTTAAAGAGCAGATAGAAAGTTTATTAAATACCCCTTTCAGATCTTCAAATAACCCATTATTAAAATTCTATTTATTGCGCGAGAAAAATTATTATTTTTTTGTTATTAATATGCAGCATACCATTGCAGATGCTGTTTTTATGGAGCTTTTAGTTAATGAAATTGCTGAGAGCTATAATAGATTATCAAAAAACTTTTCTGGTGTTATGCTTAACACTGTAGGTGATTACCAAGATCTGATGAAAATAGAGAAAATATATAATAAAACTATAAAAGTAGAAGCAAAAAAATTTTGGCTCGACTATTTAGATAATGCTCCGTTAGAAGTGCCCCTGGGACCAACTGATACCACTATAGATCCAAAAAGGAGTGGGAAATCAGTGTTCTTTAAAATGGAAAAAGAGCAAGTTCTTGCAGTAAAAGAAATTGCCAGACGCTATAAAACAACTCTATTTATTTTGTTAACAAGTGTGTATGTTTTTCTTCTTTCACAGTATAGCAGAGAAAAGGATATTGTTATTAATTATCCTATTAATATGCGACCACGCGGGTTTAATAGAATAGCGGGATGTTTTGTTAATAATGTCCCACTCAGAGTGGACTTCAACCAAAAATTCAGCTTATTTTCAGAGCTAATTGACTATATTACTCGGCAACGAAAAAAAGTGAAACAATATCAGGAGTATCCATTCTCAAATATTGTTCAAGATCTTCGCTACAGAAATAAGCATATAAGCCATAACTCTTTTAATGTTGGGATTGCAGAGACAAATTTAAATATTAAGAAATTGTTATTAGATGGGCTTTTAACAGAAAATATGGAGCTCCCATGGTCTAATGAAAGTATATATCAATTATGTCTACAATATGACGCAACAGTCCCCGATTGTATAGCGTTCAAAATACAGTACCAAACACGGATAGTAAGTCATGCATTTATAGACTCGTTTATAAGCTCTTTTTTACTGCTATTAACAGAAATACAATATAAAGATATTGATCTATTATCTTATATACCTATTCAAAAAGACAGCTACTATAAAATAATCTATGAATGGAATAAAACTCAACAAATTAAAAAAAATATAAACATTCATCAACTTTTTGAAGAAATAACAGCTAAGAACCCTGAAAATGTGGCTCTTATACATAAACATAAAAAAATAACCTACGCCAAACTTAATCAACAAGCAAATCAATTGGCGCGTTATATTGAGAATTATTATACAACTAAAAACTATAAAGAAAAGCTGAAAGTTATCGCTATATATTTTCAGCCAAGTATTGACTTAATTGTTACAATATTAGCGCTTCACAAAATAAGATGTGCTTACTTACCCATCTCAGAACAATACCCACTAAAAAGAGTGCAGGAAGTTCTAGAAGAAGCTAAAGTTAAGCTGATTTTAGCTCAAAGAAGTAAAGCAAGAAAGATAGAGGAAATTATAAAGCATGAGGCTCTTGGAGAGATAGATTATATATCTATTGAAAAGATGACAGGTTGTAAATATGACAATGTGAATATTCCATTTTGCGGTTTGGATAATGATATTGCTCATGTTATATATACATCAGGTACTACAGGAAAACCGAAAGGAGTGATGCAGAGTCATCAAAATGTAATTCGTCTCTTTAGGTCGACTGAGAAGCAATTCTCATTTTCTTCTAAAGATGTTTGGACGTTATTTCATTCTTATGCTTTTGATTTTTCTGTTTGGGAAATTTGGGGGGCTCTGTTATATGGAGGAACCTTAGTAATACCAACCTTAGAGCAAATAAAAGATCCTACTCAATTTTATGAGCTTTGTCTTGAGCATAAAGTAACTGTGTTAAATCAAACGCCCACAGCGTTCTATCAATTCTTAAATGTTACAACGCGACAAAAGTCTGTGGATTCATTAAAATCTCTAAGATGCATTATCTTTGGAGGGGAATTATTGCATGTAGAGCGATTAATGCCGTGGTGGCAATATGCTGATGAATATAAGTTAAATGTTGTGTTGTATAATTTGTACGGAATAACCGAAGTTACAGTTCATGCAACCGTAAAAGAAATAACGCGTGTAACGCCGACGGGTAATATAGGAAAACCCTTATCAGATTTAAGTATCTATGTACTAGATGAAGAACAAAATCCGGTTCCGCTTGGCGTTATCGGTGAACTTTACATTGGGGGGATGGGAATTAGTCAGGGATATCTTTACCAACCTAAACTAACTGCAGAACGCTTTATTGAGAATAAATTTGAGAAATCAAATAAGCATAATAAAAAGTTATATAAGACAGGTGATCTAGTTCGATATTATTCAAATGGAGAGCTAGAATATATCGGTCGAAATGATCGGCAAGTAAAAGTGAGAGGATATCGGATTGAGTATTCTGAAATAGAAGAAGCTCTTCTAAGTATAGATGGAATCAATAACTGTATTGTATTCAGTGAATATTTGTCGGAAGTTGATTATTTTTCTATGGGACTTGTAGCTTATTATACAGCACAAAGTAAAACAACCACTAAGAAAATACGTGAAGATTTAATAAGCCTGCTTCCCGTTTACATGATTCCGAATAGACTAATAAAAGTTAAAAGGATCCCGTTGACAATAAATTCTAAAGTGGACAAAGAAAAATTAATTGCTTATAGTGAAAAGAAAACAGCACTTAAGAAAATGAACTTATTAGAGAAACAGATATCAGAAATATGGAAAGTACTTCTTAAACTTAGAAATATAGGTCCAAATGATGATTTTTTTGAGATGGGCGGAAACTCTATTCTTGCTATAGTTCTGGTTTCTCGTTTAAAAGATGAAAATTTTAATATTGCAGTTAAGGATATCTTTGATTCTAGAACTATTAGAAAGATATGTAAAAATATTAGCTTTGATTATAAACAAGAAAAAGAATATAAGCCATTTTCTACAGTTAAAGATTTGAATATCGAAAAATTCAACTTAAAAAGTGAGAATGTTGAAGATATATATCCTACCAGTTATCTGCAGAAAGGAATGTTATTTGATGGCGAAGTTTTTTCAAATAAAGGTATGTACCATGATGTCTTCTCTTATCTTATACACTATAGCTTAAATGTTGATAGAATAATCTTTGTCTGGGAACAATTAGTTAGGAAACATCCACTTCTGCGTACAGCTTTTATACCGAATAAAGAGCACGGTTATTTGTCAATTCAGTATGACATCATAGAAATTAAAGATAAATTTTTCAGTATATCAAAATCCAATGTAGCCAAAATTATAGCTGAAGAAAAGTTTAAGCCATTCACTTTATTTCATCCTGGATTGTTTAGAGTATATGTTGTGGCGGTTAAAGAAAATGAGTTTATGCTTGTCATATCATTTCATCACGCAATAACTGATGGTTGGAGTATGGCAGTGCTTTTTTCAGAATTTATGCAGTGTTATATCAATCAGTGTAATGTTAAGCAAAATGTTTTACCTGGTTATGCGGAATTTGTTAGGAAAGAAATGCATTCATTGGAAAGCAGAGAGTGCAAAAATTTCTGGAGAGATTACTTAAAAGATAGAAAGAGCTTCTATAGAAATATTATAAAAACGCCATTAAATTCAGATGATAATGGACAAATTGAATTTTCAAAGACTATTAGTGATAAGTTGGCGCAGTCTATTGTGTGGACAGCAAAGAGATTTTCTGTATCTCCTGACATCTTGTTTATGGCTATTTTCTCGACTGTATTATCTTTTATTGAGAACAGCAAAGAAATTATTTTTGGGTTAGTTGTTAATAATAGAATTGAAAAGACCGGTGGTTCAGAGGCATTTGGCCTATATCTTAATGTAATTCCATTTAAAGTGACTCCATCGACAAAGAATCTTAAGAACTTAATAAGAAGTATTAGTGCCGAAAGAACAAAGTTGTATTCTTACCAAGAATACCCATATGCAAAGATAAAATCTTATTCAAATAGTAAAGACGAACTTTGCCCTATTGCGTTTAATTACATTCATTTTACGGTGCTTGATGAAGTACAACACAAGAATTACATGAATGTTATTGAAAGATTTGAACAAACGAGTATTCCCATTGTGCTTTATTGTATTCGAGAGCAAAATAATTTCAAGTTAAAACTAACTTGCCAACGTTCTTTCATAAATGAATTTCTGGTTAAAAGAATATTGCCTTATATGGTGCACTATCTTAAGAAATCAGTGGATCCAAGTAATATGGACTCTAATCTGCAGTTTCCAAGAGCTCGAAATGGGTTGATAAATAGAAATGTTGATCTAGAACTCAGTCAAGATATTTCGGAAAATACAATTAATGAAAGTTTTGAAGTTTCTGCTCTGGAAAATCCTAAAAACATAGCGGTTATTCATCAAGGAGTCAAAATAAGTTATAAAGAACTAAATGAGAAAGCCAATAAATTAGCGCATTATATTCGATTTAGGTACAAAGAAAACTATAGAAAAGAGCTTGAGTCCACAGCAGTGATTGCAATTTATCTTGAGCCGGGAGTTGAGCTTGTTATTGCGATACTAGCGATATATAAATCTGGCGCATCTTATTTACCTATTTCGCCAGAGTATCCAGAAAAAAGAATAGAGACGATTCTTGTCGACTCAAAGATTGAGCTGATGCTTACGGATTTCGATGGGAAAGGTGATTTTACGAAAAAAAATAACTTCAGCAATATTACATATATCATTCAAGAAGAAAATGTTCATGACGAATTCATGGCTAAGAACTTAAATGTAAATAACAATGAAAATGATATTGCTCATGTTATATATACATCAGGTACTACAGGAAAACCGAAAGGAGTGATGCAGAGTCATCAAAATGTGATTCGTCTCTTTAGGTCGACTGAGAAGCAATTCTCATTTTCTTCTAAAGATGTTTGGACGTTATTTCATTCTTATGCTT
>VFKP01000069.1 GCA_009885495.1 Gammaproteobacteria bacterium | reverse complement strand
TGGCGCATCTTAAACGCAAATTTGGCTGATTTTGCAAGCCTTATTCAAGAGCTTTCCAGTAGTCTGGGCGGCTAAACCCAGGTGACAGGCGCATAGAAACCATGTTAAACTACATGATGACTTCGTTGAATACTGAAGGCGAGACTGAGATATTAATTAAGGCATTACTCGATGAATAGCTTCTGAATAAGCTGACAGCGATTCACGAGGCCCTCAAAAATGGAGTTTGAATTAAAAGATGCAATTCTCAATCTCTTCCGTTAAATGGCAGCAATTACCTAATGAGCTGTTTGCAGGCCTGATGTCCGCCACTATGATGCTTTTAATAGCGGTTTCCTTATCAACCCTGATCTGCGGCTCTCATCTGAGTGCCTATTTGGCGCAATTTATTGCTACGGCTCTAGTCAGTTCAATCATTGCCGCGGTGGTCTATGCATTCGCCAGCTCTTTTCCGAATATAGGGATCGCCTCGCAAGATACGCCGGCTTTGTTGACGGCTTTGATTGCGGCTGCTTTATACGGCCAAAGCTATACTTCGCAAACACAGTATTTTTCTACCGTATATATCGCTATGCTGTTGATCAGTTTTGTAGGCGGTGTTTTCTTATTGATTTTAGGGCGTTTAAAATTAGGCAATAGTGTGCGTTTTATTCCTTATCCGGTGATAGGTGGGTTTTTAGCGGGAATGGGCTGGCTTATTTTTTTAGGAATTTGGCCCGTGTTGCTGGGAAAATCCTTAACTTGGCAGAGCCTTTCTTCTTTAGGTGAATTTCAATCACTCGTCCACTGGGTGCCGGCTTTAGGCGTAGGCTTTTGTTTGCTGTTTTTCCAGCGACGCTATCAGCATCCTTTAGTCGTTCCTTTATTGACGTTGTTTTTTTTAAGTTTATTTTTTCTAATCTATGGTCTTTTGAAAATGAAAGGCGTTTCATTAGAGAATTTGCATTTATTTCTGGGGCCTTTTCCTAAAACCGAACCTATTTGGCCATGGTTCCAATGGACGGCTCTCAGTCAAACCAATTGGTCTCTCATTCTAAAATCTTCCGGCTCAATTCTTTTAATCTGCGTATTAGCGCCTATTGCCATCTTGGTTAATTCCGCCAGCTTTGAGGTTTTAAGTCAACAAGAAGTGGATTTTGATCGCGAACTGAAAGTGGGGGGGATTTCGGGTGTTTTAGGTCCTTTTCTCGGAGGCGGGGCTTTTGCATATACCTCTGTCGTGGTTTCATTTTTAAATCATACTCTAGGCTCAAGACATCGTATTATCAATATTTTGGCCGCAATGCTTTGTTTTGGGGTCTTATGGATGGGCAGTTCCTTTTTGAATAGCATTCCACGGTTTTTAGCACCCGCTATTTTATTTTTTATTGCTTTTGAGTTTATGATTGATTGGTTGTATAAACCCTGGTTTAATTTATCTAAAAAAGATTATGCCATTATCATGATCATTTTTATCACGATTATCAGTTCTCAATTATTATATGGCATTATTTTAGGCTTGGTGATCTCCTTGGTTAAATTTGCTTGGGAATACAGTCGGATCGATCCCATTGATGGCCTCTATTATGGGCAAACGCTGAGTAGCCATGTTTTAAGAAATCAGCAAGAATCACGGGTCTTGGAGCTCGAGGGATTAAGCGTGTGTTTGGTTCGTTTGCATGGTTATTTATTTTTTGGAAATGCGTATCGAGCATTTAAAAAAGTAGAAGAAGTCACTCTTTCAAGTGAAAAAAATTCAAAGATTCAATATTTGATTTTTGATTTTTCTGCGGTGGATGGGGTGGACAGCTCTTGTCGCAGTGTGATTTCTAATTTCTTACGAAAAGCGAAATTTAAAAATATTCAGATCTTAACCGTAGGTTTATTTCACAGAGAAGTTTTGGACGCTGAAAAAGAGCTTCAGGGTTCTGGATTTGAAGAAAAAATGGCGTATGCTGAGGTGAATGAAGCCCTGGAGTGGTGTGAACAACAACTCTTAGAATTATCTTTCGGTCATGATTATATTAGCGCAGAAGATATTTCAGAACTCAAAAAGGATTTAACTCTTTCACAAGAAGACTATGATCATTTGCGTTCTTATTGGCAAGGGCCCAGAGTTTTAAACGTCAATGAGGTTTTGATCCAGCAAGACGATCAGGATCGAGATATTTATTTTTTAAGTCGAGGGAGTTTATCGGTTGTTTTGGAAGGCCAAGACAGTCGAGTCATTCTGACGCATGTGCATGCGGGTTCGATTTTGGGAGAATTGGCGTATTATACCGGAGAAACCCGCAGCACCAGCATTGTAGCTTTAACGGCTTGTGAAGTTTATGGGTTATCCTTTGAAAATTTTAATCGTTTAGAACAAGATTATCCGAAAATTGCTTTACGCTTACATCATTACATTGTCGAACAATTAACAGAAAGTATCAAATATAGCAATCAAATCGTACATAGCCTATTACACCATCGTTAGGATCGTGAACGTAATAACTTCCTATTCTAGCGCGAAATGTGTGCCTTAGATTTAAACGCACCGCAAGGAGAAAAAGCGCAGGAATACTAGGAGTCTTTCGAGCTTTTTCGACTGAGGAGCGTTTAAAGAGGAGGTCACAGTTTGATGCTAGAATAGGAAGTTATTACGTTCACGATCCTTCACGAAAGTCAGCTTGACGCCAAGCTTCATAGACGACGATCGCCACTGCATTGGATAAATTGAGACTGCGACTGTTGTTCTGCATGGGAATGCGTAAGATCTGTGATGAAGACAGAGTGTTTAAAATTTCAAGAGGCAAACCCCGTGTTTCAGGGCCAAATAAAAAATAATCATTGAGTTGATAATGCGGCTGATGGTAATTCACTTGACCCCGAGTGGATAAGGCAAAAAGACGAGCAGGTTTTTCGTGGTCTAAAAAAGCCTGCCAATTTTCATGGGAATGAATGTTAGCATATTCATGATAGTCTAAGCCGGCACGTTTAAGCGCTTTGTCTTCCAGTGCAAAGCCTAAAGGTTTGACTAAATGTAAGCTCGCGCCGCTATTGGCGCAGAGCCGAATAATATTGCCCGTGTTCGGCGGAATTTCCGGTTGAAATAAGACGACATTCACAGCCAATGATTAGCCCGTTGATTCATTCGTTGTGAGATCGGGATTATTCTCTGCAATAGAGCGTTTCACGGGATCGGCTTCGGGTTTGCGCAAAGACAAAGGCGCGGGACCGTCTGATTCACTGCCAGCTGTTTCGCTGGTTTTCAGGGGTGCTGGAGTTGATGCAGGAGTTTTAGAATCAGCCTCATCAAAATCATCCAGAGGATCCGCGTTTGAGCCCACACTACCTTTAGGTCCTACGTCCCTGCCTGTATACCGTTTAATGAGGCTAGCACGTTTTTGCAGATAAGCATTACGAACGAAAACGTATTCATCCAAGGAGGCTGCATTTGCAATATCTTCAGAGGACAGCAAGCTAGCGCGTAGATTAACGATATCCAGAATAAACAATGCATTACGGGCTTCATCATAACCATCATCATAGGCCCAGAGACTTAGATAACGATAGTTTGGCCATAGTGCTAAACCATCGCGAATAGAGCTAGGCCCAATCAAAGGGAGTACCAAATAGGGCGAAGTGGTCACACCATATTGTGCTAAGGTGATACCAAAGTCATTATAATGTTTGGTTAAACCCATGCTAGAGGCTGGATCAAACAGACCTAGCAAACCGATCGTGGTATTGACCACAAACCGGCCTAAAGAAGTAGCGCCCAGTTTTAAATTGCCTTGCAGAGTATCGTTTAAGAAAGTAGGAACTTCGCCAATATTGCTGAAAAAATTGGTCACGCGATTACGTAAGGCTTGGGGGGTGACCGCGGTATAAACTTGTGCTGTGGGCTTTAGAGCATATTTATCCAATTGTTTGTTAAAACTATAAGTTGCACGGTTCATGCCTTGTAAGGGATCCGATGGATCGGGAGCATAGGCCGTACTGGAACAAGCACTTAATAGTACTGCTGTAGCACAAAGGCTGCTGGTCAAAACGGTTTTTTTAGAAAAAGGCATAAATAGTCCTAACTCATGTCAAAAATTAATTCCATATCTCTGTAACAGAAACCTGAATCACAAGATTAGCATAAAAAATCCAATTGTGGGAGTTACCCTGGCCCAAAAGATTCATTCAACCGAGGCTATTTGTCCATTTTTGAACCAATAGTCCTTCTGAATAATCGTTCAAGGAGTTAATTTGAGCTTGTTCCTGAATTTCAATTTTTTGGATACTGTCCAAAGGGATCTGTGAGCGCATTAAGCCCGAAGGGTATTGGATCTCCAACTCTAAGTTGTTCTCGGTGACGGCCATGAGTTGACCTTGGCGCTGTACCGAATTATTCAGTGTTAGGCGAACAGTATAGCCAATATAGGTTGCCGCTTCTGAAATAGGGATGTTTTGATAATGGATCGGATTGTCACTGGCTGGAGTAGAAGGATGAGCAGGTTCAGAACGGTCATTTTGCATATCTGTGGGTGCAGCTGTTTTCGCTGTGATCGCAGGGAGATCTAAGTGACAGGCCAGAGCCTGTGTTTTCAATAGGCTGAGATCGTCTTGTTCAAGTTCTGTCAGAGCCGGTGCGGTTAAGTTTGTAAAATCAAGCTCAATTTGATTTTTTTGAGTTAAATGGCAAAATTCATCTTGTTTTGGACAGGCGCAATAAGCTTTAATATGGCCCGCTATAGTATTCATGCGAGGGGTATGCATAATCTCTTGATCGCTTAATGTTTTAGCGATCTGAAAGGCAAGATTTTGTGATTTAAGAGGTTGCAATCCTGTTTCCATTTGGGTTTTAAATGAAGAAAAAACATCGCCCAAGCTGAGATCGTTTTGCGATCTGAGAACCCAGATCGCAGAGCAAATCGATAGCATGGCAATAGCACTTAAGCACGTCGCCAGAGCCACCCAAGAACCATGATAGAGATCGGTCTTCAAGGTGATTTTAATGATATAAGGGATGATAAACAACAAGCTGGCATAAATCCAGCGGTTATTTAAAGCATAAGCTGAACGAGAAATGAAATAGATGGCAATGGCAATGAGAAGAACGGCCAGTAAGGCTGCTGGGTAAGAGGTTCTCTCAGAGCCAAACCAAGAGGCCGTCTTTTTTAAAGTGAAGAGCATGACGCCTAAAATAGCGGCGCAGCTTAGGAGAAAAAATGGTGTTGACATATCATCATATCCTTATGGTCACTGTTCGTGCATCTGTGCTCTGTCCTCCTCAACTTCGATCCAATTGTAGGGGCAATTCAAGCATTGCCTTCTTGAAAAGGTCTGGATTTCTGGGTGGTAAAGCCCTTCCGAGAAAAACCTCTAAGGCGATTTTTGAATCGCCCCTACGAAATTGCAGTCAAAATTCAATTTTACCCTGGAATTTGAAATGGATACGGTTAATCCTTAATTCAATCCGGTATGTCCAAAACCACCTTCACCACGAACAGAAGGCGAAAATTCATCTACACAGGTAAATTCAGTGCGGATGATGGGTAGAAAAACCAATTGTGCAATTCTATCACCAGGATTGATGCAAAAAGAAGTTTGACCCCGATTCCAGCAGGATATCATTAAAGCGCCTTGATAATCAGAATCAATCAGACCTATCAAATTGCCCAAGACAATACCATGCTTATGCCCTAAACCAGAACGAGGGAGGATAGTGGCGGCAATTTGAGGATCGCGAATATGGATGGCAATACCGGTGGGCAGTAATTCAGTCTGCCCTGGATTAAGTTGCATGGGTTCGTCGATAATCGCACGTAGGTCGATCCCCGCGGCACCTTGGCTGGCGTATTGGGGTAGGGGATAATCACGACCAATACGAGAGTCGAGAATTTTCAATTCAATTTTTGTCATGTCGTTCATCATAATCATTGATCCAATTCAGTAGAGCATAAGCCAATTCTCGTTTCAATTGGCGTGAAAAATGTACAATATCATGGTGCGCGCTGTAGATATCCACAGCATTAAAATCGCTGTCGAAACCGCTGTCTTTCAAACCGACCTCATTGGCAATAATGAGATCCAAATGTTTATCCGCCAGTTTTTTCTGTGCATACAGTTTAACATCATGGGTTTGTGCTGCAAAGCCCACCACCAAAGGTTTGGGTTTGAATTGTACTACTGAGGCTAAAATATCAGGATTAGCTACCCATGACAGTGCTGCAGGGATTTTATCTTTGCTATATTTTTGTGTGTTTACGGTTTGAGGTCTCAGATCAGAAACGGCGGCGCAGCCAATGAAGATTTGGCAATGGGGCAAAACGCTTAAAACAGCCGCTTGCATTTCCAAAGCGGTTTCAACAGAAATAAGCTGTACATCACTGGGAGGTGTTAGGCAGACGGGTCCAGAAATTAAAATCACCTGGGCGCCTAAAGCTTTAGCGGCTTCTGCCAAAGCATAGCCCATTTTACCGGAGCTGCGATTGCTGATAAAACGCACCGGATCGATGGGTTCTCGCGTAGGTCCTGCGGTGATGACCAGGGTTTTGCCTTGTAAACTTTTTTTAAGTCGATGTTCATTGATTCTCCTTAGAATCTCGCTCGGTTCTAGCATACGGCCTGGACCATATTCACCGCAGGCCTGAGGGCCCGTTTCAGGCCCCCAGATAGCCACGCCCCGATTTTTTAAATGCTCAATATTGGCCTGAGTCTGCGGATGTTTCCACATGCGATGATTCATAGCAGGGACTAAAGCAAGCGGTGCTGTGCTGGCTAAACAAACAGCTGTCAAGAGGTCATTGGCCATGCCCTGGGCTAGGCGGGCAATTAGATCAGCAGAAGCAGGGGCTATGATGATTTGATCGGCCAGGCGGGCCAAGCTGATATGATCCATAGCCGCTTCGCTGTGAGCATCCAGTAAATCACAATGGACAGGATTGCCCGAAATGGCTTGAAAAGTCAGAGGAGTGACGAAGCTTTGGGCTGCTTGGGTCATGATAATTTCTACGCTATCGTCTTGTTCACGTAGTCTGCGCACTAATTCAACTGTTTTATAAGCGGCAATACCCCCACTGATACCCAGAACAATGGATTGACCCATGCTGTTAATCCCCTTAGAATAGACGATAGTCGAGATCCTCTTAAACCGCAGTCAATATTAAACTTCTATAGCGATCAAACCGAGATCCGAACATTGAAAATGTATTGGCTAATTGTAGACGAAATAGGACCCAAAGGGCAATGAATAGACTTCATTCTCCCAATATTGAGATCAACAGCATTTCCTTAAATTATGAAGGCCGATTTTTATTTGACAAATTATCCTTTCGCTTAGCGGGAGGGCGCTTTACCTGTCTTTTAGGACCCAGTGGCGTGGGTAAATCGAGTCTTTTACAATTGGTGGCTGGAATTTTAAGCTTAGGAGCCAGACAAGGAAACATCCAGAGCGAAGAAGGTTTAAGTTTAGCAGGCCGTGTGGCGTACATGGGGCAGACCGATTTATTATTGCCCTGGTTATCCGTGCTAGACAATGTACTTTTGGGTGAGCGCTTAAGATGGGGGCGTAGACATGCCCGCATTGAAACCAAAGAAAAAGCGCTACATTATCTAGAACGTGTAGGCCTTATCCAGCATATCAAAAAGAAACCGGCGGTATTATCTCAAGGGATGCGTCAACGTGTGGCTTTGGCGCGGACCTTATTTGAAGATAAAGCCATTGTTCTGATGGACGAACCTTTTAGCGCCTTAGATCTGGTGCGCAAATTAGAATTACAAGCTTTAGCTGTGGAAGTGTTAAAACAGCGGACTGTATTTTGGGTGACCCATGATCCTCTGGAAGCCTTGAGAATCGCCGATGTGATCATGGTATTAGCAGGAAGGCCTGCGAAAATCATTTACCAAGCAGAACCAGAGGGTTTGGTACCTCGAGAATTGCGCGATCAAGCCTATTGGGCTTTGGAAGCCGAATTGCTTGAAGTGTTGTATCGTGCAGGAGATCCTCTGGCATGTTAAAAAGAGGGTTTATTTCGATACTGAGTTTAATTCTTTTATGGCAAAGTTTACTCTGGATTTTTCATTGGCCTGCGTATATTTTGCCAAGTCCTTGGCAAGTGGCTATGGTTTGGTATCAGTATTGGCCTATTTTACTCAAACAAAGTATTCCAACTTTAACGGAAACTGTGCTGGCTTTTGCCCTAGCAGCTGTTTTAGGTTCTGCTTCTGCTTTAGTCTTAGCTTATTTTCATTGGGCACGAGCCTGGTTTTTTCCTTGGTTGATGTTGAGTCAAGCCTTACCTACTTTTGCGCTAGCGCCTTTATTGGTGTTATGGCTAGGGTATGGTGAAAGTTCTAAAATTGCCATTGCGATCATCATGATGTTTTTTCCCATCACCTCTTCTTTCTACGATGGTTTAAAGCAGACTCCCCCAGGGTTTTTGGCTTTAGCTAAAAGTATGAATGCTAAACAACGCTATATTTTATGGTTTATCCGTGTTCCTGCAGCCTTACCTAGTTTGGCTTCAGGTTTACGTGTGGCTGCAGTGCTCGCCCCGATGGGCGCGGTCGTGGGAGAATGGGTGGGTTCCAGTCGTGGTCTGGGGTATCTGATGTTAAATGCCAATGCGCGCATGCAAATCGATTGGATGTTTGCAGCCCTAATGGCGATTACCGTGTGGACTTTATTATTATACGCGGCTGTCGATTTGAGTTTAAAAAAATTATTGCCCTGGGCAGAGGATAGTGTAAAATGAAAGTGAATCAAAAAAGATGGACATTAAGTTTAATATTGATCGGCCTGTCAATAAGCCTTATGGCCATGCCGACTAAAGTCAATTCTCCACGGCATTTAACCGTGATCCTCGATTGGTTTATGAATCCTGATCATGCGCCTTTGTTCGTGGCACAATGGCAGGGGTTTTTCAAAGCACAGGATTTAGAGGTGGATTTTGTGACGCCCGCCGATCCTTCAGATCCACTTAAATGGGTTGCCGCAGGTAAAGCTGATCTAGGGGTCACTTATGAGCCGCGCTATTTGATTGCAAAAGCGCAGGGCTTGCCTTTGACTTGGGTGGCTACTTTGATCGCGACTCCTTTAAATTGCATGATCAGTTTACAAGGCAGCGGCATCAATCAGATTAAAGATTTTAAAGGCAAGCGGATTGGTTATGCTTCTGGCAGTGTTGAAGGCGTGATGTTGACGGCGGTTTTAAAACAAGCAGGCTTAACTCCAAAAGACGTTGAGCTGATGAATATCCATTATAATTTGACACAAGCTTTGTTAACCCATCAAGTAGACATCATTACGGGTGCTATGCGTAATTTTGAACCCAATGAAATTTTACAGGCAGGACAGAAACCCAAACTATTTTATGCTGAAGAATATGGGATCCCCAGTTATGAAGAATTGATTTTTGTCAGCAATGTTAAACAAGCAGAAGATCCGGCTGTAAAGCGTTTTAAAGAGGCTTTACAGGAAGGCACGATTTATCTGATTAATCATCCTGAAGAATCTTGGCAGGCCTTTGCAAAAGCTTATCCCGAACTGAATAATGAAATTAACCATCGAGCTTGGCTTTCGACATTGCCGCGTTTTGCTCGCCGCCCCGCAGCGTTTGATGCACAAGGCTATGCCAATATGAAGCAATTCTTAAAAGAACAAGGATTGCTGAATAATAAGCCTGTCTAGAGACAATTCACCCACCGACTTTACTTGAGTGCTATACTGTAGCAGGAGAAGTAAAATGACAGTCAAAAAATTGGGCCCATATTTTATAACGGATAGTATTGGTGTGAGTGGTTCTTATGTGCTGTGTAGGGCAAAATTAGAGAATTCTGAAGATGTTTTTCTGATTAAATTATTAAAACAAGGCAAATCCACGATTGACAGTAGTGCTCAATTACAACATGAACATTATTTATTGGGGAATTTGAATAAAAACTCAAGCTTTTTCCCCAAAGTGATTGATTTTATTGAAGGGTCTGAGCAATATGGCTTAGTGTTTAAAGATGAAGGTTTTATTGCTTGGCATGAAGCATTTGCGCATCAACACATCACAGTGGATATTTTTTTCCCAGCAGCCATTCAATTGGCCAAAATTGTCGTACAGATTCATGCCAAAGGCATTATCCATAAAAATTTAAATCCTTACAGCGTATTGTACCATCCAGATAAAAAATTATTGCAGGTCAGTGATTTTTCAATTGCAACAGAATTAAAACGCACTTTAGTCCCCGGCGATCCTCCTCGATTATTGCAGGGGCAATTGGAATACATTGCGCCCGAGCAAACAGGGCGTATGAATAGAGCTTTAACGCAGCGTGCTGATTTATATTCAATGGGAATACTCTTTTATGAATGGCTGACGGGTGCGGTCCCTTTTTCGGCAAAAGAGCCCATGACCATTATTTTTGGACATATTGCCACCATTCCAAAAGCACCGCATCTGATTAATCCTACAATCCCAGAAGTGCTCAGTAAAATGGTTATGAAACTTTTATCTAAGATGGGTGAAAATCGCTATAAGAGCGCATTTGGTTTGGCGTTAGATTTAGAAAACGCTTACCGTCAATGGCAGCAAAAAGCCCAGATTGATTTATTCAATTTAGGGGAAGATGATTTATCCACGCAGTTAGAATTGCCTGATAGACTCTATGGCCGTGACGCTGAAGTCGAAATTCTGTTGGAGGCCTTTGATGAAATGGTGCAAAGTCAAAAGAATAATGTGGTGATGGTCAGTGGTTATTCTGGGGTGGGTAAAACGGCCTTGGTGAGAGAATTGATACCTAAAATTGCTGTGGAGAAAGGCTTTTTTGCGGCGGGTAAATTTGATAAATTCCAACAAAGTGATACTTATGAAGGCCTGAGGGCTGCTTTGGATAAATTAGTCCGTTATCATTTGAGTTTGCCTGAAGTGGAGTATCAAGAATTTAAAGACGATTTGTTCGAGGAAATGGGCTCTATTCTATCGGTGGTGACTGATTTTATCCCTCGGTTAAAAACAATTGTAGGAGAACAAAAACCATTGCCGATGGTTGGCGTGGAGCAAACTAAAAATCGCTTTGAATTGGGCATACACCGCTTTATAAAATTAGCCAGCAAAAAGCGCCCTCTGCTTTTGTTCTTGGATGATATGCAATGGGCGAATCATTCAATGTTTGATTTGCTGGAAAAAATAGTGGTGAGTGAAAATATCCAAAATGTTTTAGTAGTCATGAGTTATCGCAGTAATGAAATCGATTTTCATCATCCGCTTAAAGGCTTCGTTGAGAAAGTCAATCCCCTTAAAAAAGTTTGCAATATATTTATTGAAGGCTTAAGCCAAGAAGCTTTGACGCAATTATTTGAGAATATGCTGTATTTGCCAAGAGTGGAGCTAGAATCTTTAGTTCAATTGATGTCAAAGAAAACAGAGGGCAATCCATTTTTTATTTTTATGCTTTTGGAAGAGCTGTATCGCGAGAAACAATTGTATTTTTCAGTTGACCAAAAGCGTTGGGTTTGGAATGAAGATAAACTGATGGAAATTTCAGCCAGTGATAATGTGGTTGATTTTGTCACGCGGCGTCTTTTAAGGTTTATGCCGGAAACTAAAGAGATTTTAAATTTGGCGGCTTGTATAGGGTCTTCTTTTAGTTTGGAAGAGCTCACCTTGGCTCAAGAGTCAACCGCTTTATTTTTAGCCAATGCCTTACAGCCTGCTTTACAAGAAGGTTTGATTATTCCAACTCAGTTACAACATGAATGGTTAAGAGGCGTTTCAGAGCAAGAACTTTTAAAACGAGAATACCGATTTCAACATGATAAAATTCAGCAAAGCTGTTATGAATTAAATCCTATTGAAGAAACCAAACACCAACATTTAAAATTGGCTAGAAAGTGGTATGCCGCTTATAGAGAACAGTTAACTTCAACACGCTTAATGGCGATTGCCGATCAATTTGATAAAGGACTCACTTATGTCAGCGATGCCCAAGAAAAAAGACTGATTGAAGAATTAAATCATAAAGCGGGAGAAGTCGCTTTGCAATCAGCGGCTTATGAAGTGGCGTATAATTATAATCGTATTGCTCAAGAAATGTTAGATTCGGAACTTTGGCGAAAAGATCATGATTTTTGTTTTAAAGTAAATTTATCTTATCTTAAAAGTGCATTCTTATCACGACATTTTATTGAGGCCAGTGCGGCCACTGAAATAGGACTTTCTAAGGCTTCGGGGGCTATCGAAAAAGCTCATGTTTTAAAATTGAAAGGAGATTTAAATCGTGCGGTCAATGCCCCTGAAGGAGGGATGGCTTTCTATGAGCAAGGTTTAAAGCTCTTAGGGTATTCCAGTATTGCCCATGGCCCTAATTCATTTACGTTGCTGATGAGCGCGATACGATTTAAGCTGAAACTTTTATATCAGCGCAAACCCTTAGAGTCTTTACCTGAAGAAGAGGATGAGCGTCAGATACTTTCTTTTTCTCTTGCGCTACATCTGGCTGAAGAGGCTTATTACAGAGGGCATATAGTCCGATATGCTTATATCATTATGCTCTGGGCGGCACTGACCTTTTCGCATCATAATCGAGCGCTGCGATCGACTATGTATATTATCAACGCCATTTTGTTTCCGCGCAGTTTTTTTGCTCACAAACTTTATCTTGAAGCTTCAAATAATTTCCAAAAAATAAAAAGCAGTGATTTAGGGGCCAGTTTTTATTTCGCAGGGAGTTTATTGCATGCCTCTTGGCATACTCCTTGGTTAGAGGTCTCCAATTATTTTAAAAGTTCTGTGGAAGTGTGTGAAAAAGCGGGGGCTTTGGAGTTTTTAGCCTTAAGTGGTCTCTATGAAATTTGGTTTGATACCCATTTGACTATCTCGGAAATTTTGGTGAAAATAAAAGAATTACAAGCCTATGCTAAGAATATTAGCCCTCGGCTTTCCAATGCGTTGTCGGTTATTATTCGTTATCATGAAAACCTCATGGGTGTTTGTGCTTATGATTCTTGGCAGGATGAGCTGTTTTCTGAAAAAGTGCTGATGTCTTATTTTAAAGAAAACAATTATCAAGTGGGGATTAATTTTATTCATATTAAAAAGCTGCAAAGCGCAGTTCACCTCTATCATATCAATGCATTCAAAGACAATATTTTAGCAGTAAAAAAGGTTTTTGAAGTGGTTACCCGCTCGAACAGTGCGACCAATATGTCTTCTGCTTATCTGTATCTTTTTTTGGCCGAAGTCGAGCTCTATCCGAATCTCAGTTTCATTGAAAAAATAAATACCCGCCGGCGCCTTAAAAAATTATATCAAGCAGTCAAATCATGGGTTCAGTTTTGCCCTGAGAATTTCGAACCTATGGAAATATTGATGCAAGCGGAGTATGCAAAATTACAGGGGGATAGTCAAAAAGCCGTTAGACTATACGGTGAAGTCATGCGCTTAGGCCGTGAATGTCATTTTTTAGAAGTGGTTGGGTTGGCCGCCCAAGGGCTCTTGAGATTGGCTATTCAAGAGCAAAAAACGGAACAAGCTAAAACTTATTTGGACAATGCCTTGTCTGTTTATGAAGAATGGCGAGCGCTAGGGGTTGTGGAAGCCTTAAAAAAACAATATGCACATTTATTGACGGTTGAAGTGAGTGTTAAAAAAACACCTAAAAGCATACAAATTGATATGAAGAAAAAAGAAGAAGAACAAGCGCAATATTTTTTGGATGCACGCAGTGTCATGTTGGCCGCTGAGGTCATTGGTAAGGAAATCCAATTAGGAGGGTTACTGGGCAATGTGATGCAATTATTGGTTGAAAATATTGGAGCGACACGCAGTGCTTTATGTTTGATGCAGAAAGGAACGCTATGGGTGGAAGGGTTTTATGACAGTGAGGATGAAAAAATTCACACATTGACTCATCAGCATTGGGAAGAAGCCAATATTTGTCAGGAGGTTATTTTACAAACCTGGCGCGAGGGCAGAGAAGTGTTGTTGATGGATGTCAACGCAGAAAATGAATGGAGTGGAGAGGATTATTTTAAAGCGTCAGGAACGCAATGCGTGATTTCTGTCCCTATTTTTAAAGCCGATAAAGTGATGGGGATTATCTATTGTGAAAATAAATTGTCGACGAATGCCTTTAATGCGGATAGAGTAGATATTTTGAGAGCCTTATCCATTCAAATGTCCATTTCGGTTGAAAATTCACGCTTGTATACGATTTTTGAAAAATTTGTGTCTAAACCTTTTCTCAATCAATTGGGGCAAGAGCATATCTTTGATATCGAACGAGGAGATTCAGTCGAAAAGCATATGAATGTTCTTTTTATGGATATCCGTAATTTCACTCAGTTTTCTGAAAAACAAAATGCAAACGAAACATTTCATTTTATCAATGAGTATTTAGCTGAAGTGGCCCCGGTCATTCATGAATACAATGGGTTTATCGATAAATTTCTAGGCGATGGGATTATGGCCTTGTTTCCCACTCGCAGCGATGAAGCCTTACGTGCCTGTATTGAAATGCAGCGGCGAGTGAAGAAGTTTGCTGAAAAGAAAAATAAGCTACTGACTTTGGATGTGGGTATGGGATTACATTATGGTCCTTTGATGCTGGGCATTGTCGGTGAATCACAGCATATTGAAGGCACGGTGATTGGGGATACAGTTAATATTGCCTCCCGCCTGGAAACTTTTAATAAAGTCTATCATACTCAGTGTTTAATTTCAGATAATGTTAAAAAGCGTCTTTTAAAGGCTGAGGATTATCATTTACGACAAGTCGGTCAAGTGCGCTTATTAGGGCGCCAGGAGGCCGTAGCGGTATGGCAAGTCTTAGATGTTATTGCTGATGAGTCTCACAAAGAATCCTATATTGAATCGATTCCTTTATTTTCAGAAAGCTATCAACAGTATTTAAATCGTGAGTTTACAGCCGCTAAAAAAGGGTTTGAACGATTATTGAAAGATAATCCAACCGATGCTGTGGTTTTATTTTATCTCGAGCAGGCGCATCTGTATGAAATAACGCCCCCCTTAGAAGATTGGCATGGGGAAGTGGAAATGAAACTCAAATAGTCACTACTCGTGTCTCTTTTCCAGAAAAGCCCCTATTTGGCGCATCTTACACGCAAAATCCATCAAAAAAATGCTCATTAACGTCACTGTTAACTCCGCTTTTTTCGCTAAATTTTGCGTGTAACCTGCATCCAAATCTGTGCTTTGTCGTACCCGCCCTAGGGAGGGAGTAAGCTCTCTGTGCTTTAAGCCAAAATATTCTTCAGCAATAAGAAATAGACAGTCGCCAGCCCGGCCGCTACAGGCACGGTGATAAACCAAGACAGAAAAATGTTGCGAACGACAATTAAATTAATGGCGCCAATACCACGGGCTAAGCCTACGCCTAGAATGGCGCCCACCAGTGTTTGTGTGGCTGAAACAGGGATCCCCGTGCCCGTGGACAGCATCACCGTAAAGGCAGCTGCCAAAGTGGCGGCAAAAGCGCGGCTAGGGGTTAATTCAGTGATGCGTTCTCCAACCGTGCTCATGACTTTTTGTCCATACATAATCAGGCCTAAGACCACTCCTGAGCAGGCCATAAAGGTCACTGCGGGATAGACCGTGTCGGTGGAATGATGGGTGAGAACTAAGCTGATGATGGCCGCCATGGGGCCTACGGTGATGGAGACATCATTAGAGCCGTGTGCAAAAACCATAGCACAAGCGGTAAAGATCATTAAGATAGAAAATATTTTTTCAACATTTTGAAACTGAGTGTGAGTCGTATTGTGATTTTTGATAAAAACGATGCGATGAATTAAAAGACTGCCTATTCCTGCTGTAACAAGGCCGGTGCACAGGGTGATCCCTAATTCTGCACTGAAAGATAAATGTAATCCCAGATGTTTTAGCCCTCGTAACAACGAAATGACGCTAAAAGCAATGCCAATCATGGCCAGTAAAGCGGGAGCATAGCGTCGTGCAGCGCGCATGGGATCTTTGCGACCCAGAATGATTTTCTGTAATAAGCTGAATAAAAGATAACTCAAGACCCCGGCAATCAGCGGTGAAAAAATCCAGCTTAGGCCAATGTCTTTGACTTTTGACCAATGAATGGAGTGAAATCCAAGGACAATCGTGCCAAAACCCACTAAGGCACCAATCAAGGTGTGTGTAATCGAAACAGGTAAACCGTATCGGCTGGCAAACAGCATCCAAGTCATGCTGGCTAAGAGTACAGATAACATGCCATAAGCCAGGATCTCGGGAGAATGGTCTAAGGCACTGGCATTAATGATGCCATTCTTAATGGTATCGGTGACTTCGATGCCCCCGATAAAGGCGCCTGCAAATTCAAAAATAATGGCGATGATAATCGCTTGCTTTAAGGTAATGGATTTAGAGCCCATAGTGGTGCTCATAATATTGGCCAGATCATTGGCCCCTACACCCCAAGTCATGACCAGGCCGACCGCTAAACCTAAAACAATAAATAAAATGGGATAAGTCATTATTTAGCCATGAGTAATTCTAAGCGATTGCCAACACGCTGTGCATGATCGGCGATTTCGCCGGTCCAGTCGATCATTTTATACAGGAAAATCACATCTATGGGTGATAATTGTTTTTCGATGGCGAATAGATGTTGACGGACGCTGATCTTATACTCATCGGATTGATGTTCTAAATCGCGTATTTCTGAAATAATGTTTTCAATGACGGTCACTTCATTGCCGCTGAAACCGGTCTCTAAGAGTTGATCCAATTCTAAGCTGGCTTGATTGGCTTTTCGGACGGTTTCTAAAACGCTGTTTAAAAATTTCTGATAATCTTTGACCAAGATCTCAGGTAATTGCATTTTACGCCCAATGATGAGGCCGGCAATGTCCTTAGCGGTGTTGGCAATTTTATCTTGAAAAATTAAAGTTTCCAAGAGATCATGCTTAGACACGGGCAAGAATAAGCCTTTGGGTAAATGAGTGCGGATCTCTTTTTTAATGACATCCGCTTCATTTTCATCGGCAATAATGAGTTGTTGCATTTGTTCGGCAACAGCCCAATCACCGGGAATAACAGCATCAAAAAAAGCCAGCAATCTCTCAGCGCAATGCGTGGCTTTGTTCATATGCGCCTGTAAAGTATTCAAAGGCGAACGACCAAAAATTTTATACAAATAACCTGACATACTCTTTCCTCTGAATTTAGCGCAATGGGGTGGTTGGAGCAAGGCCCACGACATGTGCAAAGGTTTTAGCTGAGGAACTGCCCAAAATGGACATGAGACTGGCTAAGGGTCCTTCTTTTTCCGTGTAGTCGACCACGGAATCAGCTTTAATCACATCACGGGCTACAGAGTTCACGGAGCCGAAGCCATCGGCTAAGCCTAACTGAACCGAGCGATCGCCCGTCCAGATTAAACCTGAGAATAAATCAGGATCATCGTGTAAACGTGTACCGCGGCCTGCTTTAACTTTGGCAATAAATTGATTGTGCAGATCGTCTAGCATCGTTTGCAGATAAATTTTATCTTCTGGTTTTTCAGGTGAGAACGGATCCATAAAGCCCTTATGGCTGCCTGCAGTGGCCAAGCGGCGCTCTACACCGAGTTTATCCATCGTACCGACAAAACCAAAGCCATCCATTAAAACGCCAATGGAGCCGACAAGGCTGGATGAGTTCACATAAATTTCATCGGCCGCAGAAGCAACATAATACGCCCCAGAAGCGCAAATGTCGGAGCAAACGGCATAGAGTTTAATTTGGGGATGTAATTTACGTTGGCGTTTGATTTCATCATAAATATCACCCGATTGGACTGGCGAGCCCCCAGGACTGTTAATGCTTAAAATAATGCCTTGGGTATTTTCATCTGAAAAAGCGGCATCTAAGCCATTGATGACGGTGCTGGCATTCGCTGCATTGCTGGCAGAGATCTCACCTTCCAAATTGACTAAACTGGTATGGGGCTTGAGTTTTTCATAAGAACTACCCTCGCCGCCTGAATGAAGAAACCAAAATACACCGATAATCAGCGCTAAATAAAAACAGCGGAAAGCAATTTTCCAACGTCGCTGATTTCTTTGTTCACGAATAGCGGAAAACACGAGTTTTTCCAAGGTTTTTTCAGTCCAAGCTGGATCGGCTAATTTTGACTTGTTCATATTTTCGTCATTTTCGGTCATGATGTTACCCTTAGGTTTGAAGGTTAATGGCTTGGCCTCTATTAAAGCGTGTTTTGACCCAAAAGGGAAGAGGGGAAATCTTAAATCTTTCAAATCTTCCCGGTAGAATTTTAAAAGATTCAGAAGCAGATCTATCAAATGTAGGGGCGATTCACGAATCGCCCCTACGCAAACTGTACCGCTTCAGTTAAAATTCAACTTTACCTGGCATTTTGAAAGCAGAATGGTATTGAGTTATCGAGCGTCTTTATCCAGCGCAGCTTGTTGAAAATAACGCAAGGCCTCTTCTTTATCGCCCAAATCTAAACAGAGTTCAGCTAAGAGAATATAGGCTTTGGCGGAAGGTCGAACATGTAAGCTGTGTTCTAGATAACTTTTAGCTTGGGATAAAGCCCCCTCCGCTTTGGCCAGTTGTGCCAGACAAAGCAGAATATGAGGTTCTTCACCTTGCTGTTTTAACAATTGTAGCGCCAAATCCATTTGTTTATTCAAACGAGGACCGTGGATTAAACCATAGCATTCAATTAAGCTGGGATCAAAATGAGCCTTCAAGGCTTCGCGGACTAAATCCTCGGCCTTCTCATGTAAATGACTGTCCAATAGAAAATAGGCATAAGGTAAGACCGCTGCTTTTTGGCGTTGTAAAGATTTGGGTAATTGTTGCCAAAATAAAGCGATGGCTTCTAGATCGCCATTTTTCAAATGCTGAAACAGTAATTCTAGATAGGCCTTTTCAGACCATTGCTGAACTTGATTGGCATCTAAGAGCTTTTGTTTTTTTAAAATAGGCAGCAAAGCCAGTAGGCTAGACCAATCGGCTAAATGACAATAGACTTGTTTTAATAGTTTAAGTAAATAATGATGCTGAGGAGCTTGTTGTTGAATTTGACGCAAGCTAGCCAAGCAATGTTCCCATTGTTCATCATGGTATTGTAATTCTGCTTGCGTTAAACCCACAGCGATGCTTGCTCCGGGGGTGGAGTCTTCAGCATAATGTAAGTATTGATCGCGGCGATCATAGGCCTTCAGAGCTTGCGCAGCTTTGGCGGCCGATAGATAATTCACCAGAGGCATTTTATTAAATTTAATGGATTTAATCAGTAAATTTTCAGCTTTGCTCCAATCGCCTTCCGCCAAAGCCAATAGACCTTGCAAAGTATTGCGATGGCTGAGTGCGTAGCGGCGTTCGTGACGCCATTTTTTAAAGATCCGTAGTACAAAGCCAGGGCCATTGAATAAGCGCAATAAAGCGTATAAGCTTAAAAAAAGCAATAATATCAGTGATAATCCAAACCACAAAGGCATTTCAATAGACCAATGTCCATAGGTTAAAGCCATATATCCTGGGGCTGCGCTTAAAATTAAAGCGCTAACAGCCAGAAACAAAACGAGCAGGCACAGACTAAACCAACGCAACATTTTAAGAGGTCTCCTCGGGATGAGAGGGCGGGGGTTTCAGCAGCAAGCTTTGAGTTTCTTGGATCAGCGGCGATAAATTTGGAAAATCAGATTGCAGGGAGATTTGGCTTAAGTTTTCTATTTGATTTTTCATAGTCTGCGTTGCCGGCGTATCATTATCGTATTGAGTATTGAGCCAAAGCGCGGCTTTGCTTAAAGAATCTTTAAATAAAGCAGTATCATGTGATAATACAGCCCATTGCGCTTGATTGAGATACAGACATAAACGGGCATTGAGATAAGCGCGTTCATCGGGAGTTACAAAATGAGGCGCGTCTTCTCCATAATGTTTAATGGTGACTAAATTCTTGAGTCCCTGCCAAGAGCGTGATAAAGCGCGTTGCCAAAAAGAAAGCGGAGCCGTATTTGCTGAGACCTTTGGATCGGCTTCGGCCTGTGTTTGGGTCAAGGGTAAAGTTTCTACCGAATCTTCTAAAGCAAAGAGTTGATCCATGAGCTTGACCGTGTTGACTGGATTTATTTTTTCTAAGGCCTTTAAAGTTTCTTGTAATTGTGCGATTAAACCTTGAGTATCAGGATTAACATTTTGATTGAGCTCATCCAAGGCTTGCTGCAATAGCTTTTTGGCTTTGCTCAGATCAAACTGATAAGATAAACTGTCTTCGGCCAATTGTATTAAAAATAGGGCATGCGCAAGCGATGGGTGGTTGGCTTGATTTTGCAGTACGCCTTGCAGATCAATAAAGCGATTGTTTAAAGCGTTGAGTTTGATCTGTGTTTCTGCCATTTGCGCTGATACAGTATTTAAAGTTCGATCCTGATGCTTTAGCTTTTTTTCCAAGAGGGATTGCGATTGAGTGTTGGCTAAAAAAGAGGCCTGCCAAGTACTGGTGTGGGTGTAAAAATAGCCCAGAGTGATCCCTGTTAACCCGATGGCAAGGCAGGCTAAGAGGACTGAGATCCATTGAATGGGGGTGATTTTCAGCTTTTCTGCGGTGGTTTCGGAGCTACTCGTCATAAACTCAAATCCTCAATGATTCGTGCGGTGATCGCTTCATCGCTGGCATTCTCGGCGCGATGGATGCGTCCACGATGACCCAATGATTGCGCCAATTCAATCATTTTATCATTGATCACTAAAAGATGGCAATGACGCCAAATAGAAGGGCCATGAGGTTTGGAACGCTGTAATGATTCGGCTAAAGAACTTAAGGCTGAAACAGTGTTCACCACAAAAAGAGAGTCTAAAGCTTCATTGAGCAGGGATGTCAATTCAAAAACAACTTTAGGCGGATGCCGTTCATACAATTCAAATTCGCTGACTCTGGCTTTTCGCTGTTTTAAAACGGTTGTCAAAAGTCCGCGCCCTGCTTTTCCTTTAAAGAGTGCAATTTTTTGATCGCGACAATGTTGCAAAGGGGCTAGAGATAAGAGTTTCTCAGAAGTGTAGTCTTTTTCTGGGGATAAGACGGGCGTAATTTCTGCCTCATTTAATACTTTCACAGTGCCAGGGCCTTGGGCGATAAACAGAGTTTTTTGCCAGCGCTCGCTTTTAAAATCACTGAATTGGAGGCCGTATTGAGCTGCACTGGGGCTGATAAAAATAGCCAGATCAAATAGACTCTGATCCGATTGAAAATGCTCAATGCCTTCAGGGTTTGCTACAATTTCTAAACAGGGATAGACAATGACAGCAAACCCCTGAGATTCTAATCGCTGTTTTAGCCCCTGTGCGGTGTTGATTGGGCGAGTGATGATGATCTGCCATTTTGCATTAGAGTTCATAGCGACGTGCTTGCTCGAGCAAATCTTCAGCACCCTGTGCTAACAAAGCGTGAGCAACCTGTTGGCCTAAGACCAGAGCCTGGCTTTTATGAGCGCTCTGTTGATGTTTAAGTAAAGTGTGTCCGTGAACATCAGCGACTAATCCTTTGAGCGTGAGGATTTCACTGTTTAATTCAGCAAAACCGGCAATGGGAATTTGACAGCCGCCATTTAAAGCGGCATTCATGCTACGTTCTGCCTGGATACAATCGCTGGTTTCAAGATGATCTAAGGGTTCTAATAAAGCTAAAGTTCCAGCATCGCTTAAACGACATTCGATGCCTAAAGCGCCTTGACCAATCGCAGGCAACATTTCCTCAGGAGAAAAAACATACTGTGGATACTGATGAATCTGAAGTCTTTCCAGACCCGCGGCCGCTAAAATAATGGCCTCATATTCTTTTTCTTCAAGTTTTTTACAGCGGGTTTGCAGATTACCCCGTAAAGGAATAATGTTTAAATCGGGGCGCAAGGCCAATAATTGTGAGCGGCGGCGCAGGCTGGCTGTTCCCACGCGCGCGTGTAGAGGCAGTGTTTTCCAATCACCGATACTGTGCATGAGCAGAGTATCGGCAGGATTTTCACGTTGACAGATTGCGCCCAAACCCAGATCTTCAGGAAAACTCAAGGGAACATCTTTCATTGAATGTACGGCAATATCTGCTTTATTCTGTAATAAAGCCTCTTCTAATTCTTTGGTAAACAGGCCCTTACCGCCTACTTTATTTAAAGGATGTTTCAATTGTTTATCGCCGCTGGTGACCAAAGCTAGGAATTCAAATTTTAAATGCGGATGATGCTCTTGTAAGCGTGCAGCGACCCAATGGGCTTGCCATAAGGCTAAGGCACTTTTGCGAGTGGCAATGCGTAGAATAATCTGTTTCATTAGTATCCCTGTCATCATAAATAGCCATGAGAACTACTCGTGCCTCTTTTCCAGAAAAGCCCATATTTGGCGCATCTTACACGCAAAACCCATCAAAAAAATGCTCATTAACGTCATTGTTAACTCCGCTTTTTTCGCTCAATTTTGCGTGTAACCTGCATCCAAATCTGTGCTTTGTCGTACCCTCCCTGAGGAAGTGTGTAGTTACATTTTAGATTATACGCTATTATTCGCGATTGCGAAATCAGCCTGCTACAAAATAAACTCCAGCTAAAATCACAAGAGAGTGATTTTTTCTTTTCAATAAACGTTTATTTTTGCACTTTATGGTAAAAAGCATGAAAAAATATTCAAAAATGCTTGCAAAGAGATATTATTTATTGCACAATATGCGCTCTTGTTTACACATGCACTAACCGCTGTTGTCTAACAACAGCAAATTTTTACTGAGGAGAAATTTAAAAATGCCTAAGAAAGCAAAAATAGCTAAGAAATCCAATGTCACAGGTTCTGTGAAAAATGGGATCCATACTCTGCAAGCTGAATGTCATGCTTTGGTACAGAAGCTGACTGCCGCTCATCAAGACAGTGTTAAAAATGTCGAGAAAACACTGAGCAAAGCTAAAGCTGAATGGCTGAAAGCGGATAAAGCGATGCAAAAAGCTAAAGCACAGAAAGCAGCCCTTAAAGCTAAAACCAGCGGTAAGAAATCTGCCACACGTCAAGACCAAATGACAAAAGTGGCTGCAAGCTTTGTGAAAGCAAAAGCGCTGGTGCAAACGCTTAAGAAAGAATTGCTTGCAATGGCGCCAGAACTGAAAGCAGCTAAAGCGGCCTTGAAGAAACATTTGGCTTTAGAAAAGGCTGTCGCTAAAACAGCGGCCGGTAAAAAAACCACGGCTAAAAAAGCAACGGCTAAAACAGCCCGCGTTTCTAAGGTTAAAGCGGCTGCAAAGCCTAAATCCGCTGTTCGTCGTGGACGTAAAGTAAAAGCTGCTGTAGCTGCAGTCGCCGAAAGCGCGTAGTAATTTAAGGGTGAGTGAAAGCTCCCCTCTCCCGGTACTCCGGGAGAGGGGTTGGGGGAGAGGGTTAGGAATGCTGGCTCTCCCCTAAACCTTAATATTTGAAAGAAGCGCAATTTCCCATCGAATCTGAGGCAGAAGAGTTTGAGTCACCTGCCTAGACTACTTATCACAGCCATAAGCACTGTATAATCCGACCAAACGTTTACGTTCAGGGGTTGTTCCGACTTCTGGGCTCAATACCTCATCGCCACTGACGCCCAATTGTGATAAAATCTGATCACAGTTTTTCTGACGAGCAGCATTGCTGCCATTATACTGGCTAGGGTCAGAACTGGGTTGGCAGGCGGATAAGCTAAGGGCTAAGGCCCCTAATACGAAGAAAGTTCGTTTAAACATGTTAGATCCTTTTGTCAGTTGAGGTACAATAGGGCCTGTTGATATTTCATTTGCACAGCTTCTACTTAATTTTGCAGCCGGCAAATGAATTGTCAACAAGCCCTAAAGTGCCATTATAAATTTATAGTTTACCGGAGTCAAAGTGAGCCGAAAATTCAAGAAAAAAGATCCTCATCAAGCACGCGAGGCTGAGAAATATGAGTTTCCCATCCCCAGTCGTGAATACATTATGGATTATCTAGAGCATGCGGGTACTCCTTTAGAGAAAGAGCGTTTGGAAGAAGCTTTTTCGATGGAAACTGCTGATCAGCAGGAAGCACTGCGTCGACGCTTGCGCGCCATGGTGCGTGATGGTCAACTCTTATTTAATCGCAAACAAGAATACGCTCTAGTCGATAAACTTTCTTTATTGAAAGGGCAGGTGGTGGCCCATCGGGATGGTTTTGGTTTTGTCATTGTCGATAAAAGCATGCCGGATCTTTTCTTGCCAGAAAGAGAAATGCGTAATATTTTTCATGGCGATAAAGTGTTGGTGCGTGTGGTGGGCGAAGATCGACGAGGCCGTAAAATTGCCAATATTGTCGAAGTCTTAGAACGCAATACCTTGCAAATCGTCGGACAATATTTAATTGAAGAGGGTGTGGGGCTAGTGGTTCCTGAAAATCGCACCATTTATCAAGATATTATTATTTTACCCGAAGATGCCGGTGGCGCTAAGCCCGGGCAAATTGTGACCATAGAATTGATCACGCCCACACATCGTCGTGTTTATCCTTTGGGTCGAGTCAAAAGCATTTTAGGAGAGGCCATGTCTTCAGGCATGGAGATAGAAATTGCCACTCGAGCACATGGGTTATCTTTTGATTGGCCAGAAGATGTGGAAAAAGAAGCCGCGCGGTTTAAAGAACGCGTACAAACTAAAGATAAAGAAGAACGCGTTGATTTACGCGATTTGCCCTTTGTAACCATTGATGGTGAAGACGCCAAAGATTTTGACGATGCGGTATTTTGTAAAAAAACCGCTAAAGGTTGGGTTTTATCGGTGGCCATTGCCGATGTGTCACATTATGTTAAACCCGATAGCGCTTTGGATGAAGAAGCGGCTAAACGCGGTAATTCTGTTTATTTTCCTGGGCGTGTACTGCCCATGCTGCCAGAAGTTTTATCCAATGGTTTATGTTCTTTAAAACCTAAAGTCGATCGCTTATGTTTGGTCTGTGAAATGTCGGTGAATGCAGAAGGGGAAGTAGGGCGTTATCGTTTCTATGAAGGTTTGATGCATTCTAAAGCGCGTTTAACCTATGAAGAAGTGGCTAAAATTTTAGTGGATCAAGATGAGACACTGAAGAAACAATATAAATCTTTATTAGAACCTCTGGATCATTTATATGAGATCTATCAGGTTTTAGCTAAAGCACGACAAAAACGAGGGGCGATTGATTTTGAAATGCCTGAAGCGCAGATCGTATTTAATGCCGACGGCAAGATTGAAAAAATCATTGCGCGCTATCGTAATGATGCGCATCGTTTGATTGAAGAATGCATGTTATTGGCCAATGTTTCAGCGGCTGATTTTTTATTAAAGCATAAAATGCCAGGATTATTTCGCGTGCATGAAGGCCCTAATTCGGATAAATTAGATGCTTTACGGCAATTGCTGAGCGAAAAAGGATTGTTGCTTAAAGGCGGGCTAAAGCCTAAACCTAAAGATTACGCGCGATTAATGACGCAGATCCAAGCGCGTTCCGATGTGGCTATGTTACAAACTTTATTACTGCGCTCTTTGAGTCAAGCAGTGTATCAAGGCGAAAACTGCGGACATTTTGGTTTAGCCTATGAAGCTTATACACATTTTACGTCCCCGATACGTCGCTATCCTGATTTATTGGTGCATCGGGCGATACGGCATATTATTCAGAAAAAACGGCCTAACAGTTTTCGCTATAAACCCAGCGAATTGCAATCTTTGGGTGAACATTGTTCTTCCACAGAAAGACGTGCCGATGATGCCACGCGTGATGTCGTGGATTGGTTGAAATGCGAGTATATGTCTAGTCGTGTTGGAACAGAATACGATGGTACTGTAACCAGCGTCACTTCTTTTGGCCTGTTCATTGCTTTGAAAGATGAATTTGTGGAAGGTTTGGTGCATGTCACTTCGCTTAAAAATGATTATTATCGCTATGATGCGTTAAGACATCAGTTGGTGGGTGAGGCCACACATATGCGCTATACGCTAGGTGATACTGTGCGTATTGTTGTGCAGCGTGTGGATATGAATCAGCGCAAGATTGAATTTGATTTGATCCAGGAAAATGCTAAAAAGATAGGGAAAAAGCCTTCGAAAAAAGAAAAGCATGCTAGACAGGGCAAAGCTAAAAAAGTAGAAGTGCAAACTCCGGCCAAAGCTAAAACTAAAGCAGCAGCGCCGGACAAGAGAAGACGGCCGAAGAAGAGAGCAGAATCATGACAGAGATTGTTTACGGTCAACACAGCGTTAAAACAGCCCTGGAGCAAGGGCGCTTGCCGCAGGCGCTGTACAGTAATGCCGGCAAAGCCCCTAAAATCAATGAGTATTTGAAATCCATCGATTGTCAGTTGCGCTTGCAAATTGTCGATGCTGAGGCTTTGGATCATTTAGCCGATGGTGGCAATCATCAAGGCTGGGTCGCGGTTTACGACGAAGCAGCTAAAACTTACAGCGAAGACGATCTGCCGGAATTGTTGGCGGCCGCAAAGACGCCTTTTATTTTAATTTTGGATGGTGTGCAAGATCCACATAATCTAGGCGCTTGTTTACGGACGGCCGATGCGGCGGGGATCACCGCTGTGATTGCGGCCAAAGACAATGCTGTGGGTTTAACGCCCACCGTTCGCAAAGTCGCTTCAGGAGCTGCAGAAACGGTGCCTTTTATTACAGTCGCTAATTTAGCGCGCTGTTTGCAGAATTTAAAAGAGGCGGGGGTTTGGCTTTATGGTTTAAGCGCAGAAGCCAGCACTTCTTTGTATGCCAATGATTTACGCGGACCCTTGGGTTTAGTATTAGGCGCAGAAGGCCAGGGCTTACGACGCTTAACCCGTGAACGCTGCGATCATTTAGTGTCTTTGCCGATGTTAGGCCAAGTGTCTAGCCTCAATGTTTCTGTCGCTACGGGCGTTTGCTTGTATGAGGTTTTAAGACAGCGAGGGCTTGGAGTTTAATGAGTTTCCCCTCGCCCGGTATTCTGCAGTACCGTTCGAAGAAAGCTTCTGAGCCCCCCTCGCCCAGTATTCTGGGAGAGGGGTTGGGGGAGAAGGTTACAGCAGCTATCTTCTTGGACTGATTGTTGGACTGATTGGCTCAACACCTAAACTCTCAAAAACAAGACATTGATTTTTATATTCGTCAATCATGTCTGAACTTGTAGTTAAAGCAGGGCTTTCTACTTTAAATTTAAACAATCCGTAGATGTGTCCACTGAGCTGGCTTATGACCGCATCTTCGTGTAAGCGATGACCGATTTTTTTCAGAGATTGATACACCCCGGCAAAGGTATTGGATGCAGTGACGGGGATTTTTTCGACACCCAACACTTTTTGAAGATGATCTTCTTTATCGCCGTCTAGATAAAACTTCAATTCTGTAAGGTCAACTACAAATTTTTCGCCTCCTGTGATGTTGCCTAGATCTCCAGCCCCTAATCGTATGACAATACTCATCAACACCGATCGAAGTTGCTCCGGATTGACCTGAGTCTTGGCAGAGGCTGATGGGACCTTTTCTCGTTTTGTTATTTCTGCATTCAATAGAAGTTGATGATGCTGAAGTTTTTCAAGAATCTTGTCGCAAGATTCAGACAGTTGGGTCATTGCAGCCTGAATTTTGGGTTTTTGATCTGCAAGTTTTTGTCGGCTGACTTGCATTTCTTGATTGATTTTTTCATATTCCTCTCGTTCTTTTCGACCACGGCCGAAAATACTGACTCCTAAGCGGTCTAAAACACTGGATACAAAACTCAATCGAGGTGGTTTCGAAGATAGCTCCAATTCAGCATCATCGAAAGTTTCTTGTGTTAGATCAGTTTTGGCTTTCACCGCTTTAGCATGATTTCTGAGAAGTGTCAGTTTATTATTGAATGCATTAAGCTCATCAAGATTTTTGAGTGTTAAATCTTGAGGTTTAGATTCAAAATCTGTCAACGAAACGCTTAAGACTTTAGCTGTTTTCTGAGTTTCTTCCAGTTTTGTAACCCTATTTTGTGCGCAGCTTAACAAAGAAGAAACTGCATTGAGAGGTTCTATGACTTGAGGTGTTCTGCTTAATTTGTGTTCCATCGAAAGAACAATAGGCTTGGGAGAGTCTGCATGGAAAGATAAGGCGGGATTTTCTAATTTTTCACGTGCATAGGTGTAAAACTCTAAATTTCTAGGATCTCCGAAAAAGCCTTCTTCTAAGTTCAATAGATAGGTCAGATAACTGATAGCAGGAGCTTTAATTTTATTGTTTTCTAACTCGGACAAGAGAGAGCTAAACTGATCAATAGATTGAGTTAAAGTTAAAGGCGCTTCTTTTCCTGGATGGATGGCTTTTTTTCGAAACGCTTCATAATCCCAGGGCTCTGAACTTTCAAGTTGTGGCATGATAGTACTCCAGACATTAAGAGTTAAGTTATCCTTTTCCTTAAAGCGATTAGACTCTCCTGAAAAAAAAATCGCTTAAGTAAAGCTTAATACATGGATTGTGGATTTGTCAATCGATTTAACGAAATTTTACTCGGTTATTTGTGGGTGTAGGGGAAATAATGAGGGTTTTTAAAGTCGATGAGCCTATTTTAACGCCTTCTCCCCCAACCCCTCCCCCAGAATACTGGGGGAGGGGAGTATTGAGCTTCCCCGGACAGTACTGCAGAATACTGCGCAAAGAAGGTCTTAGCTTGATTTAAGCAATCGTCCCCTGCCAGCGCAGATCCAAATCTTTGGCCGCTTTTAAATCATCCAAACGTCGTACAGGAAGCGTATGAGGGGCTTGTTTTAAAAGTTCGGGGCTGGTCTTAGCCTCTTCTAGAATAGCAATTAAAGCATCGACAAAGCGATCCAATTCTTCTTTAGATTCCGTTTCGGTGGGTTCAATCAAGAAACATTCAGCGACCAAGAGCGGAAAATAGGTGGTGGGCGCGTGCATGCCATAATCCAAAAGGCGTTTAGCGATGTCTTTGGCGGTAATGCCTAAGGTTTTTGCCTCTTGTTTAAAGGTGATGATAAATTCATGGCTGGCGCGTCGTGTGGGAAAAGCAAGGGTAAAACCTGCTTTTTGCAAACGAACCATCAGATAATTGGCGTTTAAAGTGGCGTATTCCGCGACTCGGCACAGGCCTTCGCGTCCTAATAAACGCGCGTAAATACTGGCGCGTAAAATAATGCCAGCATTGCCGACAAAAGCAGATAAGCGGCCAATGCTCTGGGGGCAATCCTTTTCAGTTAACCAACGATACGTTTGATTTTCAAAAGCCACTCTGGGGATCGGTAAAAAAGGCTTTAGACGATCATTGGCTGCCACGGGGCCTGAACCCGGGCCGCCACCGCCATGAGGGGTGGCAAACGTTTTATGCAGGTTAATGTGCATTACATCAAACCCCATATCTCCCGGACGCGTCTTGCCTAAAATCGCATTTAAATTAGCGCCATCATAATACAGCAAGCCGCCGGCCTCATGCACTGTTTTGGCAATCGTTCGAATTTGTCGTTCAAATACACCTAGAGTCGAAGGATTGGTTAACATAATTCCGGCAGTGTGTGGGCCTACCGCTTGTTTTAAAGCGTCTAAATCCACATCGCCATTTTTATCGGTGGGAATTTCTTTGACTTTAAAACCACACATCACTGCGGTGGCAGGATTGGTGCCATGGGCGGCATCGGGCACTAGAAATTCGGTGCGGGCGGTATCACCCCGTGCTAAATGATAAGCGCGGATCATGGCCACACCCGCAAATTCTCCTTGGGCGCCGGCCATGGGCGCTAAAGAAACAGCATTTAAGCCCGTGACGTGCGCTAAAATATCTTGTAATTCATAAGCAGATTTTAAATAACCTTGACTATGGGCTTCGGGCGTTAAAGGATGGTGTGAAATAAACCCTTCTAAGCTTGCCAGAGCATGCACTCCGCGCGGATTGTATTTCATGGTACAAGATCCCAAGGGATAAAATTGCGTATCGATTGAAAAATTTTTCTGTGACAATTGCGTATAATGACGCACGGTTTGCAATTCAGAAACTTCGGGTAATAAAGGCCGAGAAGTTCTGAGCAGATGCTGAGGAATATCTTTAGGCGTGGCAATAGGGCGAGGGGCTTGTACAGCGGCTCGGCGGTTGCGAGCACTGATTTCAAATATGAGCATGAGAAGTCTCCTCAATGGAAATAGAAGACAGTGCACTTTCAACAGCAGCAACATAAGCTGTTATGTCGGCATTATTTTTAGTTTCAGTGACACAAATCAACACAGCATTCTTAAATTGTTCTGAGACTAAACCCAAATCAAAACCGGCCAAAATATCTTGAGCCAATAAAGCTTTAATGAGGCTTGCAGCAGGGCAAGGCAGCTTAAGCACAAATTCATGGAAAAAAGGCGCTTTGAAACCTAGGCTGACACCCGGGAGTTTAATGAGTGCTGCTGCCAATTGCTGGGCTTTGGCATGAGAAGCTTTGGCGACATCGGCAAGGCCTGTCGCTCCCAGCAAACTCATATAAATCGTTGCGGCCGTGACGGCTAAACCCTGATTGGTGCAAATATTCGAAGTGGCTTTGGAGCGGCGAATATGTTGTTCTCGTGCTTGTAAAGTGAGACTAAATCCGGTATTGCCGATTTGATCCACGGTTCTGCCCACCAAGCGTCCCGGCATTTGCCGCACATAAGCCATTTTAGTGCAGAGAAAGCCAAAATAAGGCCCCCCGCCCGCTAAGGGAACACCTAAAGCTTGTCCTTCACCACAGGCAATATCGGCGCCATTTTTTCCCCAGGCTCCAGGCTCTTTGAGTAAGGCCATGGCAGTAGGATTGACCACGGCAATGACGAGGGCACCCTGTGCTTGTGCCCAATCACATAAGGCATCGACTTCTTCGATACCGCCATAAAAATTAGGCTGAGCAATCACAAGTGCCGCTAAATCTTCTTGTTCTGTTTTGAGAATCGCTAAATCTAGGGTTCCACTGTGTTCATTGATGGGCAAAATGTCCAGTTGCAATCCCTGTGGCAAGACTAAAGTTTCAACCGTCTTACGATAATGCGGATGCAGATTAGCGGGTAATAAAATACGTCTGGCAGAGAGCTTTGGATTAGCACGCACTGCCATTAACACGGCTTCCGCTAAAGCAGAAGCGCCATCATATAAAGACGCATTGGAAACCTCTAAACCCATGAGGCTAGCCATCATGGTTTGATATTCATAGAGTAATTGTAAAGTGCCTTGACTGGCTTCAGCTTGATAAGGCGTGTACGCTGTTAGAAACTCTCCACGGCTGGCCAGTTGCCAAACAGCTGCGGGAATATGGTGTTCATAAGCCCCAGCTCCCAAAAAACAAGCCAGCACGGTGTCTTGTGCCGCGCGTTGTTTCATTTCTCGGGTCATTTCCATTTCGGTTAAGCCCGAAGCAATGTCCGGTAAACCCTGAATGCGTAGATCTTTAGGGATCTCATCAAACAGCGCTTCGATATTGGGTGCGCCGATGACGGCCAACATTTGCGCCAAATCTTCATCCGTATGCGGAATAAAAGGCATAGCATAACCTCGCGAAAAATAAATTATTCAGCGTCTAACAGAGCTTGATAATCCTCTGCAGACAATAAAGTGAAAGGTAAATCGCCTTGTAGACGAATTTGGAATAACCAACCTTGATCATAGGGGTCTTGATTGATCAGCTCTGGGCTGTCTTGTAGCTTGGGATTTACCGCAGTGACTTGGCCCGGCACAGGGCTGTAAACATCAGCCGCGGCCTTGACGGATTCAACGACGGCAATTTCATCACCGGAACTGAGCGTTTTACCTATTTCTGGCAATTCAACAAACACCACATCACCTAATAAGGCTTGAGCGTGATCGCTGATGCCTACCGTGGCGATCTCATTGTCAATTCTCACCCATTCATGAGTGGTGCTGTATTTTAAATTCTGGGGTAAGGGTTTCATAAAAAGCTTTCCTTAAAATAGATTAGTTCAGAGGGTTAGGTGAAATAAACGGAGGCTTGACGATGCTTGCGGGATAACGCTGGTCACGGATCTCGACTTGGCAATGAGAGTCTTCTGTTTTAGGGATACGCGCTAGGGCAATGGCTTTCCCTAGGCTCGGTGAAAAGGATCCGCTGGTGGTCATCCCTTCACGGCCATCGGCTAGGAAGACTCGCTGATGACTGCGTAAAACGCCCTTGGTTTCTAGTATTAAACCGACGAGAGCGGTATTCACGCCCCGATCTTTTTCCGTCAATAAGGCTTGTTTACCGATGAACAAACGATTCTCCGGTTTTAAAGCCACCGTCCAAGCTAAATTAGAACACCAGGGCGAAGTGGTTTCGTCCATATCTTGGCCGTAGAGATTATAACCGGCTTCCAAACGCAGAGTATCGCGAGCGCCTAGGCCGCAGGGTTTAAAACCCAGAGCGCATAATTGCTGCCACCATTGCACGACTTCAGTGTTACGAACAATCAGCTCAAAGCCATCTTCACCGGTGTAACCCGTGCGTGCGATAAAGAAATTTTCGTTGTCTAAGCATTCAAAGCGTTTAATCGTTTGTACAGCATCGGTGAATAGGGGCTGATCCAAGACATTTAATAGAGCCGGGCTTTTGGGGCCTTGAGCGGCAAGAATGCTTAAATCATCGCGACGATGTAGACCTAAGGCAAAATGATTGACTTGCGATTCCATCCAGGCCAAATCTTTAGCAGCCGTGCCGGCATTTAAAACAATGCGATAATGTTCGGGTTCTAAAAAATAAACGATGAGATCATCGATGATGCCGCCCTGATCGTTTAGCATGCAACTGTATAAAGCCTTGCCGCGATGCTGCATTTTATCGACATCATTGGCTAAAATATAACGTAGATATTCGCGGGCACCCGTGCCTAAAATATCCACCACCACCATATGAGAGACATCAAAGAGCCCTGCCGCTTGGCGGACCTGATGATGCTCTTCCAATTGTGAGCCATAATGTAATGGCATATCAAAGCCAGCGAAATCGACCATCTTAGCGCCCATAGCCAGATGCTGCTCGTATAGCTCGGTGCGTTTGCCCATTTTATATTTATTCCTTAGCGACTATTTTCTGAAAGCGAATTATCTCATACTTTTGCTTTATGAAAAAGAGCCCTTAAAAGGGCTGGGATCTTTGGAGGCAGTTTCTTGTGATGAAGAAACAGATGAAGATGCACCAGCAGAAGGGGGTAACCTAAAAAGGCTGGAGCTAGCACCTGATTGAGCGGATTGTTGCGATGAAGGAAATGCTGTTCTTGGAAAAGAAGAGCTGAGATCTTCAGGTCTCTTTTTTTGTGAAGGTATTGATCTTGGAGCAGATGAAGATGAACTAGCAGCTGGTAGAATAGATCTTTGCGATGCTTGCATTTTTCCTAAGGTTTCAGAAGTTTTGGCTGTAATCAATTGAGTGATCTGATCCAATTCTCCTGCTGGAGATTTATCAATGCCGGACAAAGCCTGTAAAACGCCTAATACAGTGTGAATATCACCCTTATCCATTTTTTTTAAAATCGCGTGAACAGGTCCAATATGATTTTTCGTGAGAGCGTTTACTGATGCAGAAAGAAATGAAGATAAATCGGCGGCAAAAGAGGAAATAGCCGCCGTCCAGGAAGAGCTCTCAGCTGCTGGAGATTGAGAAGAAGTCTCTGGTTCGCCGGCATAATGGACTAATAAAGCACGGGTTCTTTGAAAATCAGTGCTGAATGTTTCATTATTCCAGATTTTAACAAAGCTAGGATATAAATCTAATATTTCGGAGGTATTAAGCGCTGACACTCGAGCTGAAACCCTTAAACTACGTGTCTGAGTTCTTAATGTTTCCTGCAACTGCAACTCGGCTTGTAAACGAACACAAAAATAAGCTGCATCCTCATGATACGTGAAAGCGGCTAAATAATTTTTAATGAGTTGTGAAGAAGAAAATAATTGTTTGGATGCCAACGTATGCAATGCTTGATAATCAATCTTAGGATTACTTTTATCAGACTCTGCTCGTTCTCTATCGGAACGGGTTGCAATATTCGGATTTTCTTCTTGGAGCTGTATTAATTTTTCTTCAAACCAAGCGCTGGCGGCCTGGATGAGGCGTGAACTGTGCTCAATGGAAGGATGAAGAGTACGCTTAAAATGACTTATCCCAGTGTTTCGAAGATCATCATGTGAAAAATAAATTTTCACAAAAGGGTTGGCAATAGGGTGATCATCGCTATCAACGGGTCGAAGTTGATAAGAGAAAGGACTCAGAATATCGCTATCACTGGGAATTTCTTTGCCCTTTAAGGGTCTTCTATAATTGAAAGCAACTCCGGCCTTGAGCAAGGTTCGCCATAATTCAAGGAGAGTGTTTTTAAGCACATCGGCAGACCAATTTTCTTCGGGTTTAATCGCAATTAAAATTTCTTGTCCAGCCTGAGGTGTGAAAATTTCATTTAATGAGAATTTTATTTCCAATAGGGAATGGTTTTCTTCAGATGAGCTCTTCATAGCTTTTGAGTTCTGTTCAGTTTCTGCGACAGAATTCTTGGGCACATAGGCCGGAGCCAGTAGCTGGATCGATAAAGGGGGTTGAAAAGTTTGATTTAGGGTTTCGAGAGCCTGATAGGCTAAATTAAGATTATCATTGCTGGGAAGCGCAGAAATAGCCAATTGCCAATAAGGCTTATCGGCATTCAAAAAATCATTAGGAGAGAGTTCTATAGATGCTTTTGTCGGTACTACAATATAAACAGGATCATTATTTTTATTGGGACGATAAAGCTTTAATTCAGGAGCATGGGAAGATGCACTCATGGTTTTTACCTTCTCTGACGATGAACTGGGCTAATTAAAATTAGCCGATTTATTATTGTGCTTGATTATAACAAATAAACTGCTCGGATACAAGGTTTGCTCTTGAGTGCTCATCTTCGATATGCAACCCTTCTTGCGATCTGTTTGTTAGGAGAATTTTCATTTTCCTCGGGCAGTACTGCAGAATGCCAGTGGAGGGAGTAGTTAAGATTTCCCTAACATTAGTATTGGACTTAATTTTTTCGGTATTCATTTGTTTTTATCTACAGCTGCTATATTTAAAATACAAAGAATTTCTCCCCAAATAAAAATAGACTAAGAGAGGTTTGCATGAAAGAACAAAGACATCGAAAAGGATCGGCTGAAAAATTTATTTTAGCTGATCCTGCGAGGCAGCCTTCTGTTTTACAAGATAATATTATCTTCCTAAGTAAAGCCTATTATTCTAAAGGCATAGGGAATCCATCGCGATTTTATATTCTTAAAGAAAGCTTAAATCATGGTTTACTGGATCAGTCTTTGCAACTTTGGGCAAATAGGCATAAAGTTTTGAAAATGCATCTTGTGCAAGAAGGTCTAGAGCTCAGGATTAAAATAAAGCCTCAAATCAAAGTGAAGCTTAAGATCGCAAAAACGGGGAAAAGTGACCCTGATCTGCAGGCTTATGAAACAATACAATTTATTCAAGAGCAACAAGCACAATCTTTTGATTTAACTCAAGGGCCTTTGTTTTCGGTTTCGTTATTACAAACTCAACAGAATAAACCTGAGTTATTATTTGTTTTTCATCCTTTGCTGGGGGATTCACAGGCTTTAAATTTAATGGTTAAAGAATTCGGTTTGATTTACCAGGGGGCTCTTAATGGGAAGACCCCAGAACTGAAAGGTTCTGATATCCAGAGATCCGATCCAGTGCATAGATCATCAAAGAAAGATCGGGCCTTTTGGGTTAAACAATTACAAGATAAAACGATAGCTTTGCATTTGCCACAAGATAAACCGCACCCTGCAATGCCCTCTTATCAGACAGCGCAATATAAACATTTGATCCCTGCGGGAAAGGCAGGGGCTTTTAAGCAATGGTGCCAACAAGAGCAAATCAGCTTGCAGCTGGGTTTGCAAGGAGTCTTTCAAGTGTTGCTGTTTAGATATACAGCACAAGAGAATTTCATTATCGGTATACCTGATCTCGGGCAAAGCATCCAGGATGTCAAGACTATGCCGGCTATTTTCGTCAATCTATTACCTGCAGCCACGCATATCTCAGGGCAGGAAGTTTTTGCAAAATACCTTAAACAAATGGCACATGAAAGAACGCAGATGTTTAAGCATAGGCCTATTCTTCTGCAAGACTTATTGAAAGCTTTGAACCTTGAACTGAATCATAATCGCTTGCCGCTCACACAAATACTATTTTCATTTTCCAGCGAAAGTACACCCTTGAATGAATGCAAATTTTCAGCTCTAGAATTGTCTTTAGAGATCGTTGAAAGCAAAGAAGGATTTGAATGTGTTTTTCAGTATGCAACAGATTTGTTTTATCCGCAGACGATTCAACGCATGGCCGGACATTTTGCAGAACTCATGAAAGCGGTATTGGTCGAACCGGAAACCATAATTTCAAAAATGTCGATGCTGAGTGAGCAAGAAAAAAATGAAATTTTAGACTGGAATAGAACTGAAAGAGAATATCCTAAAATATGTGTCCATACTCTTTTTGAAAAACAAGCGGCATTATCGCCTAAAGCCAATGCTTTGGTTTTTGAAAATGAAGTGATGAGCTATCAAACACTCAATGCACAGGCTAATCAACTGGCACATTATTTGCAAAAACAGGGAGTCAAAATAGGCTCTCCTATTGCTGTATTTATGGACCGCTCGCCTCAAATCATCATCGCCATGATTGCGCTGTTTAAACTAGGCGCTGTTTACATTCCTATTTCCACTCAATATCCCAGGCAAAGAGTAAAATTTATTTTAGAAGATGCCAAGGCTGATTATTGCCTTTCGATGCAAGCCTTTAAAGAAGATTGTCCAGAAAGCAAGATTTCAATTTTATCTTTAGACTGCTTGAGCTCTGAGCTGGATAAGCAATCTAAAGATAATCTGGACGAACCGATTAATATCCAAGATTTAGCCTATATCATTTATACCTCGGGAACCACGGGTAAACCCAAAGGCGTGCTCTTAAAGCATCAGGGTTTGAGCAATTTGGTGAATTGGAATAGCCAATTTTTTCAGATCACCGCTCTGGATAGAACCATCCAATTTTCCAGTCCTGCATTCGATGTATTTGTTTCTGAAGTCTGGTCTTTTTTAATCCAGGGTGCCAGCCTCTATATTGTACCCGAAGAGCTCCGATTTTCTCCCGTACGGTTGCAAGAATTTTTAATTCAACAGAAAATTACCCTGGCTGATATTCCTACTGCTGTTTCAGAATTATTGTTCACATTAGAATGGCAAGATGATGTTTCTTTAAGGGTGTTAAAAATAGGAGGTGAAAAAATATCCGCCCTGATTGAGCATGATTTACCTTTTGACGTTTGGAATAGTTACGGTCCTACCGAAACTACTGTAGATGCCAGTTGTGGTTTGATCTATAAAGGCCATTCTTCGGATTATGGGGAAAATCAAAATTATAAAAAGCTAAGCATTGGCAAGCCCATTGATAATACTCAGATTTATATTTTAGATCCCCAACAACAGCTTGTTCCTATTGGCGTGATAGGAGAGCTTTACATCAGTAGCGCAGGTTTGGCTCAAGGGTACTTGAACCGTCCGGAATTAACAGCGGAAAAATTTCTCAAAAACCCCTATGCTGAAAAAGAAGGGGAGCTTTTTTATAGAACAGGAGATTTAGCACGTTACTTTTCAGATGGTAGTATTGATTATATTGGACGCAGCGATCACCAAGTGAAATTGAGGGGGTATCGCATAGAATTAGAAGAAATTGAACATTGTCTTGTGACTCATCCTGAGATCCAGGAAGGGATAGTCTTGGTTCACGAAAAACCCCCGGGTTCTAAACAGCTGTTGGCCTATTTAAAGGTGAATGAAAACTGTGAGCTAGACAGTGCTAAAGTTCGTGATTTCTTAAAAGATAAACTGCCTTCTTATATGATCCCCAGTGCCTTTGTGTTTATTTATGAGTTTCCTTTAACTTTGAACGGTAAAGTGGATAGAGCCGCTTTACCGATGCCTATTTTCGAACCTTCAAATTTTAAGAGTACAGCGGCTAAAACAGAGGTAGAACGCAGTATTGCAGAAGTTTTTTCTTCGGTTTTGAAAAATGAACATATTGGGCTTGAAACAAACTTTTTTGAATGGGGCGGGCATTCGTTATTAGCGACTCAGGTGATTTCAACAGTACAGCAAAAACATCAAATCGATATCCCTTTTCAATATTTTTTTAAACATTCCACAGTAGCTGATTTAGTACAATACATTGAAACTCATGATTCGCTTAATAATAGACCTCATCTGGTGGCCGTCTTAGCTGAGCAAAGAAAAACCTTGTCTTTTGCCCAAAAACGTTTGTGGTTTATCGATCAATATGAACCCGAAAGTTATTTCTACAATATTGTCGCTGCCTATCGATTACAAGGATTCTTAAATGTAGTGGCTTTAGAACAGGCTTTGAACGCTTTAATCGCAAGGCAGGAGTCTTTAAGGACCTTAATACAGACCTTCCATGGCGAGGGTCAGCAAATTGTTCTGCCTAAACTAGAGATTCAGTTATCGATGACTGATTTGTCGAATGATTCAAAAAACATTGAATCTACGCTGCAAGGAATGATTCGCCAAGAAGCCAAACATGTTTTTAACTTGAGTGCTGGCCCACTGATCCGTGCGCAATTGATTCAAATGAAGAAACAAGAATTTGTTTTTCTCATCAATGTACATCATATCATTGTCGATGGATTATCAGTCGATATTATGGTTGATGAACTCAGTGCTTTATACAATCATTATGCCAGTAATGAAGCTTTAAATTTACCTAAACTGCCTATCCAATACGCCGATTTTGCGAATTGGCAAGCTCAATATTTACAGGAAGACCGTTTAGAAACACAGCTGAATTATTGGCAAGCACAGCTGGCAGAACCGCCCATTTGTATCGAATTGCCTTTGGATTATCCACGTCCTGCAGTCGAAAAACATGAGGGCGGGGTATATGAATTTGAAATACCGGCTGAGCTTAAGGGGGCCTTAAAAAAATTAGGCGCCGAACATCAAGCCAGCTTATTTATGGTGCTGATGGCGGCTTTCCAAGTTTTACTCTATCGCTATTCCAGTCAGGAAGACATCGTTGTGGGCACACCCATTGCAAATCGCAATCACGCAGAACTTGAAAACATCATTGGTTTTTTTGTAAACACGTTAGCCATACGAGGTCGGATATCCGCGGATTTAAGTTTTAAAGATTTTCTAGAGCAAATTCGCGATACGGCCTTGGCAGCTTACGATCATCAAGATCTGCCTTTTGAAAAATTGATTGAAACCCTTAAAATAGAACGCAGCTTAAGCCATCATCCCCTGTTTCAAGTAATGTTTGTGTTTCAAGATCGTCCCGATGCCGTTTTTGATTTTAACTCAGTCAAAGCAAGAGTAGAGCCTTTTACTAATGATACGGCTAAATTTGATTTGACTTTAAACTTGTTAAATGAGCATGGATCTTTGAAAGCAGCTTTTGAATACAATACCAGTCTTTTCAAGAGCGAGAGTATTGCAAGGATGGCAGAACACTGGAAGATTTTATTAGACAGTATAGTGAATCAACCAGAACAAGGAGTCGGTTATTTAGAACTGTTATCAGCAGCTGAAAAACAAACCTTGCTCATCGATTGGAACGCCACAGAAAAAGCCTATCCGAAAGATAAGACCTTGCATGAGTTATTCGAAGCCCAGGTAGAACTGACCCCCGATGTGATAGCGGTCATCAGTGAACAGGGGAGTCTGAGTTATCGAGAACTTAATGAAAAAGCCAATCAATTGGCGCATTATTTGCGTGGGCATTACAAGATAGAGAGCGATGATTTAATTGCTTTGTGTCTAGACAGAAGTGAATATATGTCTATAGCTGTTTTAGGGATTTTAAAGTCTGGGGCGGCTTATTTACCCATTGACCCCAGTTATCCTAATTTAAGGATAAAAT
>VFKP01000057.1 GCA_009885495.1 Gammaproteobacteria bacterium | reverse complement strand
CTAACCTCTCGGAGGTGAGAAAAAAGATCATCCGATTCTTCGGAGAGTCTGCCTGTAAAATGTACGGGATAATTGCGAAAAGTCCAACGGAGATCCTAGGAATGTAGGTCTGAAAACTTAGAACGATTGAGTAATGTTCCTTTGTTTTTTGAGCCAGGCAGTGCTTGGTGCTATTCTTTAGCCACTGATGTTGTGGGTGCTATTCTTGAGCAAGCCTGTGGACAGCCTTTATCAGTGATTGTGGAAAAATATGTGACAGGTCCTTTGAGTATGAAGGACACAACTTTTCATCTCAAAGAAAAAGAAACAAAATATTTAACACAAGCTTATGCCGATAAGGGCAGTGCTGTTGTAGCAAGATTGATGCAAGCTAAAGATCAAGTGCTATTAGAGGGTTGTGGACCCATTCATTATGCGCCTAATCGTGTTACTAACCTAAAAGCGTATCGTTCAGGTGGTTCTGGAATGATCGGAACAGCGAAAGATTATTTAATTTTTTTAGAAGCCATTCGTTGTGGAGGAGCTCCAATTTTAAGCACGGACTCGGTGAAACTGTTAACACAAGATGCCATTCAAAATTTGGGTGAGACTGCTGTAGGGCCTGGTTATGGTTTTGGAATGGGTTTTGCAGTGATACGAGATCCTTCAAGTGCGGGGACGCCAAGGTCTGAAGGAAGTTATGATTGGGGAGGTGTATATGGGACTAAAATGTTTGTCGATCCACAAGCAGGGCTTTCAGTCGTGATGCTGACCAATACAGCGCTAGAAGGATTAACGGGGTCATTCTCTATTGAGTTAACACAGGCTATTTACGATGCGCGGTGAGCTACTTAGAAAATTTTTTCCTTCTGCATGGCGGGGCTTATTTTAGCGGCAATAGCACCAAAATTTGAGGTTTTAGCCATTGCAAATATCATTATTGGTTTAACTTCAGTAAGTGCACAATTAATTATTCCCACAGTGTCATTACTTGCATCATCAGAATCGCGTGGAAAAATTGTGGGTACCGTGATGAGTGGACTTTTTGCTGGAATTTTATTAGCAAGAACGGTATCAGGATTTGTTGGAGAATATGCTGGATGGCGTTCTATGTATTGGCTTGCCGCGGGCTTAAATCTTATCTTGATAGCGATCATATACACCAGTTTGCCTCGTCAAATCTTGTCTACCGCTATTTCTTATAAACGACTTTTATATTCAATGCTGGAACTCATAAAAACTGAGCCGATTCTTCGTTTGGCCAGTATGACTGGATTTGCGCTTTTTGCTGCATTTAGCGGTCTTTGGGGAACGTTGGCATTTTTGTTGAATCAAGCACCTTATCATTTTAATAGCAGTATTGTCGGTAGTTTTGGATTGGTTGGGATCTTAGGAATGATAGCTTCGCCCACGATAGGCTCGCTTTCTGGAAGATGGGGTGGTGGTAAAATAGTGGCTATGGGTGGCCTGATGAGTGTTATCGCTTTTATATTGATAGGACGCTCAGGGTTTCATTTAACAGCCTTAATTTTGGGAATTATTTTACTCGATATAGGCAGTCGAATGGGTTTGGTGGGCAATCAAGTGCGTATTTATACCCTTTCACCGGAAATGAGAAGTCGCCTTAATACTGTATTTATGTCTTGTTATTTTGTGGGTGGTGCTGTAGGTACAAGACTGGGTGCTGCGGCTGGAACCTACGCTGGCTGGCTGGGTATTGCGGTATTAGGCGCCGCGCTTGCGCTACTAGTCGCTGTCATACAAGGTTTTTTTGAAATTAGAATATGCCTCAAACAGAAAAATTTAAAATCTTTGATTTAGCTGTGTGACTTCGGAACATCTGGACGTCATCCTGATAGCCATAGCCACTCGCATGAAGAGCATTGTCGATCAAGGACAAGCCGCGGGTTGGTCGCAGCAACAATATCGTGCAGAAATGCGAAATATGTTATCCGAGCTGCGACAAGAGATGCGTAATGGTAATATCGGTTTAAATACGATCCACCGCCCCAAAAGTATTCAAAACAAACGCTATCTGCTAGAATACTTTCAAATTTCCCATAAACACGGATGTCTCGGTGAATAAATTTCTAAATGAGCCTTTGCTACGTTTACCCAATGAAGCCTATCTTACGAGTATGGTCTTGATGGCCCCCTTATTGAATTTTCTAGCGGGTATTAGCATTGATTTGTATGCGCCTTCCTTACCGGCGATTGCTCATTATTATGCGGTTTCAGAATCCATGGCCAAGAATACCATCACCATCACGATGCTGGGGTTTGCCTTTGGCTGTACCTTATTTGGAACGCTGATCGATGTTTTGGGGCGGCGGAAAATTATTTTAGCGGCATTGCTTGTTTTTATTCTGGTGAGTGCTTTAGCCCCCTTTTCTGAAAATATTTATCAATTGATGATCATTCGCTTTATCCAGGGCATGGTGATGTCGACCGCTTCGATTGGTTCAAGAGCTTTAGTCGTCGATAATTTTACCGATCGGCGGTTTTCGGTGGTGGTTTTATACACCTCGATGGCTTATGCCATGGGGCCCGCCATAGCGCCTTTTATTGGCGGCTTGTTGCAATATTATTTTAACTGGAAAGCCAATTTTATCGCATATGCTATTTTTGGTGTGATCTTGATCATTCCTTTTTTTGTTTTTGTCAGGGAAACTTTGAAAAACCCTCATCCGGCTTCTTTGCGATACGCCTTATTACAGTATCAAAAAATATTGACGCATCGACACTTTATGGCGGGTGTCCTTATTCTTTCTGGAGTGCTCATCGAGCAAATGATTTATCCCACCCTGGGGCCATTTTTGGTTGAAAAAACCTTAGGCTTTACACCGATGGTCTATGGCAATACGGCTTTTGTCGTGGGAGTGAGTTATCTGTGTGGAACCTTAGTCAACAGAATTTTTATTCATAAAATCACACAAAGACATTTACTCTATTTTGGATTGTGTGCTTTGTCTTTTGCCACCTTGCTACAGCTTTGTTTTGCGCTAGTATTTCTCTTAAATTTATTCACTGTGGTTTTTCCTTTGACATTGGTGGGATTTAGCCTGGGATTTATTTTCCCCAATGTTTTAGGCGCTTGTCTTAAATTTTTCCCCGATTGTGTCGGTACAGCTTCCGCGGTACAGGCTTTTGCCTTGATGGTGATTGGCGCCTTGGGGGTTTTCATCATGAGTTGTTTTAGTATTCATTCTTTGCTGCAACTCAGTGTGATTTATATTCTAGTGGTCAGTTTGCAATTAGGGGTATTTTTCTTTGGATTTAGAACCGCGGTGAGTGTGGAGTAAATCTTTGACAAGAAACGGGAGTTTTCTGTTGGGCATTGAGCCTTAAGGTTTAACCCTCTCCCCCAACCCCTCTCCCAGAGTACCGGGCGAGAGGAGCCTTAGAGTCCATCGCTACAAGAGTACCGAGCGAGGCGCTTTAGCCTTCTTCGCTTTGTTTCATAATAAACTCGATACCTTTAATTCGCTAATAATGTTACACTAGGCCCTTATTTTTAGAGAAAAACGAGAGGAAATCTATATGGGAATGAATTTTTTATTCACTTCAGAATCAGTGTCCGAAGGGCATCCTGATAAAATTGCCGATCAAATTTCCGATGTGATTTTAGATCAGATCTTAATCCAAGATAAAAAAGCTCGGGTGGCCTGTGAAACCCTAGTTAAAACCGGTATGGTTTTGGTGGCCGGTGAAATCACCACTTCCGCCTGGGTGGATATCGAAGAGGTGGTGCGTCAAACGATCACTGATATCGGCTATAATCATTCTGATCTAGGTTTTGATGGCCGTTCTTGTTCTGTCTTAACCGCTATTGGTAAACAATCCCCCGACATTGCTATGGGTGTGGATGAGAAGGCTGATCATGAACAAGGTGCGGGCGATCAGGGCTTGATGTTTGGCTATGCCTGTGATGAGACCGAAGCTTTAATGCCTGCTCCCATCCACTATGCGCATCGTTTAGTCGAACGACAAGCGATACTGCGTAAAAACCAGACCTTGCCTTGGTTACGACCGGATGCGAAAAGCCAGATCACCTTTCGTTATGAAAATGATAGACCCATTGCCGTGGATACGGTGGTCTTATCCACTCAGCACGGTCCTGATATTACGCAAGCGCAGATCCGCGAAGCGGTGATCGAAGAAATCATTAAACCGGTGATCCCTGAAAAATGGATCAACAGCCATACACGATTTTTGGTTAATCCCACAGGTCGTTTTGTGATCGGTGGTCCTTTAGGCGATTGTGGTTTAACCGGTCGAAAAATCATTGTCGATACCTATGGTGGTTTTGCGCGTCATGGTGGCGGTTGTTTCTCGGGTAAAGATCCCAGTAAAGTCGATCGTTCTGCTGCTTATGCTTGTCGTTATGTGGCGAAAAATTTAGTGGCTGCCGGTTTTGCCTCTCGTTTGGAAATTCAAGTGTCTTATGCCATTGGTGTTGCTAGGCCGACCTCTATTTCAATCAATACTTTTGGCACGGCTAAAATTTCTGAAGAAGCGATCATCCAAAAAATAGAAAAACATTTTGATTTAACGCCTGCCGGTATTGTGCGTATGTTGGATCTTTGTAGGCCTATTTATGCTAAAACCGCGGTTCTAGGACATTTTGGTCGCAACGAACCTGAATTTAGCTGGGAAAAAACCGATAAAGTGGATGCTCTAAAAGATTAAAAGGGGAATGAGAATGTCTGAACTACAAATGAAAAATAAAATAAGCAATGATTATAAAGTGGCGGATCTGAGCTTGGCTGATTGGGGACGTAAAGAGATCCAAATTGCAGAAACAGAGATGCCGGGATTGATGGCTCTGCGTGAAGAATATCGCGGCCAATTTCCTTTAAAAGGAGCCCGCATTGCCGGGTGTCTGCATATGACGATCCAAACGGCGGTGTTGATTGAAACCTTAGTGGATTTAGGTGCAGAAGTGCGCTGGTCTTCCTGTAATATTTTTTCAACTCAAGATCATGCTGCTGCAGCGATTGCTGCTCGCGGCATTCCTGTTTTTGCTTGGAAAGGCGAGACCGAAGCCGAATATGAATGGTGTATTCAGCAATCGGTGAGCGGCGATGCCCATTGGCGGCCTAATATGGTCTTAGATGATGGTGGTGATTTAACAGTTTATTTACACGAAAAAGAACCGGCGCTTTTGCCTCAGATCCGGGGTATTACCGAAGAAACCACGACCGGCGTACATCGTTTGTATGAAATGGAAAACAAAGGAACGCTTAAAGTTCCTGCTTTTAATGTCAATGATTCTGTGACCAAATCTAAATTTGATAATCTATACGGTTGTCGCGAATCTTTTATCGACAGTGTTAAACGCGCCACCGATGTCATGATTGCCGGTAAAATTGCAGTGGTGCTAGGCTATGGTGATGTGGGTAAGGGCTGTGCTGAGGCTTTAAAAAGTTTTGGCGCTAGAGTTTGGGTGACAGAGATCGATCCCATCTGCGCTTTACAGGCATCGATGGCAGGTTATGAAGTGATCACCATGGAAATGGCGGCCGCCAAAGCCGATATCTTTGTGACTTGCACTGGAAATTATAAGGTGATTCGCCATGAACATTTAGTTCAAATGAAAAATCAAGCCATTGTCTGTAATATTGGGCATTTCGATTCTGAAATTGATATTGCTGCTTTACGACAATATCCTTGGGAAAACATTAAACCGCAGGTTGATCATGTGATTTTCCCCAACGGAAAACGCATTATCGTTTTGGCCGAAGGGCGCTTGGTGAATTTGGGCTGCGGTACAGGGCATCCCAGTTTTGTCATGTCCAGTTCTTTTACCAATCAAGTGTTGGCACAATTGGAATTGTTTAAAAATTCAAAAAACTATGAAAACAAAGTCTATGTGTTACCTAAAATTTTAGATGAGAAAGTGGCTCGCTTGCATTTAAATCAATTGGGTGTGCATTTAACGGAATTGAGCACAGAACAAGCCCAGTATTTGAATTTGAAAAAAGAAGGTCCGTATAAGCCAGAGTTTTATCGATATTAAAGGATCCCTGCTATGAAAAGACCGCCTATTTTACAGTATCGTTCTGATCATCCTTTAAGCCCTTTGGAAATCAAAATCAGCGATGAAACCGTGCGGGTGGAAACTTGGTTTCGAAAGCAATGGGGTGATTTTCAGGTTCCGTTCACCACTTCGGTGGATATTCGCAATGCAGGATATAAAATGGCGGTGGTGGATACTAATTTATTTCCAGCAGGGTTTAATAATATTCACCCTGATCAAATTCCTTTAGCGCATTTGGCGGTACAGCATTATTGGGAGCGCTATTTACCTCAATGTGAAAAAATTATTTTGATCCCAGAAAGTCATTCGCGCAATCAATATTATTTCCAAAGTTTATCGGTGCTCTGTTCTATTTTAACGAAAGCCGGTTTTGATTTACGCCTAGCTTCTATTGCCCCAGAATTGAAATCGCCGACTCAGATTGAAGTGCCAGGCAGAGCTGATCTGATGATTTATCCCTTAGAACGTATGGGCGATAAAGTGCATGTCGGTGATTTTAAACCCTGTACGGTTATTTTAAACAATGATTTATCGGAAGGGATCCCGGAGATTTTACAAGGTATTTCACAATCCATTCATCCGCCTCTGTCTTTAGGCTGGTCCTCGCGTTTAAAATCCGAACATTTTTTACAGTATCAGAGCGCCTGCAATGCATTTTCTGAATTATTGGACATCGATCCTTGGTTATTGAATCCTTTATTTCGTAACTGTGGCGATATTAATTTTATGGAGCGTGAGGGCGAAGATTGCCTGATCAACCATGTTGAATTTTTATTGCAAGCCATTCAAAAAAAATACGATCAATATGAAGTGAAAGAACCGCCTTTTGTGATTGTCAAAGCCGATGCAGGCACCTATGGTATGGGTATTATGACGGTCAAAAGCGTAGACGATCTACGTGCGATGAATCGTAAAGCGCGTACGCGGATGTCAGTGGGTAAAGGTCGCAAACCTATTTCTTCTGTTTTAGTGCAAGAAGGGGTGTACAGCCATGAATTTGATGAAGAGCATCAGGCCATAGCCGAACCCGTCGTGTATATGCTGGGCCAATGCGTCATCGGTGGTTTCTATCGCCTACATGCGGCCAAAGCCAATGATGAAAATCTCAATAGCCCAGGCATGTATTTTGAGCCGATGCCTTTTTCAGGGCCTTGCAATAACCCCCTGTTAGAGGATCCGCATTCAGACAGCCGCCGTTTATACGCTTACAGTGTTGTGGCGCGCATTGCTTTACTGGCAGGGGCGTATGAGTTAAGAGACGTCTTATGAAACGAAAGCTTGCAGTGGTCATGGATCCTATTCAAGGGATCCATTATGCCAAAGACAGTACTTTAGCGATGCTGCTTGAGGCACAATCGCGAGGCTATACGCTGTTCTACTTAACCCCTCAGCAATTGTTTATGAGACAAGATCAACCTTGGGCGATGGCCTCAAGCTTAGAGGTGTTTAAAGATCCCAGTCAATGGTTTAGTTTAAAAGAAGAAAAAGAGATCTTACTGTCTGAAATGGATCTGATCTTAATACGTCAAGATCCGCCTTTTAACATGAATTATGTTTTTGCAACTTATGTGTTGGAAGCGGCTGAAAAACAGGGTGTCTGTGTAGTGAATCGGCCACAGGCCTTACGGGATGCCAATGAAAAAATTTTTATCACACAATTCCCACAGTATATTCCACCGACTCTGGTGTCCTCGCAGTATACGGTATTGAAAGCCTTTCTAGAAGAACACAAAGACATTATCTTGAAACCTTTAGATGCGATGGGCGGGGCCTGTATTTTCCGTGTCAAGTTAAAGGATATGAATCTGCAGGTTATTTTAGAAACGATGACGGATCATGAACAACGCATGATTATGGCACAACAGTATCTACCTGAAATAGAGCAGGGGGATAAACGTATTCTTGTGATTGATGGTGAACCTATTGATTTTGTGTTGGCGCGTATGGCTAAACAAGGAGAAACTCGGGCGAATTTAGCGGCCGGAGGGCATGGCGTAGGGCAAGCGATCTCCGATCAAAATCGCCGTTTGGCTAAAGCCGTGGGTCAAGAACTTAAAGCCCGAGGTATTCTATTTGCAGGATTGGATGTGATTGGAAATCATTTAACAGAAATCAATATTACCAGCCCGACCTGCATTCGCGAATTGGACGAAGCGTTTTCGCTGAACATTAGCGCACAGCTTTTTACAGCGATAGAGGCCGTGTTAGAAAAAAGGAGTTAACCCCATGCAATATTCTATTTGTGCGTCTATTCTATCGGCTAATTTTGCACGTTTGGGGGAAGAGGTGCAGGCGGTGATTGCCGCGGGTGCTGATCGCATTCATTTTGATGTGATGGATAATCATTATGTTCCTAATTTAACAGTAGGACCTTTGGTCTGTGCTGCATTGCGTGAAGAAGGTATCACGGCACCGATTGATGTTCATTTGATGGTGGAAGATGTCGACAGCCTCATTCTGCCTTTTGCTAAAGCCGGTGCCAGCAGTATTTGCTTTCATCCAGAGGCTGCCAAACACATTGATCG
>VFKP01000044.1 GCA_009885495.1 Gammaproteobacteria bacterium | reverse complement strand
GGGGCTGTAAATAATTTTGTGTAAATGGCTAAAACCAGGCCTTTTGTTACACGACTTATTTTCGTCAATAAGCCAAATTCATCATTACAATAGCACAGTTGCTTAAAAATATAAAGTTACATATCGGTTTTTCTCCTTATTTTAAAAACAATTCCATCCCTTATAAACAGAGGGCGCCAAGGGCCACAGCATCTCTGCAGCCGTGCTACGGTCCTCATTTAGCCCTTGATTTGATTAGGTTTCAAAGCAACGCGTTACACGCTCATCAAACATAATCATAAAGCGATTCATAGCCGCTCCCCAGTCACGGACGGGCATGGTCCATTTTTTAGAAATGTTTTTTAATGCCAAATAAAGTTGCTTTAGCGCAGCCTCATCTGAAGGAAATACCCGCTTATTTTTGATGACTTTCCTCAGGCTCATATTCACCGACTCAATCGCATTGGTCGTATAAATGACTTTCCTAATTTCAGCAGGATAGGCAAAAAATGGCGTGATGTTTTCCCAGTGAGTCAACCAACTTTTAGATATCGAGGGAAATTGCTTGTCCCATTTTTCAGAAAAGGATGACAGCGCAAGCTCGGCTTCCTCGATAGTTTTAGAGCTGTAAATTTTCTTCAAATCGCCGGCAACAACTTTACGATCTTTCCAGCCGACATAACGCAATGAACTACGGACCATGTGCACAATACACAGCTGTACTTGTGTTTTAGGATAAACTGTTTCGATCGCTTCTGGAAATCCGGTTAAACCATCAACACAGGCAATCAGAATGTCTTCAAGACCCCTGTTCTTCAATTCTGTTAATACGTTCAACCAAAATTTAGCGCCTTCATTCTGACTTACCCAAATCCCTAAAAGTTCTTTTTTTCCTTCAAGATTTACGCCCAATGCTAGATAAAATGCTTTATTGATAACGCGTTTATCTTGATTCACTTTAATGACTAAAGCGTCCAGATAGACGATGGGATAGAGCTTATCTAAGGGGCGACTTTGCCAAGATTTGACTTCATCGAGAACTTCATTGGTGACATTGGATATTAAGGTGGCTGAAACTTCAACGCCATATAAGTCTTGCAGCTGCTCTTGAATATCGCGCGTAGTCATCCCTCTAGAATACAAACTAATAATTTTGTCATCCATATCATCAAAGCGTGTTTGATGTTTTGGAATGAGTAGGGGTTCAAATTTATTATTGCGATCCCGGGGGATCTGTATTTCTAAATCACCGTCTTTGGTCTTAAGCGTTTTTTTGCTATACCCATTACGTGAATTACCGCTGTTATTACCAAGAGCGTCGTTTTTTTCGTAACCTAGCTCAGTGGTTAATTCTCCTTCGAGTATCCGTTCAGTCAGCGCTTTCTTTAACTGTTTTAAAAGCCCGCTATCCCCAAAAAGATCAGCAGGATTTTCCACCTTGCTGACCAGATATTCAACAATTTCCGGGCTCAACCCAGTGGTTTGCTTTGCCATAATCAGAGTCTCCTTTTAGCATTAGAGTTTACCTGATTTAGCATTTACACAAAATTGTTTACAGCCCCGCCAATATTTGTAACAAAATGGTCATCTGGGTACTTAATAATGCTGATGTGCATTTTCCTTTTTTTTCTTGATAATCTTTATTTTGTTCTCGCTGCTGTGTTCTAGCTTCTCTTGCATTTTCTTTGTGCATAACGTATTGATATACGATGAACCCACCAATAGCACCACCAATAGTATTGATAATAATGTCTGCCCAATGCCCTATAAAGAACGCTACAAAGCCTAGGTAAACAACGCTTAATATCCACCAAAATTTATCCATTGTTTAACCCTTATGAAGAAACAGCTTCTCTAGAAGTGGCAAAAAACCTAAAATATTTGATCATGAGAAAATCCTAACTTCAGAAGGCCATAAGCAAGGAGTAACACGAGCCCCAATTTAAATAATTTCCCCCACAATGCATCTTCTATTTTGTCGACGTTAAATCCTGTTTGTTTAAGGATGAGAAATGGTATTTTTAAAATAAATGATAGCCACGAAAAAGGATTAAAAATCTGTTTGAATGCATCGGATTTAGCCTTTGTTAGTTTCCCAATGAGCTTATTAATATGATCAAAACGCGTGCTATTTTGAGTTGGAGTATATCCATGATCTTCTAAGACGCTCTCAAAAATATCTACCAGGATAATTGGGCCGCCTGTAATTGAAGGCGGGTAGGATTGCCTAACAGTACCAATTCCCACTGACCATGAAATTTGTCGTATGATGGGTATTTCTTGGGCTATTTTTTCGCGTAGATCTGAATATTTTTCTGGGTATTTTTCCACACATTTTTTTTGAACAAGAAGTTGTTTTTCCGTATGGCTCACTCCAAAAGTCCGAGGGGAATGCTTACGCTCACCATCTTCTAACATACAAAATTCTTTTAGCAGAACTTTGAATTGTAAAATTTTTTCGAGGCTTTTTTTATATTGAAAATAGTGAGGCATATAGTTTTTTGTTAAACCGCATATGTTGATTACTAAATTTAGGAGTTGTTGGCTCCTCCTTAACCGTAGCCCCCGCGTAGCCCCGACAATTACCCCATATTTAGAAATACACGTAAGTCATTGATATATATGGTGGCCAGAGCGGGAATCGAACCTGCGACACAAGGATTTTCAGTCCTCTGCTCTACCGACTGAGCTATCTGGCCATAAAAGGTAGGGGCCTATTAAACCGCTTGTTGGGGCTAGAGTCAAGGGGTTTGAGCAAAAAAATAGGTGAAAAAAGGGGCTGGTGTAAAAGCTTCAGATCTGCTATCCTTACTCATCTTTAATATGGCTATTTTTTGACCTGCCTTGAGGGTTAAGACCTTTTTTTAAGGGCCTTTTATCCTTGAAAAATAAGCTGAATGATTTGACAGAGGAGTTGTTTATGATTAAGAAAGCAGTGCCAGAAATGGCGGTAGCGACCAGCGTGACAGGTTTACCTGGGATTGCGCCCTATCAAACTAAAAAAAATGAAGCTTATATGAGTGAAGGCTTGCAAGCCCATTTCCGCTTGATCTTAGAGGAAACTAAACGTCAAATTATGGAAGGCAGCGATAATACGGTAGAAGCCTTGCGCGGTGATGATAAAGAATTAGCCGATCCAGCCGATAAAGCCACGCGGGAAGAAATCATTGGCTTGATGTTACGCGCCAGTGATCGGGAAAGTAAATTATTGCGTAAAATTGAAGAAGCCTTACAGCGGCTAGATAATGAAGATTATGGCTATTGCGAAAGTTGTGGTGAAGAAATTGGCGTGCGGCGTCTGGAAGCCCGGCCCACAGCCACTTTATGCATTGATTGTAAAACTTTGGATGAAATTCGTGAAAAACAACAGGGAAGTAATTAAATGATGAATTATTTTTATGGTCTCTTGAATTTATCTTTTTGGGGTTATGTGATAGTGATTCTGGTGATGACTCATGTCACAGTTGTTTCCATTACTTTGTATTTGCATCGTTCGGCGACTCATCGGGCTTTAGAGTTACATCCTATCATGCAGCATTTCTTCCGTTTTTGGCTATGGATAAGCACTGGTGCCAATACTAAAGAATGGGTCTCCGTTCATCGTAAACACCATGCCACCTGTGAAACAGAAAGCGATCCGCATAGCCCTCAAATTTATGGCTTAAAAAAAGTGGTGACCCAAGGTTATGAGCTTTACCATAAAGAAGCTTTAAACGCAGAAACTCTGCAGCGTTATGGTCAGGATACCCCAGATGATTGGATGGAACGCCATGTTTATTTTGCGCATCCTGTCTTAGGCATAAGCTTAATGTTCGTTTTAGATTTGATATTTTTTGGGGTGCCTGGGATCACCGTTTGGGCCTTACAAATGATGGCCATGCCTTTCTTGGCTGCAGGCATGATCAATGGCGTGGGGCATTATTTTGGATACCGCAATTTTGAAACTCCCGATGTTTCCCAGAACATTATGCCTTGGGGTATTTTGGCCGGTGGCGAAGAATTGCATAATAACCATCATGCCTTTGCCGCGTCCGCTAAATTATCGGTAAAACCCTGGGAGTTTGACATCGGTTGGTTTTACATTCGCATCTTGCAAGCGTTTGGTTTGGCGAAACCGCGGCGCGTGGTGCCTAAATTAGAATTATTGCCCAGTAAAACCGATATTGATGTGAGTACCTTAAAGGCTTTGGTTTTGCATCGCTTTCAAGTCTTAAAGCAATATGGGGAGTCGGTGATTGCGCCGATTGTCAAACGTGAAATGCTAAAAGACAAAGCACATCCTCAATTGTGGGCAAAAGCTTTAGCTTGGCTCAGTAGTGATGAGCAAAGAATTGACGCCAGCAGCCAAAAAAAATTGCAAATCTTATTGTCGGGTTGTAACGAATTAAACATCGCCTATCAATTTAAAATACGCTTACAAGGTATTTGGACCAAGGCTGTGGCCAACAATGCTGAATTGGTGCAACAATTAAAATTATGGTGTCTTGAAGCCGAACAAACCGGGATCCAGACCTTACGACAATTTTCTCGTCAACTCTGCCATTTAAGTGCGCCCATTGAATGAGTATGCCGATCCTGAGCTTTCAAGCGATTATCCAAAAGCTGCAAGCGTTTTGGCAGCAACAAGGCTGTTTGATTTTACAGCCTTTGGATTTGGAAATAGGCGCAGGGACTTTTCATCCGCAAACTTTTTTAAGAGCCTTAGGGCCAGAACCTTGGTCGGCCGTTTATGTGCAAGCCTGCCGACGTCCTACCGATGGGCGTTATGGGCAAAATCCTAATCGAGTGCAGCATTATTATCAGTTACAAGTGATCTTAAAACCTTCCCCTTTAAATATTCAAGATTTATATTTACAGTCTTTATTAGCTTTAGGCGTTGATCCTTTGGTGCATGATATTCGTTTTGTTGAAGACAATTGGGCCTCGCCCACTTTAGGCGCTTGGGGTTTGGGTTGGGAAGTGTGGCAAGATGGCATGGAAGTCAGTCAGTTTACTTATTTTCAACAAGCCGGGGGCTTGGATTGTCGACCGGTGACAGGCGAGCTGACTTACGGTCTAGAGCGCCTGGCCATGTATCTACAAGGCGTGAACAGTCTTTTTGATATTCTTTGGCATGAAACACCCGCAGGCCCTATTTATTACAAAGATATTTTTTATCAAAATGAAGTTGAAATGTCGCGCTATCATTTTGAAGAAGCTAACATTGAATATTTATTTAAACAGTTTGAACACTATGAACAAGAAGGGCAGCGGTTGCTAGCCTTGGAACTCTTGCTGCCAGCCTATGAAATGGCCTTGAAGGCTTCTCATACGTTTAATATTTTAGACGCAAGACATGCCATTTCAGTGACGGAGCGCCAACGTTATATTTTACGTTTGCGTAGTCTTACCGTTAAAATTGCACAACAGCATTATGATTCACGCCAAGCATTAGGCTTTCCCTTAGGTCAAGGCAAAAAACAGGGGCAACAGCATGTTGTATGAAGATTTTCTATTAGAGATCGGTTGTGAGGAATTGCCGGCCCATACGCTTCAAGCGTTAAGCCAAGCCTTAAAAGAAGGTTTGTTATTAGGCTTAAGTGAAAAAGGTTTAAAGCATGGTGTGGCAGCGGCTTATGCTACACCGCGCCGTTTAGCCGTTTTGATTGAGAAAATTGAAACACAGGCTGCAGTTCAGAAAATTGAACGTAAAGGTCCTTTACTCAGTTTGGCTGTTGATGCAGAAGGTCAGGTGAACGCTTCAGGTCTGGGCTTTGCCCGATCGTGTGGCGTTGATTTTTCTGAATTGACGCAAATACAAACTCCTAAAG
>VFKP01000018.1 GCA_009885495.1 Gammaproteobacteria bacterium | reverse complement strand
TTATTTGTTTAGACATCAATTGCCTTAAAGCTTTTAAAAACTCGACTCTCAAAATCGCTGTCTTGCCTTGCTCATTGACAAATTTACAAAAACGAATATCCAATAAAAAATAACCTAGGCTATACAGCCCCGGAGGCTTATTAACCGATAATCTATTTCGGATATCATTCACTTGCGGAGATAAAAAATAACCTTCTTCTGACAAAACCCCCAATTTTTGGGCATATAAAGTAGAACGGTTTGTTTCTAAATAAATAGACTCTACGGCTTGGGCTAACTCTGGATACGTTTTAAAATTCATAACTTCGAAAAGGGGCTTTAAAACCAATTGCCTACGCGTGATATTTTGCATATTCATAGGCCCAAGAGCATGGCGAACAATCCCAAAGTTTAAAAGTAAAGGGTCGATTTTTTTTAATAAAACATACAGCTGAGCAATCAGCTGCCCTTGCTCTATAATGCGTTCTAATGTGAACACCCTTAAAAATTTTTCAAGATAGTCTTTTGTTTTTTTCTGAATATGATTGACTTCTTCCGGGCTCTTCTCAAAAGCGGGCCCCAATAAAAATGCTTTCGTTATGAAATGCAGATCGCTTAAATTGGCATCCTTCAAAATTTCCAAGAAGGGTTTTTCAAACTCGGCGAGATAACTGTTTACAAATTCGAAAGGATTTAAAGGCTTCCAACCATTTAAGCGCTCTGTATTTTTTTCAATATAGCTTTCTAGTGCTTTTTTTAGCAAAGGAATTTTAGCTCGTTGTGCATGCTCTAAAGTTAAAGTGAATTTGGAATTTGAAATTTTAGCCGCTAGACTTTCCAATTCCAAGAGAACCAGAGTTCCTAAATCAGGAAATTGTTCCATCTGCCAAGTTTTTAGCAATGTTTCTTGTATATCATAACTTCTTTCAGCGATAGCCAGGGCTTTAGCAATCAACTCTTTTTCAACGCCCCTAACGGTTTGAAACTGCTGTAATTTTCTTAAGGCTTGAATGGGCATCGCCATTTTTTCTAAATTAACCTCTTTTTCTCTGGCATACACTTCCAAGAGTGCAGCTAAGGTTTTTTGAGCGGTGCGATAAATTTTGTGATTAAATTGGATGGGGTCGTCATCAGGACCCAAAGTCAATCTCTTCACCGTTTTTACTTTTTCCTGCTCCATCTCTTTTTTTTCTTTTTGAAGTTCGGCACTCATTTCAGGTTTGACTATTTCAATATCAATGCATACTTCCAGATCTTCGTTTAATTTTTTTTCATTTTTTAGTATTTGCCTATCAGCTACTTCCTCACGAATACTCTCCCAAATGTCTTTACTCTGAGCGCTGATCTGCTCGGCCAGAGAAGAAGTTTTTCCGTGAGGACGATATTTTACTGAAGATAAGGAAGGTAATAATGCCTCTTGCAGCATTTTTCCTTGAATGATCTCAAGGATTAACTTCCATTCTATGAATCTTTCTATTTTGGGATTATACTTTTCTTCTGCATTTTTCAGCAGTTCTCGTTGTTTTTCGGTAAGAGACTTAATGCTTAACATAGCCTAAAAACCTTCTCATTATAATTTGGCCCTCTCTTCTGGCAGAGATCATCATCTAGAATTTTGACATCACCCTTAGCCGGGTGATGTGATTAGATAAAAATCAAATTGCCTTGGCAGAAAGCTCAGCGCTTGCTCCACAGGCTTAAGCTTGTGGAGGAAGTACCACCGCCACAACACCTAAGCCCTGAGCTGCAGCATTAAAGCTTTCTTTTACAGAGCGCAATACACCCCCGAATAAACTGCTGGAAGTATTTAACAATTTCGCCGAATTGGCATGAGCGTACACTGAAGTTTGTAACCGTGCTTGTGTAAACACGAGCTCGGCTTCTTTTTTTAACGGTTCATCGTCTACAGACGAAACGCCTAAATCACGCCTTAGCCAGTTTTTTACCAATTTACGCGTTTTCACTTGCACAGCATCTTCGGTGATCTGAGTATAATCCAACAGAGCCTGAGCTCCTCCTGTGGCTTGCAGATATCGCGCATACGCAATTAAATAATCTGAGAGCCTATCTTCGGATAGATTATGGTGATCAAAGGTCATACTCACGAGTTTACGGATGATTTGATCAGGCCTTTGCTCTTCTTTTTGTATCTCTTGCTCAAACTTGGCTAAAAAGAGTTGATCTTCTGTTTGCCTGTTCTTAATATCTGAGACTAAAGCCTCATAATGTGCAACCAATCCATTGGCTTTAGTTCCTAAAGCATTTCCTGGATTACAGTTAGCAATATTTTGAAGGCATTGCAAAGTTTCCTCAGGAGTCAACACTTTTTCGCCTTCTTTCAAAACAGGGATCGCTCTTAGTCTCAAGATGATGTTAGCATAATCCAAGATCTTTTCTGCAGCGCCTGCCGCTTGTAAATTCATCGAAACACAGATCTCCTTTTTACCACTCTCGGCCATAGCAGAAACCATCATGCCCACAGCCAAATAGATGTCTTCGGTGTGATGGCGATGCACGGTGATCCCCACCGCTGCTGCTGCACCGGCATGGGGCTGTGCTTCAGGAATTTTAGCGGGCTTTATAGTAAACACATGTTGTTTATGATGCAGGACTTTAACTGAATCATAGAGCTGCATATCTGCTGGAGCCGGAACAGCCTCGCCCAGATTTTCACTTGCAGCATGCGCGCTGGCTTTTCGATGATATTCCACACTCCATCCCTGTATCGCCGCTTTTTTAGCTGCAGAGGTGTGCGCAGTGGTTTCAATATTCTGATATTGTCGAATTGTGGAAAATACAGAGCCTACCATTTTAGGATAAGGAATATCCGCACGCAAATCGGATTTGGGTGACATCGTTCTGGCAGGCAACTTAAATCCAACACCTTCAGCAGATTTTTCAAGCAGCGCTGTTTTTGAGAATCTTCGAGATAAAGACCGACGCAATAACGCCGGATTCGACAAACCTTCTTCAAAGGCTTGCTTTAAGCCAGAAAATTGAGCTGAATTCTGCGCATCTTTAGTTCGACTGAGCAATTCACAGATCTCTCTAGCAGAGCTAGCACGATCAATGGCTTTAAGCATAACTGTATTTGCGGTTTTCATTTTCATCCATTCACGAAAAGCGATGGTTTTCAAATTGCTCAGACTGGCTTCTGGATACGCTTTTAGCATCTCAGGCGATAACACTTTTTTAATAGCAAGATTTTGCCCTAATTCTGCATGTATCTTATGCATCAGCAAATAAGGTACTTGATGTAATATCTTAGTATAGGTTTGCAAATCGAAATTCTTTTTATGGGGTTCATATAAAGCATCTATAATACTTTTCAGATCCAAGTTGTTTAAGAATTCCTCATTAAAAATATTCAGCTCTTTTACTTGATCCAGTTGCAACTGCAACTGATTAAGAATAAGCGCTTCAACAGCCATATTTTCAATCCTATTATCAGAAAAATGAGTTTTGCTGCTTGCTGTTGCTAAATTTGAGTTTAAACTTTCTCGCAGCTCCTCTGAGACAGTTTCAATGAGTAAATTCATTTTGGAGGGCACGGCTCCATGGATCCGTTGCACCTCTGCTTCAAATACGCTTGTCAAAAAGCGAGAATTATCTTGCCTATCTTTTAAGGCCTGTAATTGCGCTAATTGTTCCGATATAGGCAAATTATTTTCTGTTGCATTTTCTCTGATTTTTTTAATTTCAGGATAGAGAGCCAGTACGTCTTCTGATCGTTTAAAATCATTTAATCCCGCTTGGGCCTCTTCCCATACTCCATTAAATACAGGTAGAACCGCTTCAATGACCCGCGTTAACTGTTTAACTTTTTCTTCTGTGTTCTTTACTCTTGGCTGTTTAAGCGTTAATTTCAGGGCCTTGAGTTCATTTTCCGAGAGATAACTTAAGGCCTGTTTATCATTTAAATAAATTTTTACCCAATGCTTAATTTCACTCTGTGTAACCGGAGATTTAAGCATGATTTCTTGTAAGGCTTGCAAGGCTTTCAAGGCATGTGCTCTGTTGGGATTATGGTGTTTAGCAAAATTTAACAAAACAGCCGCTTTATCTCCTTTAAAGAAATCCAGCAACCCGTCTTTTTCAGTCGGTGTCTTCAAACGTTCACACATTTCAGAAGAGGCTACAGAAGCAATATAAGTATCTTTATACAAAGCCTCAATTACATTGGTCTGGGTATTAGAGGTGAAGAAATTTTTCCAGAGTGCTTTTATAGCCTCTATCTTTCCTGCAATGGTTGCCGGATCGAATGATTTAAAAATTTCTGTGGAAGGGGCCATTCTACGGTTAAAACTTTGAAACAGGGAAGAGCTATAGGGATTATTGGCCTTATTTTTTTGAACTATCAGTTGTTTGGTAGGCTCAAAAGCTTTCCCTTTAACTTTTAAAATTTTTCCGGCTAAGCCTGCTGAGAGTTCATCGATGATTTGTGGTTCTTGAACATCACGACTGATTTGATGAAAATTGGGGACAATATGGCCGCTGTAGGCTATATTGGTTAAAAGATTAGCTTTAGCCAAATCGAGATCTTCGGGTTTCAGTGCCGACAGATCCTGATCTCTAATGGTCGCGATACCTTCTTGCACTTTCCCCTGCGCGTCAAGAATTTTATAAGACAGTTGACTGTGTCCTTCTGGAGTTAGCTTTATAAAAGCAACTGCAATCTCATCTTCTGCAGGTTGTGTGTTGGCCCAATCGGCTATAGAAAAAGCTTTGATCGGATAGTCTTTTGCATTCCACTGTTCTTCATTCAAGGGGTCAAATGGAATAATTTCTTGACTCACTTGATTGACAAAATACACTTGTCTCCCACAGACCACATAAGCCTGTGCAAAACGCATATTTAAAGCGGCAAGCGTGTCTGCCGTGGGCGCCTGCTCACTGTGGATTAATTCGAGTTTAGACAAGAAATCTCTAGTTACTATTGAGTCTGCTGAAGAAACAAGGCTTGCTTCAACTTGTTTAAACAAAATAAAAGCCTTTGCAAAAGCCTCTCCCTGCCTTTTTAAAAAATCAGCGGGATATAAGTCTAAAAATTGCTGGACTTGTTCCGCTTCAGCTTCAGCCAAGCCCTGAGCTTTCAAAACTTCAAGTCTTTCGGTTAATTCTGTTTGTGTGGCTTGTAAAGTTTCGAGTTCTTGAACTAGATCCGCGAAAGCTTGCGCTGTTTTGGGGTCAAGCTTAGGCAGCCAGTCTTTAAAAAAGGAAACTTCTTGCTGGATCTTGTCCAAATTTTCTTTGAACCGAAACTCAACATCAGTGAATAACTCCGAAAATGCTTTTTGCACCTTTAATTTACCGGACCAACTATGGCCACCATTGAGCGTGATCAACTCCCTGGCCTCGGTATTTAATAATTGAAGCGTAGTCGCCTGAGTTGGATTAAGCTTTGCCAGTTGCCGTTTAAATTTTTCAAAATCCTCAATGGGGACGTCTTGGGCTTGGGGTAATTCCTGCGTCAGGCCATCTAAATTTTTTTCAAAAACCGTGCCCACATAATATAATTGATCATTACAAAGAAAGTAGCTGTCTTTATATTCACTCAGATCGGCAGGAACTGCTGAGCGTAAATGCAATGAGACGCCGGCTGATTTTGAAAACTCTTTTAGGCTTAGCATTTGCTGCTCTGTTTTCTCTTCAACAGCCTGGGTTATCAAAGAAAACGCTGTATTCACATCCAATACGTCTACCGATAACTGCGCCATTGCGCGGGGCTTAGGATTTAAAATTTTGAGGAAGGTTTTATGCGCCGTTTCAATAAATTTGACCGTGCTTAAGCCTTGTAAGCCCCTAGGCTTTAAAGGTTTAGAGATTTCAGGAGGGAAAGCCGTTTCAGGGATCTCTGAACCTCTGAAAGCTTCCAGTATCAAATAACAATCGAGGATCTGTGAGACCAAGGGCGAAGGACTAGCGTCTTGACTGAGCATAGTTCGTACAGTCTCTTCTCGGGTCGCTAAAGAAGTTACTGAAAAATTGCTTGAGGAACCCGGTTGCACTTCTTGCAAAACTTCCAGGCCCGCATCTGGCGCATTTTTGCCCCGCACAGCCCCGTCTAAGGCTTGAGTCATAGGATCTAACAGTGTTTCTGCGCGTCCTCCTAAATCAGCAACCATGCCTACAGTCTCAACTTCATTGGAACTCATGACTTTTCTCCTCTTAAGACTTTTTTAATGCTACTGTAGAATCACACACTTGAAGCCCCCATAGATTAAGGCTATCTTAAGCGATGCATATTAATTGAATATTATAAAGGATTTCTGTTCTAAAATCAAGCGAAGCTCTGAAAAGCTTCAAGATCACCCCCCATAATTGGCTCAATAAGAGGCCTAATCTCCCCAACTGAAAAATAAAGTTTTTCCTAAGTACCCCTGCCTTTTTTCCAGACAAAGAGCCTATTTGATAACTATTCTCCCCCTAATGGAGGGTACGACAAAGCACAGATTTGGATGCAGGTTAAACGCAAAATTCAGAGAAAAAAACGGAGTTAACCTACGCGTTAATGAGTATTTTTTTGATGGATTTTGCGTTTAAGATGCGCCAAATATGGGCTTTCTGGAAAAAAGGCGCGAGTAGTTACAAAATGAGTTCTACTCTCAAAGAGGCTGATGCAAAGCCAGCCAGTATATTGTATTCCCTGCCGGGATCCTTTAAAATGGCTAGATGCACTTTATGGAGGAAAGGCAATGGACTTACAAAATCCCAGCCTAGAAAGGACGATTGCTCAATCTAGCCTTCCACAGTCTATTTGGCTGCGCATTGTTGTCAATGGCTTTCAAGTCACCGCCTCAAGTTTAGCGCTCTTCTTATCCTACTATTTTGTCAAAGAATTGCATTTTAGCCTACTCATGGCTGGAAAATTGATCTCTTTATATGGCTTAGGCGCTTTAATCGGTGGTTTATCAGGCCCTTATTTATCCCCGCGCTATTCAGCACGAACTTTGTCTTTATTCACTCTGGGCTTAGGCGCATTGGCTTTGTTGAACTTTCTATATCTATTTTCTCTATTACCTCTGGCTTTTAATGTTTTATTATTGGGATTTTCCACTTATCTTTTTAAAACCTTGAACACCGATCAGATCTTAAAGCAATGCAATAATGCCAGCACAGAAAAATCAAAAGTTTTGCGTTTGCTGTATTTAAGTTCTAATTTAGGCATTGGCCTGGCCATGCTTTTAGTCAGTCTTTTTTATGCCAATGGCTTTGAGCATTTATTTGCGCTTGCTTTTGCTTTCGTGGCAGTTCCCAGTCTATGTTTATGTTGGTGTGAAAAAAAATCGACGGCTGCGGCTCCTAGCGAACTTGAAGACTCTTCTCTTGTTAAAAGAAATTCTCCTTCTAAATTTTTACTGGGTATCAACTTAGCCATACTTTTTTTAGGCGGTTTGATTTTTTCGCAATTAGGTTCAACTTATGCCTTGTATTTAAGTGAAAAATTTCCTGATTTTGGCATTCACGCCATGAGTATTTTAACGGTGATGAATCTCTTATTGATCTTCTTTATGCGCATGCCGCTCCTAGGGAGTTTCCACAGAATCAACGCCCATCTCTTAGCCGGGATTGGCGGCTTAATCTTAGGTCTAGGTTTTCTATGGGTGAGCCTAAGTTCTGTCTTTAGTTTAGCCATGCTCGGTTGTGCCATCTACAGCATCGGTGAAATTCTTTTAGTGAGCATGACACAATGGATTTGTCGTAGCTATGAAGCTCAATTTCAAAAAAAGAAAACCTCCCTTCTCACCGCTTTTCAATTCACTTTATTCTTAAGTTGGATCATTGGCCCTACTCTGGGCACGGAGATCTATCATTTCTATGGGGGTGATGCGCTATGGTGGGCTGCCGCTTTTATAGGAGGCCTTTGTTTTGCATTGGGCAGTTTTGCCGCTTATTACAGTATGCGCGTTGAGCGAGTATCAAAAAAACTGTGCGCGTCTTAAGAAGCGCCATTCTGCCTCGCAGCAAACCGATAGACGCTGACTTTCGCTGGGGGAATATTCGCCCAGACTCGTTTCTCTTCAAGCAACTGATATTCTTTAGGGTAAAAATCCACGCTATTTCGTAAATCATAGGTAAATTGAATATAGCGTCCTTGATCAGATAACAGTTTTGGAATATTGGCTAAAATAGCTTGCGTCATTTCTTTTGATAAAGAACGCAGGGGCAGGCCCGAAATAATGGTGCTGATGGGCTTTGTCTGGGTTTTTAAAAGTTCTGGTAAATGAGCTGCATTGCCTTCAATCACGGTGATCTTAGGAAATCGTTGACGCAAACTTTTAACCCAATCGGCTGAAGATTCAATGGCAATAATATTCTGTGCTGGAATACCTCGATTTAACAATGCGGCGGTGATCATCCCTGTCCCCGCTCCTAATTCTATCACCAACTCAGCTTCGGCGCAGACCACATAAGAGGCCATGACCTTGGCCAAATGTTTTGAGCTGGGCGAAATGGCCCCGGTGGCTCTGGGATGCGTCAGGAAAGATTTAAAAAAAACGAGTCCTCTGGCATGTTGCTGCATAAACTCATGGATATGGACATTCCATCGTCCTAAATATCGATTCATTAAAATCTGGCTTTTTTTCATTCAAATATTCATCTTAAAATTATCATTCTTCCGTATGACTCGCCTGTACATAAGTTTTGAAAGGCCTAAAAGCCAGACCCGTCCAGGTGCTCATAGTAAAGCGATCTCCTGGGAAAAGCAATCACAGAGACTCTTAAAAAAAGAGGATAATCTTCACAACTGAGTGCTGCAGATGATATAATGAGCTGTTTTTGGAGTTTAAGCGGAGTATTGTATGAGTTTTAGTATTATCATTCCCTGTTATAATGCGGCACAAACCTTAGCACGCGCGATCGATTCGTTATTAGTTCAACAGGAGTGGCTGGATAATATCGTTTTAATGGATGATGGTAGCGCAGATGATACCCCGAAAATAGCAAAAGACTATCAACTTCGTTATCCGAATCTGATTGAATATCACGCTCAGACAAATCAAGGGCCTGGCAAGGCGCGCAATCAAGGCGTCATTTATGCTAGAGGCGAGTATATATTATTTTTAGATGCCGATGATGCTTTGACACCGAATTGTTTAAGCACATTTTGCCAGGCCTTTGCAGACTTTCCTTCAATCGATCTCATGATCGCAGGATATACGGCTATACATGCTGAGAAAGAATACTCCAAATACCCGACCCGTTTTCAAAACTCCAGCTTATTATTGCAAGCCTTATGGTTCGGAAAATTCAGTGCTTGTGGAGGCGCAATCGCTCTGCGTCGTCATTGTTGCAGCTACGCGCATTACCCTGAGACGATTCGACACGGAGAAGATCTCGTGTTCTTCACTCATCTCATGGCTAAATTTCAAGTACACATGCTACCCTTTATTGCACTCAGAGTTTTTCACAGTTCCAATAGTTTGCGTCATGATAAGCTGTCCACCCTAGAAGAAGCCGAAGCCATCGTCCCTTTATTATTTAATTCGCAGTATTTAAACGAGACCTTGATGAAATTTCAAGCAGAATATCATGCAAAATATTTATTATCGCTTGCGCGTACCGCAATTAAACTCAAGCAATATGCTCAGGCACGCCGTTTCCTGGCTAAAGCCTACCCACTGCATGCCGCGAGTTTTTATCAGCTTAAGGCCTTAAAAGCTTTCATAATAGCGTACACTCATAGCTCTTAAGGCATAAAAAGCGCTGTCTACAAAGACAACCATCCGATTCTTGACAAACTCGGTTGTAATGGTGTATCATTACAAACTTACAGAGGAGCCTGCCATGAACCCTAAAAATTGGTCTAAATTTATCCAGATTTGCGCAAAAGAGCGCAATGAAGCGCATTTAGATCTGGTTTTTCAATTGCTGTTAACCCATGAAGAACGCGAAAGCTTAGAAACTCGCCTGCAAATCGTGCAGAGCCTATTCGAGGGCAAAATGACACAGCGTGAAATTTCGGAACATTTTAATGTCAGTATCGCCAAGATCACGCGCGGTTCCAATGAATTGAAACGTTTAAATGCCAAAGAATTAGAACAATTGAAAAAGTCCCTCAATGCCGGAGAAAAATCATGACAACTGCTCAAGCCTTTGTTCCAGAAAAACCCATATTTGGCGCATCTTACACGCAAAATTCATCAAAAAAATACTCATTAACGTCTCTGTTAACTCCGTTTTTTTCGCTGCATTTTGCGTGTAATCTGCACCCAAATCTGTGCTTTGTCGTACCCGCCCTTAAAAGGAATAATTACACATCATGATGAAAACCTTCACTGCATTGATATTGATCTTAAGCTGTTTAGGCTTGAATGCCTGCACTTCCTCTAAAAATAAATCGGCAACCGATCCTTTAGAAGTGGGCATCATTGTCCCCATTGAACATCCCGCGATGGATGAAATCGTTCAAGGCTTTGAATCCAGTTTATCAGCAAGTTCAAAAAAACCGATTCATTATCGGGTGTTAAGAGCTCAGGGCGATACTAATTTGCAACGCTCGATGATTTTATCTTTACAAAATCAAAATGTGGCTTTGCTGGTCCCCATCAGCACGGGCACCACCGAAATGACGGCAGCCATGGTGAAAGACATTCCCATCGTGGGTTTAGCCGCCTTACTGCCCGAAGAAACACGACAAAAAAGTCAGCTGGCTTTGGTGGATGATGAAATTACTCCTACACAAATCGTCGATTTTATTCATGCGATTTATCCTCAAAAAACACAGTTTACCTTGATCTACAGCAATAATGATAAAATGCTTCCTCAAGTTCAAGAAGCCCAGCAAGCGGGAAAAACATTGGGCGTACAGATTGATACGCGCATGATCAGCACGCTGCCCGATCTCTACAGCATTTCTCAATCTTTATCGACAGACACGCAGGGCATTATCGTCTTAAAAGATTTATTGGTGGCCAGTGGCATCAGCACTTTAGTACAAGTGGCCGATGCAAAAAATATCCCTTTAATCACCGCTGATGATGGCACTGTTGAAAATGGTGCCGGATTTGCCTTAGGGGTGAAAGAAAATCAAATTGGAGTGGAAGGCGCTAAGGTCGCTGAAAAAATCTTAACCGGAACACCCGCACAAAGCATTCCTCTAGTCACCATGAAGCAATTGTCTGTGTTTATCAATCCCAAAGCTTTGAAAGCACAGGGACAAGATGAAAATCTCATCCGTGCTCAAACTGAAAAACAAGGATATACCTTGGTGGATATGACGGCGCAACAACCATGATTGGATTGTTCATCGCAACTTTAACACAAGCCTTAACTTTAATTCCCTTAGCTTTAGGAATTAATTTAAGTTACACCATTTTACGGGCCACGGATATGACCATCGATGGCAGTTTCGTACTAGGCGCTGGAGTGTTCGCGCAATTGGTCAGCTTAGGCGTCTCGCCTTATCTGGCTTTTTTAGCCGCGATGTTAGCCGGCGCTTTGGCCGGTGCTTTTACTGCATTTTTGCAGCATAAAGGCAAGGTCGATGCACTGCTCGCCGGTATTTTAAGTTCTTTTATTCTTTACAGTGTCAATATGGCCATCATGGGCCGACCCAATATTAATCTTTTAAACAGTCCCAGTTTATTTAGCACAGCTTTTGCACAGAACAATTTGATGGGCTGGTCAGCGGTCTGTGCTCTAGTGTTGATCTTAGCCTTAGGATTTTACGCACTCTTACAAAGTCGACTCGGTTTGTATTTGCGAGCCTTTGGCGATAATCCCAAACTACTCGCTCGCCAAGGTTTAAACATCGAAACTCTACGTACTTTAGGATTTGGTTTGAACAATCTTTTGGCTGCGGCTTCAGGAGCCATCACCGCACAAATCATTGGCTATGCCGATATCAATATGGGTGTGGGCATGACTTTGGTAGGCATTGGTGCGATCATTTTAGGCCAGCATTTAATCTTGCCTTGCATCAAAACTCATTATTTACGAACCCGTACAGAATTGTTATCCGCGTTTATCGGCATTGCCATTTACTTCTTCATTCTAAACGGCTTATTACGTTTTAACATCAATCCTATTTACTTGAAACTGATGCTAGGCGTTTTATTAGCTTTGTTTTTACGTGCTGCCACGCAAAAGGCTAAATTATCATGATAACAACTCTACTCACTTTCAAAGACATTCATTTAAATTATCCCGCTTTAGAACGTCCGATTTTACAAAAAATCAATTATTCGGTACAAGCGGGTGATTTTGTGATTGTCTTAGGAGCCAATGGTTCAGGCAAAAGTTCTTTATTAAAACTCATTGATGGCCGCTACCAGCCCAGCCAAGGTCAAATTTTATTAGAACATAAAAATATTCATCGCTTATCTGCCAAAAACCGTGCTCATCATATTCACACTTTAACGCAAAGCGCTCAGGATAATTTATTTTTAAACTTAACTTTATTTGAAAACTATCAGCTCTTAGCGAGAAATCCAAAAGAACGAAAAAAAAAGGGGCTTGAAGCTGAAATCATTTTTTTAAAAGAGTATCTCAAAGACTTTAATCCTAATCTCTGCGATAAATTGTCGATGCTCGTAGGGCGCCTTTCGGGAGGTGAACAACAAGCTCTGGCTTTAGCCTTAGCCGTTTTAGATCCGCCGGCTATTCTACTCTTAGATGAACACACCAGTGCTTTAGATCCTAAAACGGCTGCGCATCTGATGGCACTGACTGCCAATATCATTGCTCAGAAAAAAATCACGGCTTTACTCACAACACACAATACTCAACATGCTTTAAATTATGGCACGCGGATTTTAGCGCTTCGCGAAGGTGAAATCCTCGATTGTATTGAGGGTAAGGCTAAAAAAGAATTGGATCATGCAAGCTTATTAGAACGCTGTTATTAAGCAGCATATCGCGCCATAATAAATTCTCTCATCAAAGGATCCACCAGTTTTAATCCTCGATGCGATTGATAAAGGTAATCGTGATCCAAGAGATACTTTATCGCATTTTGAGTGCTGGTTAAAGGCAATTTAATTTTATTCAAAAAATCTTTTCCATTGGGTTCTGCGACTTCATCCAAAAGAGCTACCATGCTTAAGACTTTTGTTCGATTAGAATTTAAAGGTTCTAGATCTGAAATAATTTTTCCTTTGTTTTCAAACAGACATTGCGCCCAACTGACTTTGAGATCTTTAAGCTCTGGCGGATGATCGTATTCCAATAATTTATCGCAAAGCATATTCACATAAAAAGGATGGCATTGCGTACGATTGAGAATATCTTCAAGCACAGCATCTGCTATCGTTAATTTCCAATTTTTTTGGGCTGAATCTTGAATATGTTTTTTAAAATCTACCGCTGAAATGCGGTCTAAAATAATTTTATGACAGAGCATATATAAAGGTTGATTTCTATCGTCAAAAATATGGCTCAGCATTTGTCTAGAACTGCCTGAGAAAATATAAGTGACATATTTAGAGTGTTGAGCTATCGACCGAATGACAGCTTGAATGCGATGCGTTTGGTCTATCTTCAAAACATCCTGAAATTCGTCAAAAAACAATACGATAGAAATTTTATGCGCAGATGCCAGTGTTTCAAGTCCCGCTAAAAGATCTTCTAACTGCTCAATGGGATCGATAAGATTTCTAGAAAACTCTATATTCAGCTCAATATTTCCAGCCTTTAATCCCACCGAAACAGTTTTAAAACATTTGCTGAGCATTTTCATTGTTTTTTCAGAAAAACTCATCAGCCGTTTGATAACTTCTGAGATCGCCCTAGCGACTTTTCGACAGATCTCTTCTTCATAAACCACACAGAATAAATCCGTTCGCGCAAAAATATGTTTACGTTTATTTAAAGCATGCATAACCAGACTGGTTTTACCATACCTTCGAGGGGCCACAACCACCGTGTGTTGGTTTTTTTCGATGTTTTGAAGAATCAATTGCTGTTCATTCACTCTATTACAAAAAGAACTGTCCGTGGCTACTTTCGTTGTAAAATAGACTTCTGACATAGGCTCAAACTCCCGCTCAAAGGATTAAGACGCACCCACTTTATGGTTACCATAATAATACACCCATTTTGCGGGTGTTTCAAGGTGCTTTAAATCGTTTTTCTGCCTTGTGTTTTCGACAAACAGCGCACCCGTTTTATGGTTACCACCCTATTGCACCCGTAAAACGGGTACGGTACAGCGCTTCATTTTTGAAATACTATTTTAACTCAAATAGCGAGAGGCATCACCCAAACCTTGGCGCAATAATTCTGCTTTTGCGCCGGTAGCATCGATCACCGTCGTTCCTAAAATTCCGCAGGCGCCGGTGTCTATAATCAAATCAATGACATCGTCTAAACGCTCTTTGATATCATAGCCTTCAGTTAACGGGAGTTCTTCTTCTGGCAAAATCAAAGTGCTGATAATCAAAGGCTCGCCCAATGCACTCAGTAACTTTTGGCATAACACAGAATCGGGAATGCGCAAACCAATCGTTTTGCGTTTAGGATCCAGCAGCCTTTTTGGAACTTCTCGGCTGGCAGTCAATATAAAGGTAAAGGGTCCGGGCGTTAGGCCTTTCAATAAACGAAAATGCGCATTATCCACTTTGGCATAAGACCCTAGGCTAGAAAGATCAGAACACAGAAGACTCATCAAATGTGTTTCAGGCAAACGACGAATGCTGCGAATGCGATCCAAAGCGGTTTTATCCCCTAAATGGCAGGCTAAAACATAAGTGGTATCGGTAGGCATGGCGATAACGGCGCCTTCATGCAAGCCTTGAACGGCTTGTTTTAATAAACGCTCTTGCGGATTATCGGGATGAAGGGCCAATAGCTGCGCCATAGATTTGAGGATCCCTTGAACCATAATAACTACTCGCGCCTCTTTTCCAGAAAAAGGCATATTTGACGCATCTTACACGCAAAATCCATCAAAAAAATACTCATTAACGCCCTTGTTAACTCCGTTTTTTTCGCTGAATTTTGCGTGTAACCTGCATCCAAATCTGTGCTTTGTCATACCACCCTAATGAGAGAGCAGTTACGAACAATGAACGCTAAATCTAATAGCAGAATTAAGAACACACCTTCGTCTAAAAAATAAACGAAGGTGTCTCTTTTGAGAGAAGCCTAGTCGGCAGAACCTTGATCCGTAGAAGAGGAATCGGTGCTGCTGCTGTCTGCTGGCATGCTGCTGCTATCTGCTGGAGCGGCACTGCTATCAGAAGACATGCTGCTGTCCATAGAAGAACTGTCAGCAGGTGCTGCAGAGCTATCTGCTGCTGCAGGTGCTGCTGAAGTATCAGCGGCAGCAGGTGCTGCTGAAGTATCAGCGGCAGCAGGTGCTGCGGCATCAGTGCTGCTGGTATCAGTTGCAGCGGATTGATCCGTTTGACTCATGGTTTGGTCAGTGCTAGCTGCTGTATCAGTACTGCTACTTTTGTTACCACAAGCGGCTAACCCAAGGCTAACTACCAAGGCTAAAATACCAAGGCTTAGTTTTTTCATTGCATAATCTCCATCGATATTGACTAAAAAAAAATCACAACTCGTATGTTTCCCTCGTAAGAAAAACCTTACCCATTAAAAATTGGCAAACCTTTTCTGCATCGGAACATTCCTGGATCTTGCACTATAAGTACAGGCAAAGCAAGCGCTTACAGTACTTCGCTGGATCCAGATTGAAACTTAGCACATCTTTAAATAAGCTACAAGCATCCTAGGGGCTTCTTTCTTGATATTTTTATCAAATTTTAACTAAAACCAAAAATTTATTTGTTTAACTTCACCTCTAGAGCAGAAAGCCTGGTTTTACTCTGCTACAAAATATGTTAAATTGCAGTCAGGCCTAATTTAAAACCAGATCCACTAGTGAGGAACTCCACAGATGAGCAGCTTGTCTTTCAAATCAAAAGCGATCGCTTTATGCCTTAGCCTACTCGTTTCGGGCTTATCTTTAAGTTTTGCCGCAGACAATGGCGTCAACCTACCGGTAGGGCCTAATGCAGGCAAACCACAGCCGGTGCTGATGATCCCTCAGCCACCCGTGATCGATGCCAAAGGCTATATCATGATAGACGCCAATAGCGGCCAACTCTTAGCCGCCAACAACGCGGATCTTCGCATGCCCCCTGCTAGCCTGACCAAATTGATGACCCTATACATCAGCTTTAGCGCCTTAAGCAATAAGCAAATCAGTTTGGACGATAGCGTACCCATCAGCAAAAAAGCCTGGCAAACCCAGGGCTCGCGTATGTTCGTGAAAGCCGGTGATAATGTTCCAGTGCGTGATTTAATACAAGGGATTATTGTCGATTCAGGCAATGATGCTACTGTGGCCATGGCTGAATTTATCGGTGGCAGTGAAGACTCGTTCACCGATCTCATGAATCAGCAAGCGGCACGTTTGGGCATGAAAAACACAAATTTTACCGATAGCAATGGTTTACCCCATCCTAATCATTATTCTAGCCCTCATGATATGGCAATTTTGGCCAGAGCCATCATCACAGAATTTCCACAATACTATAAGGGTTTCTCACAAAAAGAATTTACCTATGCCGGCATTACACAACATAACCGCAACCGCCTCCTCTGGCGTTATCCTTCTACTGATGGCTTAAAAACTGGTCACACTGATGAAGCAGGCTTTTGTTTGGTCAGCTCCGCTAAACAAGGCGACACTCGCTTTATCGTCGCTGTATTTGGCGCCCCCTCCGATAATGCTAGAGCCGAAGACAGCCAAAACCTACTAACCTATGGCGCACGTTTTTATGAAACCAAGAAACTATATGCCGCCAATCAAAACATTGCTGATCTGCGCATATGGGAAGGCGATGATCCACAATTGGCCGTAGGCTTATCTTCCGATCTTTATCTCACTATTCCTGTAGGCCATTTTGGCAAAATTAAAACTGAAACCTTGCTCCCCCGAAAAGTCAATGCCCCTATACAAAAAGGACAAGTCCTGGGCAAACTTTCCATTCTTTTGGATGGTAAACCGATTGCTGAAAAACCCTTGGTCGCCCTCAAAGACGATCCTCTGGGAGGAATGTGGACTCGTTTAAGCGATGCCATCAGCGAACGCTTTCATGGCCTTTGGGGACAAAAAGAAGAAACCTAGAGATGGAGAAAAAAGCCTCTCTACTGACATTCCCCTGCCCCTATACGCTCAAGATCGTTGGCCATAGCCATGTCGATTTTGAGCGTAAGATCTTAAGCCTAGCACAGCAACATTGTGGAGAACAAAGCGTGTTTAAAACTGCGCTTAAAAGCAGTCAAAATCAAAAGTATACGTCTTTATCGTTAACGTTTGAAGCTCAGAGCCAAACTGAATTAGACAGCCTTTATCGAGCTTTAAGCGCTGATCCGGATATTGTATTTGTATTGTAGTGAGTTACCTCTCTGGAGGGTACTGAAAAGAAGCACGAGTGTAGTTACGTTAGATATTTTAATTAGGAGATTTATTATCATGATTTATGGGATCATCATCGCAGCGGTTGTTCTTTTTCTTTTTTCGATGTTCAATATTTTGATGGAATATGAACGTGGCGTGATCTTTATGTTGGGTCGTTTTTGGAAAGTCAAAGGCCCCGGTCTAATCATCATCATTCCTGTGCTACAGCGTATGATCAAAGTCGGCTTGCGAACGGTGGTCATGGATGTTCCGAGCCAAGACGTGATTTCTCGTGATAATGTCTCGGTCAAAGTGAATGCCGTCGTTTATTTTCGTGTGGTTGAGCCTGATAGAGCCATCATTCAAGTTGAAAATTATTATGAAGCGATCAGCCAATTAGCACAAACCACCATGCGATCCGTCTTGGGACAACATGAGCTTGACGAAATGTTATCCGAACGCGAAAAATTGAATGCTGATATTCGAAAAATTTTGGATGAACAAACCAGCATCTGGGGCATTAAAGTCGCTAATGTAGAAATCAAACACGTCGATTTAGATGAAAGCATGATCCGCGCCATCGCCAAACAAGCCGAAGCTGAGCGCGAACGTCGCGCCAAAGTGATCCACGCCGAAGGTGAATTTCAAGCTTCAGCACAACTCACCAAAGCGGCAGAAGTGTTATCGGCACAACCTCAGGCGATTCAATTGCGCTATTTACAAACGCTATCCGATATCGGTCAAACCAATAGCAGCACTATTGTCTTTCCTTTCCCGGTTGAAATGCTGGGCCTTTGCCAGGCGCTTTTATCAGCGAAAAAGGATTAGAGCACGCCAATTAGTCTTAAAATGCCAGTGCTTATCAGGCGCGGTTGAATTTAAGTTGTTTTAAAGCTTCCCCCCTCTCTCAGGGAGAGAGGGGTTAGCTTATCTTGATAATATTCATACCAGCCCAACATGCCATAGTCTTTAAAATAAGCTAACGCTTTTTCATGATGCTCTAATACTTTTTTAGTTTCCCCTAACCTCGTGTAAAATTCAGCATAATTAAGATGGATATAGGGATGTAAAGAATTACAACCGAGTTCTAAAGTTATTGCTTGCGCTTCTGCCAAAAGCTCTAAGATGTCTTGATCATGGCTAGCATCTTCTGCGCTTAAATTATAAATGAGCGCTTTAACACGATAGATTTGTGCCAACATCGGTCTTTGCTCATCGGCTTTAGCAATGGCGATAATGTCTTCGACCATCGTCAAAGCTTCCTCGAAAGCCCCACAACGTCCTAAAATTTCAGCGGCTAACACAGCAACTTGCGGTGAAAAAGCATAATCCTTTTGCTTATAGCCCTGAGCACAGTTTTGAGCCAGTGCTAAGGCCTCAGCAGTTGCTCCACGATAATAATAGATAGCCGCTCTATAGACTTGCATCATACGGTGAATAAAAAGTAACTCGATGCTTTCTGAAATCTCTAAGGCTTTACATGCATAATCTTCTGCAGTATTCAAATCTCCAATGGTGTAATAATAAATAGCAGGGCAGCTTTGAGTGATGAGCAGCGGTTCGCCTATGGACAGTTTTTTTGCCTGCTCCTGTAAATAAAACAATTTTTCCGAGATCAATTCGAAATAGGCTCTCAGACAATGAGAGAAAAAAACATGATGAAACCAAACTCCTGAAAGATTTGCTCCAAAAATTTCCGGAGTATAATTATAGGGCTGCTGCTCTAATAAGCTTAAATCATGTCGGGCCCAGCCATCAAAAACTTGGTAATGCCCCAAAGGCCAAGCAGTGTGCAGAATCACCGTATAAACCAGAATTTCAAGTTCAATACTTTCTTCTAGGGAGAGTTGTGCTTTGATTTTTTCAAAGCTTTTCAGCAAATTCTGAGCCTCTGTATACGCTACATGAACTTTATGCACAGTAAATAGCATAGCCAACTGCCAGCCTCTAGCCATAAGTTCAACTTTAGGGGCGTTAAAATGAACACTTTCAGCCACTAATCTTTGAATTAATGAAAAAGACTCCGATCCAAAATCAAGTGCTAACAGGGCATGTGCCACTAAACTTTGTATGCGTCCATAAAAATAGAAGTTTTCATTTTTCTGTACTTGGCTCAACTCTTCAAAGCAATGTCTGGCTAAGGGCCCGACCTCTAGATAGCGGGAATTGGGGAAATCAATTCTGGCCTCTGTAGGCGTCATAGCATTGTAATAGTATAAAGCTTTAATCCAGAGCTTAGCCCGATAAGCGTGTTCAGCTAAAATAAAGTAAAAATCAGCAATCTGTTCTTTTTCATTAGCTTCTAATTGTAATACTAAGTGTTCATGATAGGCTCTCTTACTTTTAACCAACATGGTTTGATATACCGTATCGCGAATATTGGCGTGTTTAAAACTGTATTCTGGTTCTGGGAAAATAGCTGTTTCACTTAAAAACCCACTCTCCTCTAAAGATTGCAAATGCGTTTTAAATTCATTTTCAGATAATGGCGAGAGATACGCCAACAAAGACAAAGGAAACACTCGACCTAAAATTGAGGCTTGCTGTAATAAAGTTTTATTCTCCGCAGACAATTGATCGACTTGAGCACTAATAATCGCCTGAATGGTTTGTGGCAACCCTTTTAAATTTAATCCGGCTTTCAGTTGATACTCAGTACCCGATAAATAAACATTCCCCTGAGCAATTAAGCTTTTAACATATTCTTCAATAAATAAAGGATTTCCATCTACCACTTCTAAAATTTTTTTACGCAAAATATCTAAACCGTCTCCGCCGGGTAAAAAATGCTCGATTAACGCCAAGCTGCTTTTTTCTGATAAGCCCTGCAACTGAATCTCCTGAGTCAAAGATCTTAGTTTTTCAGATAAATTATACTCAGGACGATAGTCTAAGAGGATAGCAACCTGTTTTAGGCGTTGGGAACTTACTAAAACCTCTATAAACTCAAGGCTGTCATTATCGCACCAATGCAAATCCTCAAAAATGAGTAGCAAGGGAGTCACTTTAGCCTCCTGCTCCATTAATTCAATCAAGCTTTGAAATAAAATTTTCTTCTGAATGATTGGCGCCAAGCCCTTCCAGGCCAGCTCTTGTACATTCAGTCCCAAGCTTGCCACTATCGACAGAGGACCTAATTTTTCGGTAAACTGATACTCATTGAGTTGAGCCAAAAAATTTAAGCGCTGAGGTTCCGTTAAATTATACGAAGCTAAAGAAAATCTGTTTTTGATAAAACTTCGAACCGTAGAAAAACTTTCTGCTTTTTCGTAGGCTGAAGAAGACGCTGAATAAATTCTTGCCTCCTGTGCTTGAACTTTCACAGAATATTCATATAACAGCCTCGTTTTTCCCAGCCCAGCTTCTGCCTTAATCGCCAGCACTTTACTCGCCCCTTCACAGACCTGCGCCCAGAGGGCCAAAAACAAGCTCAGTTCTTCTTCACGTCCAACAAAATAGCTGTCTTTATACAATTCACTGGCAAATTGTCGTCTGAGTCTTTCTTGAAAAATGGCTCGTATCTCAGAGCAGGCGATCGGCATCTCGAAACCCTTGATAACCTTAAATCCTAAAGTATCGCTTTTAATATACTCCATCACCCGCGTAGCGGTTTCTGTGGTGAGTTGGATCTGCTGCTCTGTGGCCGTTTGCATCATCCGCGCAGCTAAATTGACCGAGACCCCCAAAGCATCATAATGGCGCGATTCATCGAGCCCCATTTCATCTACTACAGCTTCACCGCTGTGCAAACCCATTTTAAATTTAAGATCATCGTCCAGTTCCGCAAGATTTTGTTGAATTAAATAAGCCGCAATACTCGCCCTTAAAGGATGATCGGCATACGCCACCGGGGCACCAAAAATGGCAAACAACAGATCGCCGCTGGCTCTGATCACAGTGCCATTAAATTGCTTAATAAGTTTTGAAACTCTCAAAAAAGTGTCTTGTGTTTTTTCTTCAGCTTCCTGACGAGAAATTTTGCCTCCTATTGCCAATTTTATAAATAAGCTTGTAATTTGCTTACGCTCTCCTGAGCTGTCCAGAGGATGTTGCTTATTATTTAACGATTTTTTGCTCTGCATTAATGAGACTGTTTGTTGGTCGCTTATTTTATTTACCTGATAAAGCTTAATAGGCAATAAAAATTCAGGGCTAGAGAACGAGCTTTCTTGGCCTACTTCAATACTGCTGGCGCTAGCCTCGTAAACTCGTTGTGAAATTTGCACTTCATTGACTTTCGTTTGAGCTTCAATCATTTCTGCCAATTGTAATGCGGGGTCAAAGTTCAGCCCATAGATTTCTTTTTGAAACAGGCTGGCGTCTAACCCGACACGAGCTTTTAGAGGCAAAGCTGACGCTTTTAATTGGCTTTGCAAATTTAAGGCAGCGGCTATGGCTCGTAGCGATTGGTTTTTCCCTTGAAAACAAGCCCAAATCCCATCTCCGGCCGTTTGTAACACTCGACCCTGGCATTGAGTTACTGCAGTTTCCATAATATTCATCGCTTGCGTTAACCATTCCCCTCCCTCTTCAAGATCTTTATCCCGCATGAGTTCAGTAGAACCCTGAATATCGGCTACGAGAAAAGTACTTTGTAAAGGTAAGTAAACTCTTGAGTTCTTTAATTGGTGTTGATGATAATATGCCGACCAGCCCAACATACCATACTGTTTAAAATACGCCAGTCCTTGTTTAAGATGAATATCTCTTTGTTGCTCATTCCCCAAAGCTTGATGATATTCAGCACGATTGATTTCAATCCAAGGATCTAAAGAACGGCATCCCAATTGTTCCGTTAAGGTTTTAGCCTGTGATAACAGTTCTAGAACTAAAGGTTCTGCGCTTTTATTCTTTATTTGTAAGAGATGCATTAAAGCTTTGAGCCGATAACTTTGGGCCAATAGCGGTTTTTGATGATCGTCTACAGCTAATTTTAAAATATCTTCAACGCCCGTATAGGCCTCTCGAACAGCCCCACAACGTGCCAAAATCTCTAGGCTCAGCAAGGCTTGCTGAGGAGCAAAAAGATAATGCATTCTTTTAAATTCAGAGAATACCTTCATGCTTTTAGTTAAAGCCTGGCTATACTCCCCCTGTTGATAAGACAGGGCAGCATCATAACTTCTGGCCATTAACTCTAAAAAAGACTGCCCAATTGAATGACTCGTTCGAACACTGGCTTCCGCATAAACCTTAGCTTTTTTAAAATCCCCCAAAGTATAATAGTAAATTAAGAGACTAATTTGCGTGAGCGCTAAAGGCTCTGAAATAGGCAGCTCAAAGCTTAGTCCTTGCAAGAAACCAAGGCTGGTTTCTAAGCGATCAAAACGGGCTCTTAGACAATGACAGGAATACAGATGCACATACAAAACTGAAGCAAGTGAATTGCCCAAATAATCAGGGGTATAAGTGTAGGGTTTGTCTTTTAAAAGTTCTAAGGCTTCTTCGACTAGAGTATCAAATTCGGCATAATGCCCTAAAGCCCAACTGGGATGCATTAAAAATATGTCAATACCCGCTTTAAATTCACGGGCCTTCTCGGGAGACAATTCTGAAAGAGCATGGCTTATTTTACCCTTCACGTATGCTGCTTGCTGATAAGCTTCAGTCGATCGTTGTTGATTGAATAATAAAATAATTGTCCAACACCGTGCCACAATCCCGGTAAAGCTATTACCAACAGTATCGGCGACACCTATCAATCCATCAGCAAGCTGCATGGCCTCATCGGCTTTTCCTAAAATAAATAAGGCGTGGATTTGCAGTACTGTACTACGACCATAGGCTGTGAAATAAGTCACTCTATCCGCGCGGTCTAAACCTTGGTACGCACGTTGAATATAGCTTCCAAATTCCAAATAACGAGCCGCCGGGAAATCCAGACTCACCAAATTAGGGATCTGTGCATTATAATAGTATAAAGCGGTTCGCCATAATTGAGCATGATAAGCATGCTCTGCCAGCAGTGGATAGGCCGTAATAATCGCCTGCCCCTCTAACTGTTCTAATTTTTCTACTAACCGTTGGTGGTACTTTCTTTTCGTTTTATTTAAAAGACTGTCATAGACTACCTCTTGTAAATAAGCGTGTTTGAATTGATATTGAGGCTCTGGAAACAAGGCCACCTCAACTAGAAAGCCATGTCGGATCAATATTAAAAGACTGGTTTTAAACAGATCATCTGGCAGTTCATTTAAATAGCGTAATAAAGTCACCGGAAAAGCCAACCCTAAAATAGAGGCTTGCTGCAAGAGATGCTTAGATTGAAAGGACAGCTGATCCACTCGAGCCGTAATGACATTTTGAATTTTAGGAGGCAATTCTTCTACAACAAAATTTTCCTGTAAATGATAACCTGAAGCATCGGGAATGATTTTATGCTGCTCTATGGCCATCTTGACATATTCTTCCATAAAAAATGGATTGCCACCACTGGCATTGAGAATATACTCTCTTAAATGATTTAATGACTCCTCACCAGGCAAAAGATGCTTGAGCAAATCTTGACTAAACTCTGCCTCTAAGGGCCTCAAGATAATTTCTTGACTATGTGCTTTTAAAAGATTAGAACGTTCAAATTCAGGTCGATAATCTAAGAGGAGTAAAATAGAATTCTCAAACAACTGTGTACTCAGAAAATCAATAAACTCTAGACCGCCCCTATCACACCAATGTAAATCTTCAAAAACCACAATTAAGGTATGAGTTTGACTCTTGTATTTAAGCCATTCCCAAATACTTTGAAATAAAATATCTTTCTGTAAATTTGGCGCCAATTGCTGCCATTGGGCTAGTTCAACCTCCACTCCCAATAGACTGAGCAAAGAAAAGCGGGCATATTTTTCACTAAAAATAGAAAAATCTAAGCCTTCTAAAGCCTGGGTCAAAACCTGTCTATTATTTTCGCTAGACTTGAGCCCTAAAAGGCTTTGAACTAAAAGACGCAGACTGAACAAGGTGCTATTTCGTTGGTAGCCATTGCTTGAAACCGAATGAACCACTGCTTTTTGATTCTGCGCGATACTCAAACATTCATAGAACAATCGAGTTTTACCTAAACCCGCTTCGGCTAAAATAGCTAAGATCTGAGGTTGCCCCGCAGAGCTTTGCTTGAGGGCCTCAGTAAATAAAGCCAGTTCTGTTTCTCGCCCAACAAAATAGCGATCATGGTAGATTTGAGTGTCTAATGTTTTTTGAATGTTTTCGCTGTTAATCCCTTGCAATAGATACGTCTTCAGTTTAGGCTCCAGGGGACGACTCAAATCTATAGGGGTTATTTGAATATAATCGCCGAGCAATCCAACGATACTTTCACTGATTTGGATATGGTTCGGCGCCGCCGTATTCATCAGCTCTTCTGCCAGATTCACCCTCCCTGCTACAGGCTCATAATAAAGCTCTTCATTTTTAAAAATTTCAACTAAAGCTTCAAAGCTGTCCAAGCCCATGAAATAGCCGCTATCGGGATGATTTTCTACCAGGTATTGTTTGATGCGATCAGCGGCTAAGCAAGCGCGCAAGGCATGATCTTCATAAGCAATAGGAGCGCCAAAAACCACTTCAATAGTCTTTTCAGCTGAAGGGAGCAGATGGCCATCAAATTGACGAAGGATGTTTTGAATGCGCTCAAAAAGTTCTGCATTTTTTTTATCTGCCTTAAAGAATAAACTTGTGATCCATTTACATTCTATCGTTTTAAGAAATGCACTTTTTAACATTAATAACTCACCATAGCACTTAGACCCAGATTCTAGTCCCCCATTAATACAAGTGTAGTCTAAAATTCATTTGACGCCCTCGCGGCGTCTAAATGATAAAAAATAAATCAATCCGTATATCAATAAGCCTTTATAGCAATATAGATCATTTTCAAATCCCAGGATCAGTTGAATTTTGACTGAGCCTCTTAGAGTTTGCGTAGGGGCGATTCATGTGTACAGCCCTGGCTAGACCTGAGTTTTAGAAACTGATATTATCCGATTGAAATAGAATTTTTCAAAGACAGTATGAACAAACAGTGATTTGATGCCGCATAGCCGAAAGCTCGGATCACCTTCTAGGGAAATCCTAACTATTCTCCCCCTAATGGAGGGTACGACAAAGCACAGATTTGGATGCAGGTTAAACGCAAAATTCAGAGAAAAAAACTTAAGTTAAC
>VFKP01000009.1 GCA_009885495.1 Gammaproteobacteria bacterium | reverse complement strand
AATCGCAAACGGTTACACTCAGCGAATGATTATATGGCGCCCGCTGTATTTGAAGAAAATAGCGTTAAATGTTAAAAGTAGTGTCCGGAAAAAGGTTGACACATCAAACATCTTACGCCCTCTTTCTCAACTCGGGCCAATACTTTCTGCGCGCCTGCTTCACTGAGCCCACCGTGCTTGCCCAATTCCCAGCCTTTTAAAGTCAAAATATTCAGCGCGCCAGTATCACACACAGCTTCTCGAGTAAGATTGGCTATGTTTCGGCAACGTTTAACTCTGTTACCACGCTCTAAGGCTAAAGCGATCTCTGACATTATTTTCTCCTTTTTAATCCAGTTTAAATACTATTCTGAGAAGTATAGCAAAAAAAAATAATGAATCATAGTAAAATTAAACAGTTTTACATTCTTTGATGAATAAAAGTTGACGCTGAAAACGAAGTATAGATTTCATTCATCTAAGCGCTTTTATCTTCAAGATTGAATCATGGCATTTCATAAGGTATGGTCACTGAAAAACAGGAACCTTGGCCCAGAACACTGCTCACCTGAAGATCAGCTTTTAGTTCATCAACCATCACTTTGACTGCATATAAACCTAAGCCTGTTCCTGGATATTGTTGTTGCTGAGAGGATAATGCTCGCGTAAATTTATCAAAAATAGAGCCTAGTTTTTCAGATTCAATGCCAATCCCCGTATCTCTTATTTCAATATGAACGTTGCCTGCCTGAAGATCCGAACTTAATGTCACGGACACACTACCTTGATCAGTAAATTTAACTGCATTACTTAAAAGATTGACTAAAATACGGCGCACTCTAAATTCATCAGCGATAATTTTAACAGGGAAGTTCTCCTGAACATGAAGCTTCAGATCGAGACCTTTATTGAGTGCAATTATTCTATTTAAACTCAACACTCCTGAAACAAGTTCTCGAATATCGAATTCTTTCAAAGTGATTATTTGACCATCAATTTCCTGTGAACTTTGGCCACCATATGATCGGCACAATGCAGAAAGTTGATCGCTTAGCTCTCCCAAAAGAGTCAAAATATGTTTTGCTTCTTGGCTCATTTCTTTTTCAAGCAATGCCCTTATCGCCAAACCTATTCCAGCAGCAGGCGTCTGAATATCATGTTGCATATTTTGTATGAATTCTGTTTTTAATATGTTTGCGCTTTCAGCAAGCTCTTTAGCCTTTAGAGTTGCTTCTTCATATTTTTTCCTTTCGCTGATATCAAATGAAATGCCGATAATGCCACAGACAACTCCATCCTCATCTTTCAGTGGGATTTTATTTGACAGATACATTTTCTCGACACCATCATTCGATCTTGAGATCTCTTCGATAAAAACATTCTCTCCGGATGAGATAACCCTCTGATCAATTTCAGACAGATAATCAGCCTGATTTGCCCATGGCGTATCAGCATCCGTTTTCCCAATAAATTCATCTGTGTTACTAAACCCTGCATCTATAGCTTGCTGTAGATTACAGCCTAGAAAAACACCATTTAAATCCTTCCAGTAAACATGTCCTGGCATGAGCTCAATTATTTTCTTATAGTACTTGAAATTCTTCTCGAAATCCATGTCGTTTTCTTTCATTTTTTTAATCCGTAATAATTAACACACTTTATTTAAAAAATTTTAAAATCTATTGACGCGTTTTGATTAAATCTCGATAGCTTTCTTCAAACAGACGGGCTTCCTCATAAGCTTCTGTAAATTTATCCTTCAGAGAGGTCAGATCTTCTAACAATTTAACCGATACATGCAATTCATCGATGATTTTTTCAAGACGTGGCGTTCCAGTATAGAACAATCCACCGCGTAATTTGTGAAGAATAAATCGTACTTTCTCAATGTCTTTTTCATATTCAGCCGTTTTCAAAAGTGGGATCTCTTCGTTTAAAGAAAATGTAAGGATCTCTAAAGCTTTGATCGCTTGATCTGGCGTAGTTGTTCCAATTCGTTGCATCCCAAGCTTTAAATCGATCACTGGTAACTCAACATCAGAAGAGGCTTTATTTTGACTCCCTATAGGATAGGCTTCAAAAAAAGCGCATGCTTTTTCTCTAGTTAAAGGTTTTGAAGCCACATCTAAAAATCCAGCATCCAGTGCTATTCTTTGTTTAACCGCATCAATATGTGCTGTTAACGCGATAAACGGAGTATCTTTATTCTGTGAGTCTGAAGCAATTTCCGCAAAATGCACGATATCCATACCTGTTCCATCAGGCAATCCAAGATCGGAAATGACTAGATCATACTTTTTATTTTTTATTTTCTGTTTAGCTTCTGCTACTGATTCTGCTGTATCGATAAAATCAATCAGCCCCGATAAAACAGACACTGAAGAAAATAAAGCTGTTTTATCATCTTCAATGAATAAAAGTTGATGCAAAAAACGTTGTGGGCTTTTCTCTTTTGGACTGTTCGTAGCTACCATAGGGTTTGCAAGCACTTCCGGCTTCAAATCTTCTAATAGAGAATCCACTGGAGAGGTATAGGTTTCATCCATCTCAATACCTTTAATTCCAAGATCAAGCAGTGGTGTTTTAAAAGGTATAGTCACCGCAAAATGCGATCCTTGACCCAAAACACTTTCCACATCTAAATCACCTTCCAACTCTTCGACAAATTTTTTCACCAAGAAAAGCCCTAGCCCTGTTCCAGGATACAAATTAGTATTAGAAGCCACCCCACGTGTGAATTTATCAAAAATAGTCCCTATTTTAATTGGATCAATACCAATTCCCGTATCGACAATATCAATACACAAGGTACTGTACCGTTCTACTTCATGATCTTTCGGATATAACGACAAAGTCACAGAGCCTTCACGAGTAAATTTAATCGCGTTTCCTAAAAGATTAATGAGTATACGACTGATACGAAATTCATCGCTCATAATATGTGCTGGCAGATCAGGGCTCACCTTCAAGTTTAGAGTAAGATTTCGACTAAACCCGGCTGGTTTATTTAAATCGAAAATATCGGTTACAGCTGCACGAATATCCATTTTTCTTTCTGTAATAGGCCGTTCACCATGTTGTATATGATCAAAATCAACGACCTCATCGCAGATCTTTAAAAGTTGTTTGCTAGACCCTCTTAACAAATCAAAAACCTCTTTCATTTTTGGTTCGGTGACTTGCTTTCCAATGACTTCCAATAAAGACCAGACCCCAGAAGCTGGAGTGCGAATGTCATGCTGCATGTTTTGAACAAATTCTGTTTTTAATATGTTTGCGGCTTCTGCTCTTTCGTTCGAAAGTATGAGACTTTCCTCTAATTGTTTCTGCGCAGAAATATCAATAGACACACCCAATAATCCAACAATATTATCATTGTCATCTCTTAAAGGAACTTTCTGCGATAAAAAAATTCTTTTCGTCCCATCAGGCATAACAAGGGGTTCTTCAACAGTCTCAGCTATTCCGGAATCCATAACTTTTCTATCTATTGCATCAATTGCAGCGGCCTGCCTTCTTCTTTCTTCTTCGGGTTGGTTTTTTGCAATAATGTCATAAGCAGATTTCCCAATAATTTCATAAACTGAGCTCAATCCAGAAACTTTAGCCTGTAATAGATTGCACCCCAAAAATCTGCAATTTAAATCCTTCCAATAAATGTGTCCTGGCAAAAGAAATATCACTTTTTCAAGATACTTAAATCTGCCAAAATTATCATTCTCTACTTGCATGAGATCCTCCGTAATATAGGCCAATCGCAAACAGAATTGCTATCTTGGAGTACAGTATATATCTGTTTCAGGTTGAATTCCAGAAAAATCACTATAAAACAACCTATCAATAACGCGTTGCATTTGATTTCTCTCATAATCTACAGAAATATGGCGTATAAAAAAAAGTTTAGGCTGAAATTCTGAGCATCCAACATCTTCAGAGTATCTCTTCATAGCCATGAACTCATTTTGTAATTGGGTATATTGATAGTCTTCAAAAGAACCTCTGTTATTCGATAAAGCGATAAACGGATTATATTTTAATGCATTTAAATTGTTCCCGCTATACTGTGGGTGTGTAGCCATATTCGCCATAATAAGATTTTCTAGCCCTATCGATCTAACTTGATTTAAATATTTTTTTATCGCGCCAATAGAGTCAAGAGGAGACGCTGTCACTCCATGAACAATAAAAGCGTGAAGATTACGATTATGGTCAATCGGTTTTAAATGAAATTCATATTTTTTAGTTATATCACTGTACAAGTACGAAAAATAAATATTGCTTTTTACTCCACCAGAACAAGAACGCACAACAAACAACACGGTTGATTTTAGTTGCATTAATTTTTTTAATAAAATTTTCATAGTTAAATAACATGGTAACGTGTGCCTTGCATCATCATCCACCATTCTAAATAAATTAATTTTAAATTCTTCTACCCCAGCATCTCCTAAAATCCTTTCAACATAATTGCAAGATTCTTCAGAAAGTTTTTTCTGATATTCATGGATAATTTTTCTGGCTAGATTTTTAGATACTCCAATTTCATTTACCATTGAGCGGTAGTTAATAACCGTGTTTTCTTCCAGATTAAATATTCTAAATATTGTAAGGAAGTAACACAAGAATAAATAGTATGCCCTCCATGATAATTTAAATTTCATGCCTGTCATAGACATTAGATCTGAAAGTGTATTAACCTTATCGTACTGAGATGGATTTAAATTCAAAAATTTAGTTATGGCATCTTTTTTATCTTTTAAAGTTTTAAGCTCGGTCTCTATGTTATTTTTTATCGCCTTCTCATTTTCAATATACTCTTCGAATAAATCTAAAATTTGGCACGCGCGTATTTGGCATAAATTCTCTCCAACATGAGGGTCGAACATAATAAAATTTTTATTGATATAGAAGGAAGTCAATGCATCAATTGTTTTCTCTATAATAAAACAAGTTAATGATAAGACTCTAACTTTTACTTTTAAGTCTGGCAAATTGCAATTAACTTTATATGGAAGAAGATCTTCAAAAAAATATAATTTGTCTATCACAATATATTAACCTGGCCGTTTATTTGAAATATCTAAATTTCACAGTTAATAAAATAACGCATCCGCAGGTGATCATTGCAAAAACATACCCCCAAAAAAGAACGAAATCATTTTTTATTCCAGCATGAATCACCGTCAAAAGTTGCGTAAGCCAAAATCCACCAAAAGTTAGAAGAGAAATCTCTTCTGATTTTTTATGCTTAAATATCGACCATGCTTGCGGCAAAAAAAGAATAGCGTTAAAAAATAATGCTGCCCCAAAAGCAAGCTCCAAGATCCATGAAGATAAATGTCCCATTATAGACTCCAAAAAATTTTTATACTGATAATTAAAACCCAAGCGGATATAGCCAGATCAGGCTAAATTTAAAAGACCTCTGGGATCTGACTTATCCACAATTTCTGTGGATAACCCTATGAACACTATCGACTATGTAGGATGAAAGAAAGGGTAGGCGAAAAACTACCCTTTGCTTGCCCTATTCCATCTGAAGCTTTCACACTCTTCCCTGAGCCGCCTATATCCTTATTAGCTGCACATCCTATGCATTAAAGATAGGATAAAGCAACGAGCATTCATTTTCAATCTGTCCGATAAACATTAAAAAGAAGACTCACTCTAAACAAAACGTAAAAAATTAAAGCACATCAACAGCTTATTTTTGAACAACTATGCAAAGCTTAATTTTCATCTCTAAAGCAGAAAATTTTTAAGAGATTTCGAACATGATTATAAACGTTTTTCGCTTATATTTCGAATTTCTATGCCTATTTATCCTGTTTATTATAAAGCGCTTCTATTTCCTTTCGTACACCTGGCTTTAACCCTGGCCAAGCTTTTTCAAATTTCCCCGGCCTGTAGGCGGTTTGAGGGCTCCATGCATATTTTCGGCATAGGGTAGTACACCGCCAATCCACCCAAGATCCATCTTCTGGGTATTTGTATCATCTAAAATTAAATTTATGCTGTAGCCATCCAATACATCTTTCACGCTATCTTCCTTCCTTATGCCAAATCTCAGCATAAACCCCAGGATAGTCCTTTCCATTAGTATGAGTCATCTTCGTTTCGGTATTAGGCACCACGCGCACATAGTCCCCGCCTTTATCAAAAAGTCCGTCACCTTCCGACAAAAATATAGGCTTATGATTAAGCTTTAAATTTGCTTGACCGAGCTCCAATTGAGTTTCTTTCAAGTCATTATACAGATGTCGGGACCATAGAGAAGCTGCGCTGACCATTATAACGGATAAGGTCAGTGAGCCTACGAAAAACCATAAGGCTTTATCCGCACGTTTAGCATGGAGTGCAATATGCCCTTCTACTTTGTCACAAATCTCATTTGCTTTAACGACGGTTTGGTTCATCTTATCTAGTTTTTCGATGAACTGCTCCATCTTTGCCTCAGTGGCCACCTGGCAGTCCTTAGCCACCACCGTTAAGCGCTCTGCCCTTTCTTCGGCTTTCTTCTCGAGAGCATAGAGTTCATCGACTCTCTCCAATAAAAATTTTTTATCTTGACTCAAATCTGTCATTTAACGGCCTCCTAAGTCTAAGCCTCTATCTTGTTCACGCGCATTCACTCTGGGCTGTATGGCTTTTAATTGCTCTTTACCTTGGCGCATCTGTTTTTCTACTCGCATCATCTCACCTTTTTCTCGTGTTGCCAAAAATTGTGCGGGAATAAGTTTTGCCTCGCCGTTTTGTTTGTCCATAAGACCATAGGAGCGGCCTGCTACTTCAAAAATGCCGCGATAAATACCGGACTCTCCTTCTTCAAACTCAAGACTTGCTTTTAATCCCATGGAACTTTGTATACGCTCTAGGTCTTTATGGATTAATTTTTCGTGCTCGCGCTTTGCCATTCTTTCCTCAGCCGTCTGTATCCTCTCTTCGCGCGAAGTACTTAGAGGTTTACGCTCCTGGCTCTGACCTAGAGCTTCAGAAAGTGATTTCATCGCGTTCTTGTCGGGCTCGATATTGTGGCTATGGGCATAATCAAGAGTGAGGTCTTTAGTGCGTTCTCGAGACATACTACGTATGACATCGTTTAAGCCATGGAACTCATCACGGCTATAATAAATGTCGGCACCATCGCGATGCCGAGACATAGCCACATAAGTCGCGTGACTGTCAAAATAACGAGAAGCTAATACCTGTGTTCTATCCACGGTGATGCCCTGAGATTTATGCACTGTGGCCGCATAACCATGGTCAATGTGGTTATAGTCCTTTAAATCAAAACTGACCGAACGCGCCTCTCTATCAGCGCCGGTGCTCATTTGACTCTGGGCTGCATCAAGCTTCACTGTAAAACGCTCCCCTTCTATTTTAGTGATAACCCCTAGAGAGCCGTTTTTAACTTTCATATTCACATTATCATTTTTCAAAAAATAAATCCGATCGTTTTCTGAAAAATTGCGCTCACCTCTATCGGTGCTAAAGGATTTATCCGGCCCTAATTCACCTTGACGCAGACGAATATCGCGTGCTGCCTCGTTAAGGCTTTGTACCTCAGTACGCCTATAAGCCAACATGATTTGAGTTTTGTCTTGAGTCTGACCTCTAACCTCATCCCATTGGTCAATCATGGCATTAATGGCCGCGGACTTTGTTTCAAAGGCATGGATATTGTCATGCCTATCATAAGCCCATAAACCTTCTTTAGTGTTTTTAAGTCCAAAGTTGCGGGTGGCATTTTTCTGCCATTCTTCGGTCTGTCTTCTGATGTCTGACATTTCAGCAAAGCCAGTGCGTTCAATAATGGCTCTAAAGGAGGCGCCGGCATCGATGGCTTGTAATTGTTCGGGGTCGCCGACCAAAACAACCTTAGCCCCGCATCTATCGGCTTCAGTTAAAATGTCATGCATTTGCCTTGAGCCTATCATGCCCGCCTCATCAACGAGCAGAACATCTTTCTCGCCTAATTGTTCACGGCCATTAGCCCAAACCAATAGCCGATTGGCAATGGTGTGAGAGCGGACATCAGAGCCCGCCTGCAAGCTCTCTGCGGCAATACCCGATAAAGCCACGCCTTGAACCCTATAGCCTTCTGCCTCCCAGATATCCTTAGCTGCACCGAGCATATAGCTCTTACCCGTTCCGGCAAAACCGACCACAGAAACTAAGTCTTTATTCTGGGTGATATGACGTAAGGCCAGCTCTTGCTCACCTTTAAGATTACGGGCCGAAACCACAGCATCAATAGTCTTCGCACTCACTCGATGCGAAGAGGCCTCAGACTTAGCCAGCGCCATGTCAACCATGCTCTTTTCAAGCTTAACCATCTCAGAGCTGGAAAAACGTTCGCGTCCGGCGTTGTCTTTACCTAAAGCTACGAGCTCAGGATGGGCCATGACCTTGGCATAGACACAATTAAACTGTTCAACATCAAAACTATTACGATTGATAAAGCGAGCTACATCTTGAGAGGTAAAGGTAGACTGCTGAGCGGTGATGGCCGCAAGAGCAATCTTCGGATCGTTCAGGAGCCGCTCACCATTACGTCTGGCCTTTTCCTCATACTCAGAAAATCGCTCTCCGGTCCTTTTATCAATCATCCCACTTCGATAATGATGAGGCTCAAGATTAATGCCCTGCTCTTCCAAGGTTCTATGATCAATGCGCATATCGATGCCTAGAGAGGCAAGTCGCTCATTGCAATGCTCTGCCCAATCCTTTCTCCATTCTTTGAGTAAATCCTTCTTATTCCAAGCCCGCTCTTTTTGAGCAAATCCTTCTGGCCCAACCTCTCGGGTCGTCAGCATCACATGAATATGAGGCTGCTCTTCATTGGGCCCACCATGCCCTCGATGAAAAGCCACATCGGCAATCATGCCACGAGAGACAAATTCTTTTTGTACAAAATCTAGGGCCATCTTCCAATTATCAGAATCACTCATTTCGCGAGGCAGAGAGATATTAATCTCGCGTGCGGTCTGAGCGTCTTTACGTTTCTCAGCAGCTTCAATAGCATTCCATAATGTGGCGCGGTCCGAAAATTGAGAAGGCGCGCCATCGGGCAACAAGATTGTACTTTTAAGAACATCATCCTTTTCGGTAAAATCGTGAACCATACCAGTACGCTCATCAACCATGCGTTCAGCGGCGCGATAAGCTGCTGCCGCAACCGATGAACGGCCGGTGCTGCGTTTGATGAGCTGTGCGCTGAAATGATAGATAGCCACTGGCGAGCGCCTTGTCTTAGGGTTTTGATTTTTTGAAAAGGTCATTAGTCTTTTCAACTCGAGGTGAATTTATTCTACCTCGAAGCGACGTTGCTTGCAACGTATAAGCGTGCCCTTACCAGGTAGTTTAGCCTCGCTTCGCTCGGTAGTGTTCGCTACGCGAATTGGATTTGATTGGCAGGGAGTTTGTGGTTCGGCAGGCTTATTTTCTCAGTATTGATTTTTGACTCTTGATTAGCCGTTTGTTAAAGTCGGGTTATTGCGGCTGGATTTCCGTCTGGCCGTCGAATCGTCCCGTTTTTATTGGAGATAAATACCATGGCTCAAGAAACCTCTCGCCTTGAAGAATTAAAGAAAAAGAAAGAGCAGCTT
>VFKP01000021.1 GCA_009885495.1 Gammaproteobacteria bacterium | reverse complement strand
ACTAACCTCTCGGAGGTGAGAAAAAAGATCATCCGATTCTTCGGAGAGTCTGCCTGTAAAATGTACGGGATAATTGCGAAAAGTCCAACGGAGATCCTGGGAATGTAGGCAACAGGATAGATTTTATAGTGTTTAAAAAATTAAGCTAAGTTAGAAATAGCGTAAAATCATATAATTTGATTATATGATATTTTTGGGCTATAATAAAGGTATCAACGCAGAGAGGTAGTTTATGGCAACTCATTTGGTCACTGCCACCGAGGCGGCCCGATCGTTTTCTGAAATTTTAAATCGAGTGAAATACCAGGGTCTCAGCTTTGATGTGCGCAAAGGTGCCGTAGTGATGGCGAGAATTATTCCTGCCGGCCCTGAACGACAAATGAAACTCAGTGAATTAGCCCATTTTCTCGAACATTTACCGGGTTTAAATCCGGAAGAAATGGATGCTTTTTTGCAAGATGTGCTAGCCGGCAAACACAGTCTTGAAGCGGAACATGATCCATGGGAATAATTGCGGATACCTGTGTTTTCATCAGGGCTGAAAGAAAGCAGAAGTTCTTTCAATTTAGCGATGAACAACAGGATCAAGCCGTTTATATCAGTGCGATAACCGTTTCTGAACTTTTACTGGGCGTGCATCGCGCTAAAGATGAGGCGATCCGCTTGAAACGCTCGACTTTTGTGGAAAGTATTTTACAAGATATTCCCATTATCCCTTTTGATCCCTTGATAGCTAGAGTTCATGCCGAGATACACGCTATTTTAATGGATCAGGGCAATATGATCGGCCCTCATGATTTAATGATCGCTGCGACGGCTTTATCTCGGAGCTATGCGGTGTTGACTTCTAATGCCAAAGAATTTTCTCGAGTGCCGGGTTTACAAGTGCTGGCTTTAGCTTAACCCTTGGCTTGCAGAGAGCCTGAAAAAAGATTATGCTGCTCAGACTATTTTTAAATAATCAGCCTAAAAGAAGCTTGTTAATAGAGTGGAATAAACAGTATGTGCCCAGAGCCTAATGAAAACCGAGCGATCTTAAACGAAGTCCTTGCCAAAGCTAAGCTTTCTATTTTTGAAAGAGAAATGACACCCCAGGAATTTTACGCCTTAATGTGTCGCTATCCTTATTTGGAAGTGTGTGAGCAGGGCAAGTCCATCCTTGAGCCGGGCGCGGTTCCCAAGATCGTCACTGCCAAAAATGGCTGGAAAATCTATGATTATGGGCATTTTATGGCTTCAGGCTGCCATGAGCTTATAGCTTACCTTCAGGTTCTGGAAGATTCAGAAGGCGGTGAGGGTGGCGAGGGCGGAGGCTATGGCACCATCGTTCAACAATCCGTCGATGTAGTGGCAGAAATGTTGGCGCTGGCCCAACAAAAAGGCTGGACAGCCAGTGATATTGTTTCGGGGCATTATCCCCTGCAGCGCCTGTATTGGGTGTTATCTGATCTGGCGGGCTTGAAAGTGAATAATTTTGATCCTTCCTTGGAAGATTATGTGGTTCGTCGCTGGGTTTCTGCTTTGAAAGCCAAAACGTTCTATCAACCTAAATACCCACATCCAGCAGCTGGGCGTTAATTAGACCCTCTCCTCAATCCCTCTCCACCGGGCGAGGGGAGTTTTCACTTTCCCCGGACAATGCTACAGAATACTAGGCGAGGAGAGTTTTCTCTTACGCACCAGGTTCTGCTCCAGAGCTCAGAGCAGCTTATCCTCAGGTCAACCCTTACACCGCAGGGATGCGGTGTAAGGGCCTACAAGGATGTATTCACGGCTTGTTTGACCGAGGGTGAGTTGCTCTGGGCTTGTTTTGGCTCTTCGCACTCTCCCCCAACTTCTCTCTAAAGTACTTGATGGAGATCAGCCTAGCGCCTTGGCCTTAAAATCGATATAATCGAGGCAAGTTTTTCATTCTATCAAGGTCTGCTATGAGTATCGATTATAAAGCCAGTTTAAATTTGCCGCAAACCTCTTTCAGTATGAAAGCCAATTTGAGTGTTCAAGAGCCTAATTGGCTGGAATTTTGGCGTAAAGAAGGCATTTATCAGCAATTACGTCAAGAGCGTGCCGGAAGACCTAAGTTTATTTTGCACGATGGTCCTCCTTATGCCAATGGCCCGATCCACATTGGGCATGCCTTGAATAAAATCCTCAAAGACATCGTCGTCAAATCACAGAATTTAAAAGGTTTGGATGCGCCCTATGTGCCCGGCTGGGATTGCCATGGCTTACCCATTGAATTGAATGTAGAAAAAAAATTAGCCAAAGAAAAAAAATTGCTGAATAAAGCCGATTTTTGTTCCGAATGTAGAACTTATGCCGAATCACAAATCGAAGTTCAGCGCCAAGCCTTTATGCGTTTAGGGGTGATGGGCGATTGGCAAAATCCTTATTTAACGATGTCTGCAGAATATGAAGCCAATATTTTACGTGCTTTGGCTAAAATTATGTCGCGTGGACATGTGCATCGGGGCTATAAACCAGTGCATTGGTGTATGGATTGTGGTTCTGCTTTAGCTGAGGCCGAAGTGGAGTATGAAGACAAATCTTCTCCGGCGATTTATGTCAGTTTTCAAGTGGCTGATACGGCTGCTTTCTGGCAAGCTTGCCATCATACTTTAGATCATGAGATGCCGGTTGAAGGGATCTATGTTCCAATTTGGACAACAACACCCTGGACTTTACCGGCCAATCAAGCGGTGTGTTTGCATCCTGATTTAGAATATGCGTTGATTGAAGTGAATCAAGGACAGCATTTTAGCTATTATTTATGCCTTGAAGCCTTGGTTAATGAATTTGTGGGTAAATTGGCTTTAACAGAATATCGAGTGGCGGCCTATTGCCAGGGAAAAGCATTAGAAGGATTACTCTTAGAGCATCCTTTTTACGATAGACAAGTCCCCATTATTTTAGGAACGCATGTGACGACTGATGTGGGAACAGGAGCTGTGCACACGGCTCCGGGGCATGGCTTAGACGATTATCAAGTCGGTTTGAAATACCAGCTGCCGGTCACACATGAAGTTGAGGCCAATGGGTGTTTCAGTCAGAAATTGGCCTTGTTTGCAGGTTTACATGTTTTAAAAGCCAATCAGCCCATCATCGAAATCTTAAAAACCAAGGGCCATTTGCTGCATGAAGAACGGATCACGCACAGTTATCCGCATTGCTGGCGCCATAAAACGCCGGTGATTTTTCGAGGCACGCCACAATGGTTTATTAGTATGGAGTTAGAAAGTTTGCGCGATCAAGCCTTAACAGCCATTGACAGCGTGCAATTCATTCCACCCGCTGGCCAAGCGCGTTTGCGTGCTATGATAGAATTACGTCCCGATTGGTGTATTTCTCGGCAACGCATTTGGGGTACTCCCATTCCCTTATGGTGTCATCGTGAGACACAAGCTTGGCATCCTAAGAGTATTGCCTTGATCGAAGCGGTGGCCGAAATCGTGGCAGAACGTGGCATAGAAGCTTGGGCAGAGATTGATTTAAGCCAATGGGATCTCAAGAATGCAAAAGACTATATCAAGATTGAAGATACTCTAGATGTTTGGTTTGATTCGGGGGTGAGTTATGCGGCGGTATTGATGGCGCGCCCAGAATTAAATTTTCCGGCCGATCTTTATTTAGAAGGCTCAGATCAACATCGCGGTTGGTTCCAAACTTCTTTATTGACCGCCGTTGCGGCCACAGGACAAGCCCCTTATAAAGCGGTATTAACCCATGGCTTTACCGTGGATGCAGAGGGTTATAAAATGTCTAAATCTTTAGGCAATGTGATCCCGCCTGAAAAAGTGGTGAATAGTTTGGGCGCAGATATTTTACGTTTATGGGTAGCCGCCACTGATTATAAAACAGAGTTGGCGGTTTCAGATGAAATTTTACAACGCAATGCTGATGTGTATCGTCGTATTCGCAATACCATTCGCTTTTTGCTGGCCAATATCAATGATTTTGATCCGGAGAAAGATCGCTTAGCCTTTGATCAATTATTGGCTTTGGATCAATGGGCCGTAGACAGAGCCTATCATTTACAACAAGAGATTCAAAAAGCTTACGATCAATATCAATTCCATTGGGTCTATCAAAAGATCCATCATTTTTGCAGCATTGAACTGGGCAGTTTTTATTTGGATGTGATTAAAGATCGACAATACACCGTGAAACGGCAAGCCTTGCCACGGCGTTCAGCGCAAACAGCGATGTATCATATTCTTGAAGCCTTAGTGCCTTGGTTGGCGCCTATCTTAAGCTTTACCGCTGAAGAAATTTGGCAATGTATGCCAGGGCAACGGGCAAAATCTGTTTTATTGGCCACCTATTATGAGGGTTTAAGCGCTTTTCCAGAGCATACCCGAATGAATGCCGAGTATTTTAATCAAGTGATGGCGGTGCGCGATGAAGTGAATAAAGCCTTAGAGCAAGCACGCGCCAAAGGTGAAATAGGCTCCGGGCTAGAGGCCAAAGTGATTATCTCGGTCACTTTACCCTTATATGAATGTTTAGCTGAACTTAATGATGAATTGCGTTTTGTCTGCATTACCTCAGCGACTGAATTAGAATTGGCTGAATTGGGAACGCCTTATTTAAATGAACAGGTGATTCCGGGGTTATGCGCTATTCGCGTGGAAAAACTCAATGCCCCCAAATGTATTCGCTGTTGGCATAGACGTGAAGATGTGGGTGCAGTGACAGCGCATCCTGAGATTTGCCAACGCTGTGTGGAGAATATTGACGGTCCAGGGGAAAAGCGATTTTATGCGTAAATCTCTTCAATTTAATCCCTGGATTTTTTTAAGTGTCGCAGGAATCATTGCGGATCAGCTCAGTAAATTTTGGACTGTGCAGCATTTTGAGCTCTTCGAAGTTTATCGTATCACAGGCTTTTTCAATTGGACCTTAACCTATAATTCCGGTGCGGCTTTTAGCTTTTTAAGCAATAGCTCAGGCTGGCAATTATGGTTTTTCACGATTATTGCCTTGAGTGTGAGTTTAATCGTCATCGGTTTATTATTCACAACACCCGCGAAAAAGAAATGGCAGAGTGTAGCGCTGGCCTTTTTATTGGCCGGGGCTTTAGGCAATGTCTGCGATCGCTTGCGCTTAGGAGCTGTAGTTGATTTTATTCAATGGCATTATCAGAATTGGTATTGGCCGACTTTTAATTTAGCGGATAGTTTTGTAGTGACTGCCGTCATCATGTGGCTGATACAAGGGGTTTTCTTTAAAGATGAACACTAATGGTTTAGATCTTCTTTGTCGTGCCCACCTATTGAGGAATAGTTATTAAGATGAACACTAAAATAATTGAAAAAGACAGCGAAGTTTTAGCGCATTTCAGCATTGAACTCATGGATGGCTCGGTGGCCGATAGCACTCGCGTTAATCGCAAACCCATGCTGCTCTTATTGGGTCGAGGAGAATTGTCTCAGGCCTTTGAAGCAGAACTTTTGGGTTTACCACAAGGCGCGCGCAAGGAATTTGTATTAGAGGCCAAAGATGCTTTTGGCTATCCTAATCCAGCGAATTTTCATTGGGTGCCACGTAGCCAATTTCCAGAAGCACTGGCGATGCGGATTGGACTCATCGTTGAATTTGAACAAATCAATGGTGCAAAATTGCCGGGGATTATTCGTGCTCTGAACGACACCGAGGCAACGATTGACTTTAATCACCCGCTCTGTGGACAAACTTTAAAATTCAAAATCGAGATTTTAAGCATTGCCCCGCATGATCCTGAAGATAGGGCCTTGTTTTAAAAGACAATTCACGAAGTGCCCTGAAAAAAGACCTAGGGCGATTCATGAATCGTCCCTACCTAAACGGTACAGCTCCAGTCAAAATTCAATTTGCCCTGGGATTTGAAAGGGATACATTTAGCTTATTTTTTAACAAAAATTAGAATAAGTCCTTGAGTTTTAATATTGTCTTAATATTGACATGTTAAGATGTCTTTACTGAATCGTTATTTTTAACATTATCCTAATAGGTGAACATTATGCCAGAGCAAAGTTATATTGAAAGCCTCATCGGTCCTATGGAAGACTTATCAGGCTTACGTTTGGGAGCCAATAAAAAAGTTCGACACGCTTCTTTATCTAAAGAAGCTAAGAAAGTCGAAAGACGTGTTGGGAAAAGCAGAGTAGAAGCCTTAGTCCAGATGAGTCATGCTTATAAGGAAATGATCCCTCGGGAACAAAATGCTCAGAACTTTGCAGAAGTTTTATTGAAGACTTTAGAAAGCCAAGAAGTGCAAGCTCTTTTTAAGAGTGATGAAGCTAAAAAATTGCTTGATGCTTTCTCTAAAGATTTAAAAAATTACGCAAAAGAACATCGAATCCTTCTTGAAAGAATGAAAGGTTTGGATGCTGCTGAGTTTGCTCAAGGCGTAAAGGACAATTTTTCGCAATCAATAGAAGGCATGAATGATGCAGAAAAAGCTGAGATAGAGCAAAAAGCGCAAACCCAGATTACATTCGTTTGATGTGTCAACCTTTTTCCGGACACTACTTTTAACATTTAACGCTATTTTCTTCAAATACAGCGGGCGCCATATAATCATTCGCTGAGTGTAACCGTTTGCGATT
>VFKP01000101.1 GCA_009885495.1 Gammaproteobacteria bacterium | reverse complement strand
TTATTTTCTGTGGCACTTTCCGTAGGCTCGCGCCTCCCAGGCGTTACCTGGCACTCTGTCCTATGGAGCCCGGACTTTCCTCTGGCTTGCACCAGCGATCGTCTAGCTAACTCGGGACGGAGTGTAACACAGAAAGCGAGCTAATGATGATTTGTTTCTGATTAGCCTTTATTTACTCGAAAATATATCCCAAGGAGAACGAGATCTAACCTGATCTGTCAACCTTTTCCCGGAGAAGGAGAAGAACAAGAAGAACTGCTCGCGTCATTACTACTTTTTGATAAACGCGGTAGCGGTAAATGCGTCCTCCAAAAACCTACTTTAGAACTTTTTTCAAATTTAAGATTAGGATCTTCTTCCTTCTGTTTACCCTTATTCTCTGTAGGCCCTGCTGCTAGATTAGGAACTTCAACCAAGGGCTCTTTTTCTTCAATTGAAATATTTTTGATCTTCACCTCTTTAAAATCAAGAACAAAAGAAGCGCGCAGATCACCATTCAAACCTAAAATAGAAAATTTAATGTCTTCCTCTGCCAAAGGCCCAGCTTGACGTTCCAAAGTATGGCTAATCCTAAAATAGAAAGATTCACCCCCTGGCAAAGAATAAAATTGATCTTCTCGCCATACTGTTCTCTTAGGATCCGCGTATACAATATGGTTCAAAAAAATAGCTGAATCTTGTACGTAATCATTCTCTTCTTCAGAAGTCTTAAAGACCGAATCCAAGACTATTTTATTAACTGTTACAGGACAGGGTTTACCCTCTATAAGCACAGTTCTAAATTCTGTGGTCCCGCAATCGGCCGTTAGCCGACATTGTGAAATCTGGTATTCATTCGTCATAATCTATTACCTACGCTAAATATATCTAATTATTAATACAAAATATGTGCTAAAGCACAATCAAAGTTCATTCTATCACATAAATATTAAGGAAAAATTAAGAAAGATTAAATTTTTTATTTATTTTCGGTTTTTTGGTTTTCTGAGACGTTTTGCTACATTTCTCTGCCGTACCTGCTTGGGATCGGCTGTAATGGGACGATAACATTCAATCCTATCACCTTCACAGAGGATATGGCTGTTCTCCACTTTTTCACCATAAATGCCCAAACGGCCTTGTTCCAGGCAAACCGCAATGGCGTCTTGGGGCAATTCAGATTGGCGCAACGCTTCTTCTACGCTTGTTCCCTGAGGGACCGAGATCCGAATATCGAAGATTGTATCGGCTGAGGCGGAATAAATCAGCTGTATATTAAGAAGCGTATCAGCCATAGAGATCTTTCGCTCTTTCGCTGAAAGCATCCACCAGAGAATTGGCAATCTGGCTAAACACCGGTTCAATCATAAAGCTGATGAGCTTATTGGCAAATTCAAATTCCATATCCAGACTGATTTGAGTGCCCCCTTCGGCTAAGCTGTCAAAACGCCAAAAGCCTTCCAAATGATGAAAAGGCCCAGAGATTAAGCGGATCTCTATCATTTTATTTTTTTGCAAGCGATTGCAGGTGGTAAAAGCCTTACGCAGACTGCCTTTTTCCAAATGTAAGGTAGCGCGAATTTCATCATCAGTTTCGCTCAATAGATCGACTTGTTTACACCAAGGTAGAAATAAGGGATACGCGTTGACATCATTGACCAAACGATACATTTGTTCGGTAGAATGAGGAACAACGGCTTGTTTATGAATGGCTGGCATAATTTTACCTTATAAATCTAAAACAGGGTTGATCGCATGCCTTTCAAACCCTAAAGTAAGAGAGGCTCCACTCGCCCGGTATTCCGAGAGAGGGGTTGGGGGAGAGGGATACGATTTATCCCTATTCTAACTCAAAAACCAAGGCTTTCGCAAAACCTCTGGCAATTCAAAGCGTTTAGGGTATTTCACTTGTGAAAGGTATAAACCATTAGGCGGTGCAGTAAGCGCAGCCAAGCGTCGATCCTTGGCCTCTAACAGTTCTTTCACCCAATCTAAGGGTTGTCTTCCCCAGCCAATTTCCAATAATACCCCCATGATGTTACGCACCATATGGTATAAAAAAGCATTGGCTTCTACTTCAAAAATGATAAAGTTTTGTTGCTGCTTTAACTCAGAAAAAATAATCTTGCGGATGGCGGTCTTAGCCTGGCAACCCGCAGCACGCAAGGAAGAAAAATCATGCTCGCCTAAAAATAAAGCCGCAGCCTTAGACATCGCTTCCACATTCAAACCGCCACGCCAATGCCAACTGATATAAGGCTCTAAGATCGCCGGAGGAATAGCCGTAGTTTGTAAAACATAAGCATAACGCCGGCTTTGAGCGCTGAAACGCGCGTGGAAATCATCGCTGACCGTTCGCGCCCAATGTAAGCGAATATTCTTGGGCAAATAGCTGTTGCCACCCCAGATCCAAGCTCTTTCATCTCTTAGGCTATCGCTGTCAAAATGGATGATTTGCTCACTGGCATGCACTCCTTTATCCGTGCGTCCTGCGCAAACCACTTCAATGGGATGCGCTGCGATCCGAGTTAAGGCATGTTCAAGAGTGGTTTGCACGGTTAACTGCCCAGGCTGACTTTGCCAACCGCAATAAGCACTGCCATCGTATTCTAAAGACATTGCAATTCTAGACATCACTCAAATCCTCACCAGGGTAAACCGTAAGCCGTGATCACTCCAGCAATCGCACCACAGCAATGCCCTTCCCAAGACACTTTTTCTTCGCTGGGAAATAAGCTTAAAAACATTCCCCCTAAATAATATAAAATAATCAATGAAACCATAATGCTGCTCATCGAAGGATGAAACCAGGAGCGCGCTAAAATATAGCCCCAATAGCCCATAATCACACCGCTGGCTCCCAAATGTATGGCTTTTCGACCCACCAACCATAATAAAGATCCCGAGATCAATACAATCCAAACCGTAATCACTAAGAAATGCGGGATCCCTAAGGCCATCAAAAAAGCCATCAAGATAAATAAGGGCAGGCTGTTAAAAAATAAATGATCAGCATTCGCATGCACAATGGGACTGAAAATAATCCCGGGTAATCCGAATAAATGGCGCGGATAAATCCCCAGAACGCGAAAACATCCACCGCAAAGCCAGCCGATTATATTCACGCACCATAAAAAAGCCAACACCAAACTGGGAAACAGTAAATTCGCTTTAATCATCGCCACAGTCTGTGTTGCGGCCAGAGCAATATCGTTTAAAGTCATGGCCTTTAAGTTTTAATAATAAAAACAGTGGCCAGCACTATCAAAAATGCCCAGGCCAAAGGCCAGAAATAAGGAAATCTTTGCTTAGTCAGCAGCCAATAGCCCGCGGCAGGCACAGCGCTTAAACAAAGCGGCACCAAACCTAAGCTTAAGATCCCTGAAATAATATGGCCAATGCCCTTACTTGAAAATAGCTTTGAGAGCAATCCATGCACAAAGGCATAGCAAGCCCAAAGCAGATCGGTGACGCGTCCCAAATAATGCCCCAATAGCACCACTAAAACGATCACCGCCAGAAATAATAAGGCCTGCTGCCCTGTTGTTTTCATCTTGATTCCTCTTTCTAAATTTAAAGATCGCAAATTATACCTTAAAAAAATCGAGCGCGCGATGATAGCTTTGTCGTATAACCTTCAAGATTTAAGATCCATAAAGTGTTTCCTAACCCTCTCCCCCAACCCCTCTCCCGGAGTACCGGGCGAGGGGAGTTAGTGGATCGCCCTTATTAAGAGCGTGACTCTAGATAAAGCCAATAGTATACTCTGTTGAAAATAGCCTTGAACTGAATAAGAGCTCTGCTCATGAACGATGCCCACTATAATCTGTTAAAAATTCTGCATATTGTCTCAGGATCGCTGACTTTTTCCGCTATTCTAGGCTCGCAAGCTTATTGGCTGTATTTAAGCCTAGGACAAAATCAGCACTCTGAAAAAACTAAGTCCGAGTGGCGAAAACAATTTATGGCTGCAGTTCGAGAGTTTATTGCTCCGGGCATTTTTCTAGGCGCATTGATCCAGATCGGCAGCGGATTTACTTTAATCAGCTGGCATCAAGTGCCTTGGACAGCCTTATGGGTCAGAGGCGCTTTGATAGGGATCTTAGCCTTATTGATCAATTGGGGCCTTTTTATGGGTTTATTGGCTTATCAAACTCACAAAGCAAAATATTATGCTGCGATCTCTTTAGCTCTGTCCACGGGCATTTTAAGCACTATGATTTATTTTATGGCCAATCGAACGCTGTAAGCAGAGAGGTTTCTTTTTAAATCTCAGGATTTAATGATCTCAAAAAAATTCTGTTTTAACACCCTCTCCCCCAACCCCTCTCCCGGATTACCGGGCGAGGGGAGTTTCTACTTTTTCTGGACCGTACTGCGGAGTACCAGGCGAGGTGAGTTTTCAATTTCTCCAGACAGTATTGCGAGGAATGCTTTCACTTTCTCTGGAATGTAAAAGGTATAAGAATTTATACTAACTGGCCTGACGAAAATCATCCCAAGCGGCTTGTAGATATAAAAGTAAAGTCCAGACCGTTAAAGCCGCGGCGATGTATAAGCCTGCATAACCGGCAATCCCAAAACCCTTGGCCCAACTTAAAGTGTGCACACGTCCTAAAAGCAAAAGCAAAATCGCAAACATCTGCACAAAGGTTTTAATCTTGGCTAAATAAGACACGGCCACCGAAGTTCTTTTTCCCAATTCTGCCATCCATTCTCGTAAGGCTGAAACGACGATTTCTCGGCCAATGATCACTGCGGCCGGGATCGCCATCCAAGGAAAAGCATGTTCACCCACCAAGAGCACCAAGGCTATCACCACCACCAGTTTATCGGCCACGGGATCTAAAAAAGCCCCCAAACGTGAAGTTTGGGATAAATTACGCGCCAAATAACCATCCAGCCAATCGGTTAAAGCGGCAAAAGCAAAAATCCCGGCGGTTAATAAATTAAGACTGGGAAAAGGCAAATAAAAGAAAAGCACAAATAAAGGCACTAGAAAAATTCGAAATAAGGTGAGCATATTAGGGATGGTCATGATAAAATTTCCTTGATGTCATTGTTCTAGCCAAAGCCCATATTTGGCAGATCTTCATATTTTTTTCAAATTCCAAGATTTAAGTAGAATAAAAAATATTCGCCCTCTCCCCCAACCCCTCTCCCAGAATACTGGGCGAGGGGAGCTTCTACTGTCCCCGGACAGTACTGCAGAATACTGGGCGAGGGTAAGCTGCTTTTGGCTCGTTCTAGCTCTTGAGTAAATTCAGTCTGTTCCTAACTTAGCCGTCTATTCTCGCAAATGCTCATAGATAGTCTTAGCCATTGTTGGACTGATCCCAGGCACTTTGCTTAATTCATCTATACTAGCACGTTTTAACTCTTGAAACCCACCAAAATGCTGCAATAAAGCTTGACGTCGTTTATGGCCAATGCCTGCTATATCTTCCAAGCTAGAACGAACACGCCGCCGATCGCGCAACTTACGATGACCGGTAATGGCAAAGCGATGCGCTTCATCGCGGATCTGTTGCAACAAGTGTAGCGCGATTGAGTCTTCAGGTAAATGCAAGCCTTGTTTATTGTCCTCTACAAACAAAGTCTCTAAGCCTGGTTTTCGTCCTTGTCCTTTGGCAATCCCGATTAAAGGTAAACGGTCTAAACCCAACTCGATTAAGATGGTTTTCACTGCTGAAACTTGTCCTTTACCGCCATCGATGATCAGCAGATCCGGTAAACTTCCCTGCTCTGCCAAGGTTCGCGTAAAATGTCTAAGATTAGCCTGCTTTAATGCCGCATAATCATCCCCAGCCTGAATATCTTTAATATGATAACGGCGATAATCTCGAGTGCAGGCCCCTTCTCTGTCAAAAACCACCATAGACGCTACGGTAGCCTCACCACTGGCATGACTGATGTCAAAACATTCGATGCGTTTTAGAGTTTCGCCTTTAAAACCGAGAACAGCCGATAAATCCGAAAATTGTTCCGCCAAACGTAAGGCATGAGCACGATGCCGTTTTAAAGCCAAATGCGCATTATCACTGGCCAAGGCCAACCATTTTAATTTCACGCCGCGCTGCGGTTGTTTGATCTTCACTTCAATTTGGTATTGTGCTTGCAATAAATCCGCTAAGAAAGAGGCCTCTTCCAATAAAACAGGCGTTAAGACTTCTTCCACCGCCAAAGCATGATGTTCCGAACCGCCATAATATTGACTGATGAAAGCCGTTAAAATTTCATCGGCTAAAGTCTCAATAGGCACAGAAGGAAAATAAGCTTCACTGCTCACCAACTGTCCGTCACGAATAGCCGCCACCACCACACAGACTTGCCGACCTTCCATGGCCAACCCTAAAACATCGGCATTGCCGAAAGCCCCTTCGACATGTTGTTGTTCCTGCGTTTTACGCAATAATTTAATGCGATCGCGTAAGCGCGCCGCTTTTTCATACTCTTTTGCAGCACTGGCGGCTTGCATATCAGAAGCCAGCGCTTCAATGATCGTAGCATTTTTGCCTTGCAGAAATAATAAAGCATGCTGCAGCGCTGCCTGATATTTTTCTCGATCAATAAGTCCCACACAGGGCGCGCTACAACGTTTAATTTGATATTGCAAACAAGGTCTTTGTCTGTTTTTGAAAAAAGTATCTGAGCATTGGCGAATGCCAAATAATTTTTGCAAAAAATGTAAGGTTTCACGCGCCGCTTGTGCGCTGGGATAAGGCCCGAAATAACGTCCTTGCATTTTCTTTTTGCTGCGCAATAAACTCAAGCGCGCAAAGGGAAGTTTTTCATCGAGTTGAATATAGGGATAGCTTTTATCATCCCGCAATAATACATTGTATCGCGGTTGATGACGTTTGATCAGCGTGCTTTCCAAAATCAAAGCTTCTGTTTCGCTGTGAGTCACCGTGACTTCGATGCGTTTGACTTGGCTCATCAACAAAGCTGTTTTACGTGAGAGATCTTGTTTTTGGAAATAAGAACTTAAACGGTTTTTAAGATCATAGGCTTTGCCAACATATAAAACCTCAGCGGTTTCGCTGTACATGCGATAAACGCCGGGCTGAATCGCCATATTCGCTAAAAAAAGTTTAATCTCCTCAGGAGATTGGACTGAGCTGTACACTAGTCTACAGTACCCATGTCCTCCAGCAAACCATGGCGAAAAGCGAGTAAGGTTAAACCGACATCGGTTTCAACACCTAATTTATCATAAATGCGATAACGATACGTGCAAACCGTTTTACTACTCACATGCAATTGTTTGGCCAGATAATTAATTTTTTTACCGGTTAATAACATTAACACCACTTGTAATTCTCGTTCAGCCAATTTTGAAAAAGGTGTGGGCTCTTTGGCATTTAAAGTTTTTAAGTTCAGCATTTCGGCAACGTCTGGACTGATATACCTTTCCCCGGCATGAACAGCGTGGATAGCGCGTATCAATTCTTCTTCGCTGGCCGCCTTACTTAAGAACCCTGCGGCACCGACTTTAAACAAAGACTTGGGATAAGGATCTTGAATGTGAACCGTAGCCACCAAAACCCGAGTTTTAGGGCTGGCGCGCGCAACGCGACGCGTGGCTTCCAGACCGCCGATTCCGGGCATGCGTAAATCCATCAGCACAACATCAGTTTCATGAGTTTTGACAAATTCCACGGCTTCCTCACCACTGGCGACATCACCAATGACTTCAATGTCAGTGGTACGTTCCAACAAGCCTTTTAAGCCAAACCGAACCAGTTGTTGATCGTCCACCAGTAAAATTTTAATCATACTCAGCACCCTCGTTTCCTTTAGTGTAGTATTGGCGGAGAGGCAGGGATTCGAACCCTGGGAGGGGGGGTACCCCTCAACGGTTTTCAAGACCGCCGCCTTCAACCACTCAGCCACCTCTCCTCAACC
>VFKP01000149.1 GCA_009885495.1 Gammaproteobacteria bacterium | reverse complement strand
TTTTAGGGCTATCCACGCGAGCGAAAAGTCAAAAGATAGCTTTTGCAGAGTAAGTAAAACCGGACAGTTTATTTACTCTTAAACCGGACAAGTCTATTTGTTGCTAACAACCAGCGACGCCGCCTGGATTATCCGTTATAATCCGGGCATTCATCTTAAGTAACCTAGGAATTCAGCATGTCTTCTCTCGAAACTTCTATGCATACCCCAATGATGCAACAATACTTAAAGATCAAAGCTGAGCACCCTGATATTCTGCTATTTTACCGCATGGGCGACTTTTATGAACTTTTCTTCGCCGATGCCGTTAAAGCTTCGAATTTATTGCATTTGACTTTGACGCATCGTGGACAATCTGCGGGCACCCCCATCCCCATGGCCGGTGTCCCCTATCATGCCGTAGAGGGCTATTTGGCTAAACTCTTACGTTTAGGTGAAAGTGTCGCCATCTGTGAGCAAACCGGCAATGCTGAAGATGGCAAAGGGCCCATGACTCGAGAAGTCACACGCATCATCACCCCTGGCACGCTCACTGAAGATTCGCTGTTAACTGAAACCGAAGACAATATTCTCTTAGCCCTTCATGAAGATCGTGGGCGTTATGGCCTGGCTTATTTAGATTTAAGTCGGGGTGAATGTGGGATCCTAGAACTCGACAATGAAGAATTGCTCAGTGCTGAATTGGCTCGTTTAAATCCTGCTGAGATCTTAATCTCGGGAGAACATCCCCTGCCCCCATTCCTGAAACCTTTCCACATTCACAAACGAGCCCCCTGGGATTTTAACCTAGCCTCTGCAGAGCAAACCCTCTGTGCACAGTTTAAAACCCAATCTTTAAAAGCGTTTGAATGCGAACATTTACCTTTAGCCATAGCCGCAGCCGGTGCCTTGATCCGTTACGCCCAGCACGTACAAAAAACGGTTTTGTCTCATGTGCAGGGTTTTCAGATCGCCTGCACTCAAGACACGGTGATCATCGATGCACAAAGCCGACGCAATTTAGAGATCAGTGAAAATGTACAGGGACGAAAAACGCATACCTTGCGCGCTATTTTAGATAAAACGCGCACACCCATGGGTTCTCGTTTGCTGAATCGTTGGTTAAATCAACCGCTGCGTCAACACAGCGTTTTATTAGAACGACAAAAAGCCATTGATACCTTACTCAGATCCTATGAAATGCTACGTGAAAATTTAAAATCTATCGGTGATATCGAGCGAATTCTAACGCGAGTGGCCTTGCGATCAGCTCGCCCACGCGATCTGCTCAAATTAAAAGACACGCTCTTAGGATTACCCTGCTTACACGCCCATTTTAATCCGGGATCCAGTGGTTTACTGCAAGATCTAAAATCACAGATCCCATTGTTTCCAAAACTGACGGCCGTTTTAAAACAGGCCATCGCTGAAGAACCCGCTCATTTAATCCGTGAAGGCGGTGTGATTGCCAATGGCTATGATGAGACTTTAGATGAATTACGCCATTTAAGTGAGAATGCCGATGGTTTTCTCATTCGCCTAGAACAGGAAGAAAAACAGAAAACCGGACTCAGTTCTTTAAAAGTAGGCTTTAATAAAATTCATGGTTTTTTTATCGAAATTTCTCGCGTGCAAGCCGAACAAGCCCCAGCCCATTATCAACGCCGACAAACTTTAAAAAATGCAGAGCGTTTTATGACTCCTGAATTAAAAATCTTTGAAGACAAAGTTTTAAGTGCACGAGCCCTGGCCTTGGCTCGCGAAAAAGAACTCTACGATCAATTATTGGATATTATCGTTTCTGAATTAACAGCCTTACAGATCTTAGCGCAAGCCTTAGCGCAATTGGATGTCTTAGCCAATTTGGCTGAACGCGCCGAAACCTTAGAACTGAACTGTCCAAGCTTAAGCGAGACTCCCGGGATCTTCATTCAGGAAGGACGGCATTTAGTGGTCGAAGCACATTTGGAAGAACCCTTTATTGCCAATGATACCTATTTGTCGCCCGAGAAACGCTTGCATATTATCACAGGCCCCAATATGGGCGGTAAATCCACTTATATGCGTCAAGTTGCACTCATCACTTTATTAGCCCAGATCGGAAGTTTTGTGCCCGCCAGAAAAGCAACGATTGGTTTAGTCGATCGCATTTTCACGCGCATTGGTGCCGCCGATAATCTGACGGAAAAACAATCCACGTTCATGGTGGAAATGACAGAAGCGGCCACCATCTTACGACAAGCCAATGAAAAAAGTTTAGTGCTAATGGATGAAATTGGCCGTGGCACCAGCACCTTTGATGGTTTATCGCTGGCTTATGCTTGCGCGGAATATTTAGCCGAAGTTAATCGCTGTTTGACTTTATTCGCCACCCATTTTTTTGAACTGACACATCTGGCACAGCATTTGAGTACGGTGATTAATTTACATGTGAGTGCCAGCGATAGCCAAGGTTCTATTGTCTTTTTACATCGCGTAGAACCAGGCCCCGCCAATCAGAGTTATGGCTTACATGTCGCACAATTAGCCGGTATTCCTAAAACAGTCATTGAAAAAGCCGCTGCTAAATTGAAACAATTGGAAGCTTCTGATTTGAAAAAAGATCTGCACGCAGCTTTTCAAAAAACGGAGCCTTTATCATGATCAGCGCTCGCGGTAGCGATCTTTATTATAGCCTATTAGGGTTCCCCGCCCCTAAAAAAAAGGCTGTGTTAATTCTAAGGCAATGGGCTGAAACTTTAAATGATCTGGCGGCAATTCAAGAAGACTCGGTATTCGAAGCCAAATGGGGTTTTTGGCAATCGGAATTAGAACATTTGCACACAAAAAGCGCTCGCCACCCCTTGGCCATCGATTTTGGAAAAGTCATTACCGATTATCGCCTGCCCATGAATCTTATCACAGAATATCTTGAAGGCATTCGTGTGGATAGAAACCATCAGCATTGCTGCAGCGAAATCGATTTTTTAGCGCTGGCTTATCGCAAACAAAGTTTAGTGCAAATGCTCTTAGCCTATGTCTATGGGTTTAAAGATCCCCAGATCTTACACCATGCTTTGCATTTAGGCCGAGCCTTATTTTTAATGAACGAAATTATTTATCTGGGAGCCCATTTGGCCCAAGGCCGCCTTTCTTTCCCCTTATCGGATTATCCTGTTGAAGCCGAAAATTTTTGGGAAACCTCAGACTCACAGACTTTAAGCATGTTTTTAAGCACACAAAGCGAGAAAGCTAAAGCCCATTATGAAAAAGCACAGTCTTTTTTATCGAAACCCGAAATGAAAACCCAACACCCCGCCTTCATCGAAGCAGAGCTCAAACTGGCACAATTGGCTCTATTGGAAGAAGATTATTCACAAGTTTTAAAGGGATACAGTGAATTAACACCGCTTAGAAAATACTGGAAAATCTGGCGCTTACGTCGCGAGCACGGTTTTTAGCCTTGCTAAGATCTAAACCGCATGAGAGCAGTTTCGCGTAATTAAATTGACATTTCTACTTGGGGTTGACAATTTGCACTATTATGTGTTATTGTTGTCCAAATTTTAAAGTTATACATTTTTTAAATTAATATAAGCGGGGTTTAAATATGCTGTCGAATGGTGTGGGTAAATGTAAAACTACGGTCTCGTCTCAAAAAAATATTCTACCTCTTTTAATTTCTCCCAATTATATTGAGGCATCACCTTATAGTTCCAACCTTTTTTATTACATCGCTCATCAACGCGTTTCACCAAAAGAAATCAATGCTGTCATTGATACCGTAAGTAAATTAGAAAATGATGAGGGGTTTTCAAAAGCATCACTGTTTTTACTTAATAATTTTGCAAATTTATACCAAAGAGCTAAATCTGTTCAATATAAAAATGATTTCAAAGCTAAGCTTACAACCATTCTATGTGATTTAGCTATTAGATATAAAAACAGATCACCAAATGATATATTTACACAAGAACAAATAATTCATTTCAAAAGTGATGTATGTAACATTCAAGATTTGTTAAAAGAAGTTGCTATTTCGGACTCTCCTGTTATACCATTTTTAGCTTCATTTAACTCTAGCCTGGTTGACGATAGCTTAGTCAGCCTCTATAACAGGATCACCAAAGATGATGCTGTTCAGAGCAGCATCAATGAAAACAAATTAGGTGAGTTAATTGAAGCTATATTACACCTTGGAAACAACTCATTAGATAGAAAAAGAAAACTAATCTCTGAAATTATATCGCATTGCGGTGCAAATATAGCAAAATCATCTATCAAAGAAGATGATTATATTAAATTACTAAAATTAACATTGGAAATAATTCATTCTTCTTTTAATGATAATGACGGCGGCGCTGACCAAGAACAAATTGACAATCGACAAACATGGGCTGATGCGATAATCTCTAACCATCATTGTTTAGATGCTAACATAGAAATTATTATGCAATCTATTTGCAAAATCAATAATAACTGGAAAGCAATCGACGAGAAACACCCCGCTTTTTTACGCGAATACTTGATTTCTGCAAATAATAATTCCCTTGAAATCAGTGACGGTATTTGTTTAGCCCATCCCGAGTATTTTACAGGTTTATTTTTACAGAAAATAATTGGCGATGAACGTGAAAAGAATATCATTGTAAAGCTTGTTGATTTAAAACGATCGCTCTCAAATCGCAATCAGCCATCTACACATATTGATAATATTCTTGATGAATTATTCATTAATGTTGAGTTTAACCACCAATTATATGTGTTAATCGTAGAATATATATCAAGAATGGATCCTATGTCAGAAAATGCTAATAATTTTTTGCAAGCTAATATTTTTGAACTATTAGAGCGTTTTCAATCTGAAATATTGACTTGCACATCAGCGTTGACAATTAAAATTATTAAACTCCTAAGTGAACAAATATATAAAACCACAACGCCTGAGCAATGTGGATTAATTTTGCAATTCTTATCCAATGATAAGCAGAGCGCCACTCTCCAAAATAGTAAAATAATATTGCAGCGCATTTCTCAATTAAGTGGGTTAACTGATGATGCTTTACTTCAAGTAATAACTATGGTTATTAAAAAAGGATTAATTGACTTATTAGCGGATCTATTACGGCAAGAGCGCGTTAAGAATAATGCGCAAATAAATAAATATATTGAAAATTATTTGTCAGAGCGGCTTGCTTCTTCATTGCCTGAAGCTAAGCAGGTCAAGGGAGTATTATTTGCTTATCAAAACAAGCTATTACCACAAGTATCTGAATTTGATTTTATGTTAACTGATTATGCTCACTATTGTTATCAAAAATGGCAAACAACAGTTGAGTCTAACGGAAAAATCGAGTTACATATCAATGTCAGTGGCAGTGAAAACTCCATGCTTACAGGTAAGTCAAATGACATTATTAGACTGGGGCAAAAGCAATTCCCAAACCTTAATATTGCTGCTGCATATGATGATTGCATTAAATACATAGGCGATGAGTTAGAGAAATTAGAAGGTCACAGAGATGCGTTAGACGATGAAAAACAACGCAAAAATTTTGTCCCTGAGAAACGTAAAGCTGATGATTCAATCGAAATTATCAAGCAGATGGGAGAAAAAGAAAAACAAATTGCTAGACTACATACGGCCCTTAGATTATTGAAGCGTGACCCTCTACCACGTAGCGGTTCCAGGGATAATAGTAGTTTTGATCCCTATATCCAAAATTTTAATCTCGCGGTTGCATATTGTTATCAAGCAGCTTTAACTGCGGACACTTTAGATGCGTTCATTCATGATTTAGCCTATCTTCGCCGAGAACATAATCTTGATAAGGATAAAAGCCGTGAATTTTTATCTGATGATTTTACAGCTTGCCAGTCAGGCGTTGAAGGTAGACTGTATCAATCTTATGTTCTGTCCAACAATATACTAAGTGACAATCGAAGTGAAAATGCTGAAAAGGTAATAGGCTTAAACTCAACAAGACTCCATGCGATTGTTAAAGATCATGTTTTTAAAAGCTTCAAAGGTATAAAGAATAATTTTCTCAGCGAGAGTCCAAAGCATCTTGCCAATCTTATCTATGCATATCAATTTAAAATTAGTTTTGTCGAAGGCCTAGACGATGATGAAGCACGTAGGCAAGTAGTCAATAAAGCCAGAAGATCCCTTCAATACATATTAGAACATGAAATTGATTATCAAAATATTTATAATCGCTTAATTTCTGAATATAACTTAAGTAGCCGTATAAAATTATCTGATGATAACATCAATGCAATTAAAAAAATTATTCAAATCAAACTTGAAGAATTATTCGAATTAAACGACGTCTCAAATAATGCCGGTCAAAACATAGATGCATGGGAAGGCTTGCAAAATATTGTAATTAGAGATTCATATCCAGATTTACTGCTACACTATTTATATGCGCCACCTGCAGAAGGCAATGAATTAAATTTCAGCCAATTAGTTGCTGTTGCTGAGCAAATGGATCCTTCTGTAAGGGAGACCTTCCAAAAGAAGTTGATACAAAATTTACCTAACCTTGCGCACTTTTGTATGAATAATGGAAATGATGATAAAGTTACAATATTAATCAAAAACATTCACTCTCTACAAAAAGAGAATGTACTCTCCACCGAAAACATTAACACATTTTTTGAATCATTTTTTACAAATATTGCTAGCAGTGAAAATTTTGACAAACCGCTTATTCGCTTTCTTACATCCGCAGGGCCTGAATTTCCACGCGATACAGTTGGAGCGCGTCTTCTAAAGGCATTAAAAAACATTCTTTCAAACGTTAAATACCAACATAATAATAGTTTGCGTAATTTGTTTAAATATATTATTGATAAGTCAATAATATCAACAGATGATCTTACCACCGTCATGCAAGAGCAAGCTGAAATTTATTTACAAAACAATAATCATACTGCTTATGCAAGGTTAGCAGATTTCGCTACTCGTTTTAAAATTGACCTTGACCTTTATCAAGAAAGTAACCGGGGTAGAGATAAACTGCTTGCTGACAACTGCTACGAGGTTATTCCCAGCTTATTCACCTCCCTTTCAAAGCCAACTGATGAAAAAAATAAAAGTTTTGAGCGCTTAAAAGAAATATCACAGCTCGGTAATGCTTATGCATCATTTGCAATAGCAAAATTATACTCCGATGGCCATGCGCCTATACGCAATTCATCTGATAATAGCTACACATGGAGTAAAAGTATTGATTTAGCAAAAACTTATGCGTTAATGGCATTACAACAAGCCAAAGTTATCAAGAATCAATCTCTGGTTAAGGAAATTCAAGGATTTTGTCAGAAAAACTTTTCATCATCCAAAGCTAATTGCTTAGAAGAAATTTACTATACAAACCTATTGGCTGTTTTAAATGCTAATGATGATAAAGATTTTAAATTGGCATTAGCAAACTTTTTATTGGTTGCTAAATCAGTTGACTTGGGAGCTTTGCTTTACCTTGACGGCGAACCCAGCAGCTATAGCTCTGCGAGTAAAACTGATGTTGCGAATATTGTTTATGCCTGTAAGATGAGAATTAATTTGTCAAAACTAGATGGCCTTTTAGCGGTTTACACTAGTATGCACGACAGTGAATGTTTTATTCAATCTGCGGCTGGATCCCTTTATGAACATGATCCGCGCTGCATCATTCCTGAATTGACATTTATCAAACGATTCAAACAGTTCGGAATGGCAATAAATTTAATTATTCATCAGAAATCTACAGAAGTCATCCCAGCAATTACTCTTGAAGCATTACTCAAAGAACTTCGTGAAAAATTAAATATCACCGAGCTACAATTAATTGACTGGCTACAACAAATTCACCTTTATCAAACTGGAAATCAAGAGTGTCAAGGCAATATTAAAACTTTAAGACAATCAAAAGATGATGTCTTGATGACTATGCTTGCTGATATTTGTAAGAGATCTAATTTCAAGATCTCAATTTCAAAAGCTGAGACACATATAGCCGAGCGTAAAGATAAAGGTAAAGCTAGAACTGAAGATGCCACAGAGTCTGGCGCACCTATTGAAAATCATGAGGCTAATTATATCGATACAAGGTTGCTTGACGATGCTATTATGAAATCAATTAAAATCAGTAATAATAAACGGTATGTGGACATAGATAATGTGCTTGATTATTTGATTACAAATTCCAAAATGGATGATAGTCAAATAAATTTATTGATTGATGCCGCATATCAGAATATTGATCCATCTCAAGGCTCTTCCAGCAGCAGTTATACGGTGTTTTCTCGATTACCTTTTTTTGCAAGAAGTGAAATGACAAAAGAACAGAAATTGTGTGAAATTATCAGAAGCAAAGGCATGGTTGTTCGTGTTGAGTCAAATGCCAGCAGATCATCTGGCGCAACCACTTCCAATCAACCGCCTGAGGAAGGCCAATCATCTGGCGCAACCACTTCCAATCGACCGTCTGAGGAAGATAGACGAAGACATCAAGAAATGTTTGGCTTTCTTGATAATTCGTTATATTTTAGTGATAATGAATTACGTCCTATGAATATTGTATTAACCGGTGATAGCGGCGTAGGTAAAAGTTGTTTACTTTTGAGAATGGTCGATGACACATTTACTGATTCCTTTATTGCTACCATTGGCGTTGATTTTAAATTCAAAAACACGGATATAAATGGAACAAATGTACGCTTGCAACTATGGGATACGTTTGGTCAAGAGCGCTTTCGTAATATTGCTGGATACTGTCGAAAGCCATCCTTAATGGTCATCTGTTTTGATCTTACCGATCAAGTTTCGTTTAATAATCTTAGCCTCTCGCTAAATGAAGTGCGACGCTACTTAAGTTCAGATACTCTTCCTATCTTAATAGTGGGTACTAAATGTGACTTAAAGCAAGAGCGAGTTATTAGTTACCAAAGAGCTAAAGAACTCGTTGATTCCATACCTGAAAGGCATCGTGCCAGGTATATTGAAACTTCCGCTAAAGAAAGTATTAATACTCGAGAAGCAATGCAAGCAATGGCTTACTGTGCAGCAATGAAAGCTGCTCTTACTCCAGAACAACTAGCAGCACGAGAACGAGCACAAGAACGAGAACGAGAACGAGAATCAAGCTCAGTTGGAACAAATATAAGAAGTATGGCACAAAGTTTATATACTGGTGTTTTTGGGAGGAGTTACGAGGGCCTAGATGTTGCAGCTACGCGCTCTTCTATGGATCCACCTCCTCCGCGACGCTAACGTATATACTCATAGCAGTTGGTTTTTAGGTAAGCGCGCAAGCTCTCGAGCACCAGGATATAGTACTCTAGATGATTGCTGCGAGATGCTGCGAGCCAACCGATCGGTCATTTTACAAAAGAGCAATATGCTAAACTAAAGGTATAAACCAAAATCCAACAACTGAAGAGGAAAAATATGAATACTGAACGCCCCCGTACTGTCATTATGTCTGAAATCATGCTACCTAATATGGCCAATTTTTTTGGCAATGTCCATGGTGGTTGGTTATTAGGTTTTTTAGACCGCGTAGCTTATGTCTGTGGTGCTCGTTATTGTGGTCTTCCCTTGGTCACCCTTTCCGTTGATCAGGTCTTTTTTAAAGAACCTATCCATGTTCAAGAATTGTTAACCTGCTATGCACAAGTCAATTATGTGGGTAATACCTCTATGGAAGTGGGGATCCGTGTCACCACAGAGAACCTACAAACGGGCCAAGTGCGCCATACCAATACCTGCTTTATTACTATGGTAGCAGTCAATGAAGATTTTAAGCCTATTAGTATACCTCCCTTAACTTTACGTGACGATGAAGAGAAACGGCGTTATGCCGCAGCCATCGAACGTCGGAAAATGCGTTTAGCCTTAGCTAAGCATAAGAAAAATAAGGACTAAATTCCTTGGAGCCTGATTTGGGTTGTGCAAAAACTTGCAAAAAAAAGTCAACCCAGGTACAATGCTGAACAGATATTGCGCTATCAAAGTATGGCGGTGACCCATTATCTTTATAAATGAATAAGATATAAAGAGGTGAACAGTGGCAAAACACAGGAAACTGAGCTTAAGCAAGGCGCTCTATAAGCCGCCCGGCTACTGCAATCGCAAAAATTTAATTCGTCCTTTAGCGGGTCGCTTAGCCTGTCTTAAATCCTTGCGTAATTTAAGAGGGATAAGTTACGAAAATCGAAGAGTATTACGCCATCTGAATCATCAATTGAAAATCACGATGATGCTGGGTTTGAGTTCTTTGGGTCTATTGGCCGTCACCCCTCAATTGCAAGGCCATACGGCCATCCCTTATAAAATCAGCAAAAAGAAAAGCGTTTCACAGAGTTCTGGCAACAGTCAAAATCTCTGGGATCAAATCGCAAATGATTTTACCTTGAGCCGTTATTCAGATACCCCCGAAGTCAAAGAGCAGATCCGCTGGTATCAAAACCACCCCAAAGAACTCAGCAATATCGCCTCTCAAGCGGCCCCCTATCTTTATTATGTTCATCAAGAAGTGAAAGATAAAGGCTTACCCGGTGAATTGGCCTTATTACCGATTATCGAGAGTTCTTATGATCCTTTCGCCTATTCTCATGTGGGTGCCGCCGGTTTATGGCAAATGATGCCAGGAACAGGATCAGATTTAGGATTAAAACACAGTTATTGGTTTGATGGTCGCCGTGATGTGGTTTCATCCACACAGGCCGCATTAAGTTATTTAAGTTATCTGGATAATTTCTTTGATGACAATTGGTTATTGGCCATCGCCGCTTATAATTCAGGCCCCGGCACGGTTTTAAATGCTTCTAAAGAAAATAAAGGACATCAACACAACACTCAATTTTGGTCTTTGCATTTACCAGCAGCCACCGAAGAGTATGTCCCTCGCCTATTGGCCATTGCCGCTATTATCCGCAATCCCGAGAAATACGGCGTGCATTTACCCGATATTCCCAATGAGCCTTATTTCGCTAAAGTGAATATCGATAAACCCATGCAATTATCCGAAGTGGCCCAATTATCCAATATGTCTTTGGACGATGTTTACAGCTTAAATCCGGGTTACAATCATTTGAAAACTTCACCGGAAGGTCCTAGTCATTTATTAATCCCAGTAGAAAAAGTACAAACTTTTAAAGACAATATGGACGCTCAGGGAACCACCATCAAAGTGCAAATGCCCTCTCCTTCTAAAGATAAGGACACAACGGCACCCAAAGATACAGAAGTAAGCCCCAGTCAAAATACGGTCATTACCTATCGCGTACACACAGGGGACACTTTAAATAAAATTGCTACCCATAATCATGTTTCACTCAAAGATCTGCAGGCTTGGAATCATTTAACTGCAAAAAGCGTATTGCATAAAAATCAAACTTTATCTTTAAACGATCCCAATACGATCAGCGATACCAGCAAGGCCGATACTGCGATTGCCGATCCTTCAACAGCGGATACTACAAAGTCTGATAAGGCAAGCGCACAGGCTGCAACAACGGATAGTGCAAAGTCTGATATTACCCTTGCCGAGGTTTTATCAACGGACAGCTCAAAGTCTGATGCCACAAGCACAGACCCTTCAACAACGGACAGCTCAAAAAGCAAAGCTCAGGATACGGCCGCTACTGCCGATGCTGCACAAAAACCCAGCCTAGCCGAAACGGAACATTCCAAGAAAATAGCTGCAGCCATTGCTACAAGCTATAAAGTAAAATCAGGAGATACGCTCAGCAGCATCGCTAAAAAACATAAAGTCAGTGTTGACAGTTTGCGTCATTATAATCATTTGAAAAGCGATCATCTGAAATTGGGACAAGTGATAAAAGTACCGACTAAGGCTTAATTTTGTTCACCTGAAATGATTTTCATAGCCCTCTGTTCCAACTTCTCTCCCGGAGTACTGCAGTACTGTCGCGGGAAAGTGGAAACTCCCCTCGCCCGGTACCCCGGGAGAGGGGTTGGGGGAGAGGGTGTTACAATATAAGCCTTTTATATAGGGGATAACACTCTCTAAAGGTAAGTATTCTCCCCCTAATGGCAAAACAATTAAAATAGAAGGTCACATTTTATGGCAGCGCCAGAATCTCTCATTAAAAAGATAATCACGAAAATCGAAGAGTATGCGTCTAATAAGGCAAAGTTGAATGGAAATGAATTTCAAGAGTCAACAGAGAGAATTCTTCATTACTACAGCATAGATCTTAATGCAACCCATGAGGGATATCCACTTATTTACTATATAGCAGAACGAAATTGTCCTGAGGCTTTGCGAGCATTTATAAAGGTGGATAAGGAGCGAAAAAAAGCGCATGCTGCCACGCCGCAAAAAACATCCACTCCCAATATTTTTTCAAGATTTTTTAGCCAACCTACACCACCACCCTATATCACCTTCGATCTTCACAAGAAATTTCCCAATCCTCACAACCGCAATAAAATGCAAACGGCACTAGAGTATGCTGAAGAGAACAACTGTTCTGATTTTCTTGAGGAATTAAGGAAACTAGTACCGGCTTCTTTTTCCCAGCCCCAAGAACAGCTGGGTGAATCCCCTGAGTATGACCATACAACCCACTCACTCTTAGAAGAGGAATGGAATAGGCTGGTATCGCAGTATAATGATAAACAGATCATCAGAGGAACTTTCATCACCAAAATTATAAAGCTGATGAAACAAAACCTCTCTACAGACTTAACCGGTAAGGACGGTGATACCGTATTCCAGTGGATACTCTATCTTGGGGATAAAGACCTTATTATATTGGCATGGAAAAGTAATATTGAGTCCTTTTTAAAAAAGAAGATAGATGTTGAGAACTTTGTAAGTAAAACTAAGAAACTCATAGAAGCCGGCGTTGATATGCATTTAACCTCAGAGCAAGGCAATACAGCATTACATGCCGCTTTGCACCTTGAGGATAAAAGTACAAGGGTGCGTTTTGTGCAGTATTTGTTGTGGAAAAATAGACTTTCCCATAATACCGAGAAAAAAGAGGCTTTTGTCAACGCGCTTAATCCTGAGGGTAAAAGCGCCCTGTTCATAGCAATGGAAATGAATGATGGGGAAATAATAAGGAAACTTGAGGAAAATGGAGCCATTGTCCCAGAACTGCCTTCAGCAGAAATCTACGCGCAAGCGTTTTTTGAAGAGGAAGAAGCGGCTTCTTTTTTCCAGCCCCAAGAACAGCTGGGTGAATCCCCTGAGTGTGACCATACAACCCACTCACCCTTGGAGAAGGAATGGAATAGGCTGGTATCAGAGTATAATAATAACAATATCAACAAAGATTTTTTCATCTCCGAAATTAAACGCATGATGGAACAAAAGCTCTCTACAGACTTAACCGGTAAGGACGGTTATACCGTATTGGAGTGGATAATCTATCTTGAGGATAAAAACCTTATTATGTGGGTATGGCAAAATAATATTGAGTCCTTTTTAAAAAAGGAGATTATTGAGCGACAATTATCTTTGCCGGTCGGCGACAATTAAGATTGCCGGTTAGGGGGGATTGCTTTAACCTATCTTGTACTATTTACAAGCAAAAGGAAAAGCAATG
>VFKP01000143.1 GCA_009885495.1 Gammaproteobacteria bacterium | reverse complement strand
TTTTTTTGAACTATTTTTTAGATTCTGAAATGAGAGGATTGGGATGGGTTGTGCTTATACATAGCCACACGGTCGGTTACCCTGGGATTTGAAAGGGATACAAAAATCCGTTACAAGATATTGCTAAGGGGCATAGGGCTCTTCAAGAAGAGCTTAAGTTGTTGAATCAAAAAATCGGGTTTGAAGCCGACAAACCTTTTCCTATACTACAGAATTTTTTAGGACAATTGAATAAAGCAGAGTTTTGGCAATGGGATCAGTTTTTCCAAAATGAAAAATGGAAGATGTTCACGCTGGATATTGCTGTGCTTCTCAGTGATCTTTTTAAATCTCCTTTTATTTTCTGGGAAGACGTTCAAACAAAATTAGCCCCGGTGATTGAACTGCTTTATTGTTTCAACGCTATTGATGATAGTTTAAAACAAGTTCTTATTTATGCCGAAGCTATAAAATACGTATCAAACAGTGAGGGGAAGAGACAATGGGAGTTTAATTTTCTTAAGAATGATAAAAGTCAGTATTTTTCAGTTGTTGCAAATATCAATAGAGGGAAAGATAGGCCTATCAGAATGGGAGAAGATTTAAATGATTTAATTGTGACAATTGCACAATATCTAAAAGAATATTCTGAAAATAGTCCTCCTATTTATAAGGCTTTTTATTCATCTTGTTTAATGCACGCGATACGATCTTCTCAATGGGTGTCCTCTCAAGGCGCTTTGGGAGACCTTGTCCGCCCAATGACAGCGCACCCTAAAGTACAAGAACTATGCATAAATCCATATTTTATGATGCAGCCAAAACCATACTATAGCCAAAATTTAAACCACAGTGCACCAGAGATCTTTCAAACCGCTGAAAAAGTGGTGGAAGAAAAATTTAAAGATTGTAACAAGCCTTTAGAATTTAATCTAAAAACAATTGCGCAAAGAATAGGGGTTAAAAAATATCCAGAAACGTATATAAAATTATTGCAAGATCTAAGAGTTTGGAATGATAAAGAGGTTTTGCGTCGACTATTAAAAGACTATGCCGAATCAAGTCGAATAGCACATCCTAATCGACATCATCGTGAAAAAGTTGAAGAAATTTGTGGGGAGCTCAATAATGAAAGTGAAGGTCTTCCCGAAATATTAAATCAGTTGCCGACTGAAACTTGCGGAAGCCTAGCGCGCAGAATTCAATTCTTTACCACTCTACGCGCTATACACTATCAGAAATCTTTAGGCTGTGATCTGATCTCGCCTCCTAGCAGCACAATGAGCTAAAGCGGCTGTAGTGGTCAGTTCAAAGAATCGTTTTTGGTCGCTGATCATTTGCTGTAGGCGCATGATTTTTTCTTCGGCGCTCAGAACTTTTCGAATATAATCTTGAGTGAGAAAAATCGCTTGAGTTAAAAAACGATCGTTTTGAAATGAGGCTTCTTCTGCACGTTGTCGGGCCAGTTGTTGCCAACTGCCGATTTTTTCATGCAAGGTATAAATGCTGGCTTCTAAACGGCGACAATGAATGTGATACAATCTCAGATCATCGGCATCGCGAGCTAAAGTGATCATGCTTTCTAAAGCATAAAGATCAGTGGCCATTTCTTCTAATTGTGGAGCGATGTGTGTGATCTGATCGTAGAATTCTGAGGAAGAAATTTTTGAGATGTTCATGATGGCCTCCTTGTCATTTATTATTGATGCAAGCTGTGTCTTGAGTAAAAAGGTTAAGGCCTCTTTACTCAGTCACAGCGGGACTCTCAAAACAGGTGTGTAGTGGCAGTCAACTTATGGAGCGTTTGTCAATTCAAACATCCTAGACTCACCTGTCATAACAAGCGTAGGCGATCATTTTTGATTTCACAAATCATAATCGAGCACTAAAGGGGCATGATCAGAAAATCTTTTTGCTTTATAAATACTTGCGCGCAGAATTTTTTTTTCAAGATCAGGAGTGACGACTTGGTAGTCAATACGCCAACCGACATTGTTTTCAAAAGCGGTTTTGCTGCGTTGTGACCACCAAGTGTATTGATCAGGATTGTGATCAACCATTCGGAATGCATCGATAAACCCTAGAGAATCAAAGACTTGATCTAACCAGGCGCGTTCTTCAGGTAAAAAGCCTGAAGTTTTTTGATTGCTGCGCCAATTTTTTAAGTCTATGATTTTATGAGCAATATTCCAATCACCACATAGAATCATTGTTTTTTTCTGTTTTAGAATGTCTTGTAAAGATTTAAAATAATATTCAAGAAAAGAAAATTTAACGTCTTGACGCACAGGGCCGCTGCTGCCTGAAGGAAAATACAAAGAAGCCACAGAGAAGTTTTTAAAATCGGCCACTAAGCTGCGTCCTTCGGCGTCAAAAAGCTCGTGTTCTAGACCCTGATGGAGTGCTAAGGGTTTTTCCTTGGAGTAGAGGGCAACCCCGCTGTAGCCCTTCTTTTGGGCCGAGAAATAATGACAATGATAGCCTTCAGGCCAGAAAAGAGGATCGCTGAGCTGGATGGCCTCAGCCTTGATTTCTTGTAAGCAGACGATATCGGGATCTTCGCTTTTGAGCCAATCAAAAAAGCCTTTTTTGGCGGCCGAACGGATGCCGTTGGCATTCAGAGAGACGATGCGTTTCATATTCACCTGCGATAGCTTAAGGGGGGTGTGCCTAGGGTATCAAGCTTGGTCGCTGCTGCCAAGGGCCGGGGATTAAATGTTCAAAAATTAATCTATTAGACTTGACAGTCTCTTGAAGACAGTGGTAAGATTGGGAGTAAATGAACACCCCAATCTATTTTCTGGGGGTTTTGTCAGTAGGCCGAGTGTTGAGGGTAAAGAAATGGGCGATTGGTATAATTATACTCAAGAGATGGGTCCTGAGGATTTAAAGATTCAAAATGAACGCAGGCTTCAAGACTTCTTGCAAAGCCGTTTTGCAGATCAATATGCGGCCTATGCGACAGAGATCTATCTTCTGCAAGACTTAGAAGCGTATCGTGAATTTACGAAAGTATCGGGCCGTTATGTTGTTTTATTAAACCAGCAGAATTACATTCAAGAAGCCTGCTATGTTGAAACTGCAGGTCCTGAGAAAGTTGAAGTTCAAGAGATCTCTCAAGAGTTATCCTCACGGATAGGAGCATTTTCTACTGGAACTGCTGTACCCGTCAATGTGCGTTCAGCCGGAATGTCTGAGTTTAGGCTTCGGCGCTTTAACTTCAATCAAATTCGCAATTTAGAAGACAACGATCCGTTTAAAGTTTTATTTCTTTCACATATCGACCCGTCTCAAGATTATCGCTTTACTCCCTGGTTTTCGGAAGAGAGAGAAAATAAGATCGCCCAGATTGCCGCTGCTCTAGCAGAACAAAATATTCTCTTGAATGAAAATTTATCTCAAATGACGTTTAACGCCTCAAAAGAGATGCGCCGTATTATGCTAAGTATCCTTGATGACGTTGAAGCTCCAGAACTCAAGGCGCTTCTAGAACGAGATGCAGTGAGTCAACAACTTTATCCTGCGAAAGCAATAGGCGATGGAAATTGTTTGTTTCATGCGGTCAGTGCAAACCTCATTTATAATCTGTATCAACAGCCCGTTGCGCCTGAATTTCTAGATGCGGTCCAAAGGCATTTGATGCCTTTCATTAAAGCAGAAGCAGAAGCAGAAGCACTCGGTCTTATGAACTTAGAGGATGATCCCGCCGCTGCTTTTCTAGCCTTGATGCAAAGCTATCCCTTATACCCTGCGGTGGATTCAGACCAGCCTCTTCAGGCTATTGAAAATTGTAATTTTGCAGCATTGTCTTCTCAGATCGTGATGCCTGCTTTGCGCGCTATGGTGATTGATAAAAAAGATCTGCCTACAGTGCAGGCCAAGGCCTGGAAAGTGTTAGTGGAAAAATTTGCAAATGCCGCTGGAGATCAAATCGATGAAGCATTTAAGGTCGATTTAAGAAACGAGGATCCAGATAATATTGATCAAAGTCAAAGGATTTATGATTACTTTTTTGAGACCTATAGCCGTTTAGGGGACTTTGCCGGCCCCGTGGAAGAAGCGGTTTTAAGTGAAGTTTTGGCTGTAAACATCTATCATGTGGATCCTAATAATGGAAATCTATCTCGATTTGATGATGAAGCTATTGAATTAGAAGATGCTAAACCGCCTTTTTATCTGAGCAAACGAGGAGATCATTTTACCTCAGCGTTGGGATTACATCCTGATCATGGAGAGCTTTCAGCAGAAAATCAAGAGATAGCCTTGGCCGTGCAAGCACAATTCAATCTAACCCATGGTGCGGCAGCCCAGGGCTTGCGAGATCAGCTCCCTGGTACAGTTGCAGAACCCGCTATTGCGCAAAACTTTGAAGCTGATTCAAGGCCTAGCGATTATTCTAATCAGGGGATTCGAACAGCATTCTTTGCTCATTATCCTGAAGTTAGACAATGGACCGTAGAAGATCAAAGGAAAATAGATGAACTCTGTGGGCAACTCGAAAATCTTGCAAGCAATCCAGATCAAACTGAAGATAAGATTAAAAAAATCCTTCAAAAAATCGCTAAGCTGGATGAAAAACTCGCGGCAACATTACAGCGTGGAGAATTTTCCAGTCCCAGTTTAAGATCTTAAAGAAGACCATTGAGATATGGGCTCTTATTATCCACGGAACCGGATATTCTATCGTTTTTAGGCTATCCAGAGTCTAGTGCCCTCTCTCAAATATTGCTATAGTAGAGGGCAAATCAGTCTATAAGGTTTAAGTCTATGAAGTTTCAACAGACATTGACAGGAGCTATAGGAAGCTTATGTTTAGCCTTGTCTTTGCTGCTACCCGCTTGTCAGTCTAATACCGCTCCTGCGGGGAGTTATACTCCAAAATCGATGCCCAACACGGCTGTCAATACGGCGGTGGGCGCAGGTTTAGGCGGTGCTGCTGGTGTGGCGGTGGGTTCTGCCGTAGGTTCGCATGCCTTAATGGGTGGTTTGATCGGTGCTGGCCTGGGTGCGGGCATAGGAGCTTGGACCAGTCAGCAAGAAAAACAAGCCATGTACAATCGATTGGAAGCTGAGAACATCCGCGTGATTGAGCTTGGCGATATCGTTGAAATTGTCCTGCCTTCCGATAAATTATTTTATGCCAATGAATCTAATCTGACTTATGCTGCTTTACCTTTATTAAGCGATACTCTAACGTTTATCAACGGTTATGGGCCTGTGAAGATCAATGTTTCAGCGCATGGTGACACCACCGGGACAGAACTCCACGCCTTGTCCTTAACCAAATTACAAGCACAAGCCGTGATGACTTATTTTTGGGCTCATGGGAAAGCTTTGGATCAAATGGATTTTTATGGCATGAATCATCAAGAGCCTATTGGCGATCAAGACAGTAATAGTGGCGAATATTTTAATCGTCGCATCGAGATTATGTTTTGGAAAAATCAGGCTTAAAAGCCGATCTTTTTTAGCCCTCTCCCACAACCCCTCTCCCAGAGTACTGGGCCAGGGGAGCTGATAAGCTTTCCCCTGATAATACTGTAGAATACTGGGGGCGGGGAGCTGACACTTAATCGTTATAGCTGATCTGCGCCTCAGTTTGCTCTGGCCATTCTTCATCGCCAAATAAAGGGCCAAACACGGCGGGTTTTCCGGTCACGCGGCTCCAAAAGCAATCGCCTAAATCAAAATGCCACCATTCATGAATATAGGGTGTGAATCCTTGAGCTTGTAAAGCTTGGCTGAGATGTCTGCGTCTGGCACGAAACAGTTTTTCTTGCTGATCTTTAGGGGTGTGTATCTCAAAATAATCGCTGCGCGAGCGATCATGGCATTCATCAAAAGCAGAACCTAAATCTAAAACGGTTTCTGTTTCAAGATCATAAAGTGTTAAATCGATGGCGCCGCCACTTAAATGCGGTGGGCAATAAACTTCTCCGGGTTTTGAAGGCAAAGAGCAGTATTTTCGAGTTTCTTCCAAAAGTTCTGTTTCACTGAATTCTGGGTTTTCTTTTTGGATCTCAGATCTCATCCAATCAAATAATTTAGCTTGCACCGCGCGTGAACGATAGACATCCCAGATCAAAAAGCCATAAGATTTTGGCAATAAACTCAGTGCAGCGATCAAACGCTCTAGAATAACGCGACGGCCATAGAGGATCTTGACAGGGCTAAACCCTAATTCATAATACATAGGACGCACTGTGATCCGTGGATGCAGCGTATTGTTAAATTCAATGCATTCATAATCGCTGGGTTTAAATAGATCGATCATGTTAAATCCTTAATTGCACGGAACGACATTGAGTCATCAGCGGTTTAAAATAATCTTTGGGCTTTAATTCTGTCCACAGTTCAAAAGAAACAGCGGCTTGTTCAATGAGCATGCCTAAACCATCACTGCGATGGCTTATTCCTGTTTGCAAGGCCCAGTTTAAAAACGTTTGGCTGCGCGGGCCATATTTTAAATCGTAAGCCAAGGTTGTGCTTGTCTGGGTTTTGAGTTTAGGCCAAAGGCTTAAATCAGCATGACTGTCTAAGGCATTGAGGATCAAATCGCTGGCTTTGCTTTCATCCCAAAGTGTAACCAGTTCAGCGGCTTTAAGCTGTGTATCTGCGTTGTATGCTGAAAAACGTTGTACTAAGGCCTCGGCTTTTTTGAGATCGCGATTGAAAATAATGATTTCGCAAGGCTTTTCTTCGAGTAATGCGGTCAAAATGCCGGAGACAGCACCGCCTGCACCTAAAATGAAAAGGCGCTTACCTTTTAAATTAAAGTCTAGATTTTCTTTTAAATCATGAACTAAACCTGCGCCATCGGTATTATCGCCATAAAGAGATCCATCGGCTTTAAACACTATCGTATTGACCGCTAAAGCCTTTTCTGCGCGTTCAGAAGTTTCAGTGCACACGCTAAAAGCCTGATGTTTACAAGGCGCCGTAATATTAGCGCCTGTAGCACCAGCCTGTTTAAAAAGATTGAGTTGTTCGGCCAGATCTTCCGCGTTGACTTCGATGCGTCGATATTCCAGATTTAAACCAAAAAGCTGGGCGAAAAAATGATGGATCTGTGGAGATAAGCTGTGTTGAATGGGGCTGCCCATCACGGCCAGTAAATATTTTTTTTGCATCATGGTGTTTCAATTAGGTTAAAAAGTCATATCCCTAGTTGTCCGGGAACCCCCTCGCTCGGTACTCCGGGAGAGGGGTTGGGGGAGAGGGTTACGGAAATTCATGTGAAATAAAAGCGGCTACTCTAATCCTGAACGTTTAGCGCCGCTGTAGTTCTAGGACGACGATGCCATAATAAGGGTGCAAAAGAAGCCAGTGGTACATTTAAAATGATGCTGTCGCTGGTCCAGCAGCGATCATTTAAAGCGGTAATGTCATAGCGGTCTGGAATGTTGGGGCTTTTACGCAATTTGCGCAGCAGAGTTTTGCCATTGGGCAGTTCTGCAATGCCAATCATGCCCAGGCAGAAATCAATATTTTTTTCATAATATTTAACACCCGCCACATAATCGTCAGCTGCGTACAAAGGCAGCATGGCCTCATCTTGAATTTTCATAGAACTGACTTGACGCCCAGTGAAAGCTCCTGAAAAGTAAATCAATTCACTTTTGATTCTAGATTCTTCCGTATTGCCTTCTATCACTTCATTTTGCAAGGGCAGATTGTAGACTAGATTGGGCGCTTCGCCCGCGGCATCCATGAGCCAAGACGTTGTGCAGTTGACGCCAGCACGCGCGATGCGGGCAACCACTCTGCGCGCGCCATCTTGGGTTAGACCACCGTGCTTTCCAAGCTCCCAACCCTTGAGAGTATTAATGTTAATTTGACCATCATCACACATTTCTATGCGTGAAAGGTTTGCCATATTGCGGCAACGTTTGGCTCGTTTCCCTCGTTCAAGCGGTGTTGATAAATCCATGTTAGAGTCCCCTTAGTTAAAGTGTTATTTCTGAGCTAAACCCATCCGGGTCAAATTCTCAAGGTCTGGAAATTCTACCACGTTATAGACAGAGTTAAAAGAGCCATTCATACTTTTTGTGATAAAAAGATCGTGCATGACCAGTTTTTGCCCACCTTAAAGGAGGTTTTTAGGGAGGCGAGTATAAAAATAGACCTAATGCTTTATTTGCAGCAAAAGACTTGCTGCTTTATCACTTACCCTACTTTCCTCTTCGAGGGACAGCATTCCCTGATCAGCGATAGGCTTACTCTCTTGACCACAGCCTCTATACAAGGTCGATTGATTACCCTTACCCCAAATAGGGCCCGTTCGCCTCGAAGAAGGACCTGCAGTATATGAGGATGGTTGGGGCATAGCCGTTAATTTTTCGCTCGCCTCTCGATCGTACTGGGCATCTGGACTGTCTTCTTCTTTTTCCGCCTGTTTGCCTTTATCGCTGGAGCGACTCTCCTCATTCATACTCAATGGCAACTGTGAGGGAGTGCTGAGGAATTCTTCTTTTTCTGCTAAATGGCAGGCCGCTTCAAAATTGCCTAAATGGAATTTTCCTTGGGCATCGACGAACTCTAATCCATAGGCCTTAAGTTGCTTATTGCTATTGGGATCGTATTTCAATAAGGCAGCCAATAATTCGTTGCTGGCAGATAGATCCTTCTCTGTTGAGTTTTGTTTTTCCACTAAAGTGATGTCCCCAGGAATAGGAATGATGAATATTTTGCTGTCTCGTGGCATTTTTAAATAAAGCTCATTGACCGTTTTTGATCTTTCAAGCTGTGAACAGGTAATAGAAATACCTTCGTTGATAAGTTCTGCATTCAATAGTGAAAGTACGTTTTGTAGGCTGAAATTATTACCAACTTGAATAGTATATTCAGATCTTGAATTTACTTGATGTTGTTTTAAATGAGTTAATAAACTTGAAAAATTACCTCGAGACAAGCCTGATGCGGCTTCATAAAATTGACCTATATTTGTTTCTTTATCTGCACGCTGGGTATTGGCTTTTTGGGCAATATCATGAATCAATTTTTCTATAGCTTCATCTCTTTGCGGACTGCCCAGGCTTTGCAAGCACTGTTTCGCACGTTCTTTAAAATCTAAAATGCTGCGGTCACTAGGCTGATTATTTTTAGAATGCCCAAATGATTCAAGAGATTTATTTTTAAATGACAAAATTATTCTGCTGCTGGGATAATCAGTTTCATTAATGTTTTTTATAGCATAGAGAAGTTCTTGTTTTTGTTGTCGGTTTTGTTCTTCTTGAGTCGTTAAAAAATCAAGGGCTCTTTTTTTTCGGTTCTGCAAGAGTTTATTTGCATCGTTGAGTAACTCTAATTTTTCTTCTTCGGATAGTTTTGATAAGCGCACCTTCGGCATCTTGTAAAGCCTGTTTTCTATTAGTGCCCACCTTGCATTCTCTAATATAAATTTTTCATCTTTCATGGCGCGACATCTTTCTTGCGCTAAGAACGTTGAGGAATGCTTTGTTTGATTCGCTAACCTGTTATTAGCCGCATTCAAAAAATGATTAATTTCGGCTATCTTTATTTCAATATGAGAGATTTCTGCCTGAAGTCTTCTCTGTGTGGTCAATACATTCAAAAAATCATTAGGGTTCCTTACGCTTTTTTTATGAGACCGAGGTGATGGGGTTCGGCGACCCCGCCCTTCTTTTGGAATTGAATGTTCAGTTCGTGTAGGGCTGATTTGAAGTGTTAAGTCAAAAGCAGCACGCTGGTAAAAATTTGTTTCATTCATGTTGATATTAGAATGGCCTGCTTGATCAGTACAGGTCAGTCTAATCTCTTTGATTAACTGCTTAACGACATTTTCTTGCCCTTCAATGATCGCGCCATCTTTTAAGCACAGTTGTGCTCTTCGGTTAAAATCTAAAACTTGACTATTTTCAGGATAGTCGGCATCTTTGAGCGTAACCAAGTACTGAAGAAATGCCATTTGCCGAGTATTAGGTGATTTCTTGGGAGCGTTCGGATCTGTCAAAATACTCTTAAGATGAGTTTTGTTTATCATGGTTACCTTCACAATTATTTCTTTAAATATCGTTATACTTCCCTACTTTAACATATTATACCACTCATAAATTAAGAGAATATTAAAACATTAATAGTCACTACTCGTGCATCTTTTCCAGAAAAGCCCATATTTTGCGTGTAACCTGCATCCAAATCTGTGCTTTGTCATACCCGCCCTTAGGAAGGGAGTAGTTACCATTAATATTGATATTATTGAATTAACACAATTTCTGTACGAGAAGAGTGGTTGTTTCCATATTGCTTGAGAAGATTATTTTTGTTAAAATGAAGCATGATTCGGCAATTAGGTTTATCTAGCTTGTTATGGCAGAAACAATTGATAAAATTCGTCTTGAAATTCAAATGCTTAGAGAGGCCATTGCGGCTAATGAAGTGTGTGTGAGAGCGTCTGTTGCTTTTATCAAAGAAGAGCAAATTCAAATCAGTTCACTGAATCAGAAAATCGCTCTGGGGCCAGAGGCCGATATTGAAAGGAAAAAACAATTCATTCTAAACGCACAAAAGCGTTGTGAGGAATGTAGGCAGACACGTCTTAAACCTGCACTGTCTTACTTAATTCAGCAGAAAAAAGACTTGCTTAACTGGGAAGCTCAATTATTATTAGAACAAAAAAAATTAGCTTCCAGTGAGATAGGAAACAGGTACGGGAGTCTCTTTAAGAAAATCGATGAAATGTTTAGACACACTCAAGAATGTACCAGCACAACCCCTTATTCTCAACCTCGGCATTAACACTCAACTATACCCAATGATACCCCATTTTTTATTTGCAGCAAAAGACTTGCTGACGAAAGAGGCTTTAGCGCCGGCTTAAAAATAACGCGAAACCTAAGCGGCCTGCACGAAATGCTTGGGGATATAATTGAGTAAACCCAAACTCAGTGCTTTTTCTATGAGTTGAGATTTATTCTCACAGTTTAATTTTTTCTTAATATGTTCTAGATGAGTTTCGATGGTGCGCTTGCTGCGATCATCAAAGGCATTTGATTAATAAACTGCTGTAAGGCGATTTGTGTAGAAAGGCTGTAAAAACGATCCGTTATACCTTCTGTACGAGCCAATGCCATATCCGCAATGGCCCTGGCCATACGGCCATTGCCGTCCTCAAATGGGTGGATGGTCACGAACCAAAGAGATTATTTTGATACTCATCAAGCGGATATAAAGTCATAGAGATCAACTGCCCCCGAATAGGTCTGAAAGCGTTATAATCTGGCTTAACTGATCAGCGGCATAATAATTGTCTTTTACACCATTGACAGAAATGAGTGCCGTAAAAATGTGTTTTCGCGTACGCGTGCGTGATTTAAAAATCGCTCTTTTTCGGTGTAAGCTTTCAACAAAAGATTTGGTTAGAATAAAAGGTTCATCCGTATATTTTATTTCACATAAGGTGATACTGTCATCACTACGGTCGAAGAGAAGATCAATCTGTGCACCTTGTTCTGAGCTATGAGCTCGCGGCACATATCTCCAAGTATCTGCCAGGGCATCGGGGCCGATAGACAAGGCCTGTTTAATTTCAGAAAGATGCTTATAGCAGACGTTTTCAAAAGCATATCCCGCCCAACTGTTCCATCCGGTAGAGTGTTGGAGCAGAGCTCCATGTCCAGGGGAGAGTGATTTTGCATGGAGTTTTTTTCTAGAAGGTTCTATCCATTTTAAATAGAATGAAGTGTATTCGTCAATAAGCCGATAATAAATTCCTTGGCGAGTATGTCCATAGGGGATAAAGCTGATGATGAAACCGGCCTCTTCTAATTCTTCTAATCGGTTTTTACCTGCACTTCCCAAAGATCCTGAACCCATTAATTTTAAAAGTTCTTGTTGACCTATGCCATATCGTTTAGAAGCAATCATTTTAATGAGGTGAATATAGTCATCGGCCTCATCAAAGAGTGAGTGGAAAAGATTATCAAATTCTTCACGTAAGATCCCATTTTCAGTAAAAGCAAGATCTTCAATCAGTTGTGTGGCAGAAAGTCCTTTTTTCAAATGAGATAAATAATAAGGTACGCCTCCAGTGAGTAAGTACAATTGTAAGATATGAGGATCACTTAACTTGATACCTAATTCATTTAGATAAAGTTTTGTTTCAGATAAGCTAAAAGGCTCGAGTCGAATTTTTTGAGTGATGCGATTATGTAAACCACCGCGGTTTTTAATGATTTTATGAATAATCCATGAGGCACTTGAGCCGCAGACAATCAGTTTTATTCGCGGATCACTGGACCAATGCTGATTCCAGAAATAATCTAGTCTTTGTAACAATCTAGAATTTCGTGTCGCCATCCAAGGCAGTTCATCAAAAAATAAAATAATTTTCTTTTTTTTATCTTCTTTTTCAATGCCCGTGTTCAAAAGCTGCAATGCCTCATCCCAATTTTTAGGCACAGGGAAACTGTATCCTCCATAGAATATTTTACCCAGCTGTTGGGTAAAATGAGTCAGCTGTTCTTTTAAACTGCCTTGCTGTGCTCCAGTGACATTAAAGAAGAGACTATTATCTTGTTTAGAAAAAAATTCGCGGATTAAATAGGTCTTACCGACGCGGCGACGGCCATAAAGGGTTAGAAATTCAGCTTTCTTTGAGTGAAAAAGTTTTTCTAAAAGCCTCACTTCTGTTTGACGGCCGATAAGTTTCATCAAAATACTCCAACTGGGATCTCTGCCAGAGAGTATACTCAATCACGAAGACTAATACAAGTTTTCTGTACTACTCTTCGTGATTGAGAATTCCTTCAATCACGAAGACTAATACAAACTTTATGTACTACTCTTCGTGATTGAAATATCCTCAAATGACGAAGACTAATACAAGTTTTCTGTATTACTCTTCGTCATTGGACTCATTTTCTGCCAGAGGCCTCTTAAGCAGGCCCCCTACGCAAACCCCCTAGATTTATGCTAAAATGGCCTCTGGTTAACCAAATAAAGGGCTATGTGCATGAGCGAACTGAGTAAAGAAATTATTCCGATTAGCATTGAAACCGAGCTAAAACAATCTTATCTTGATTATGCCATGAGCGTCATTGTGGGCCGGGCCTTGCCCGATGTGCGCGATGGCTTAAAGCCCGTGCATCGCCGTACTTTATTCGCCATGCATGAGCTGAACAATGATTGGAACAAGCCCCATAAAAAATCGGCTCGTATTGTCGGTGATGTCATCGGTAAATACCATCCTCATGGCGATACGGCCGTTTATGACACTATTGTCCGGATGGCGCAGCCTTTTTCCATGCGTTATGTCTTGGTGGATGGTCAGGGTAACTTTGGTTCGGTGGATGGCGATTCTGCAGCCGCCATGCGGTATACCGAAGTGCGTATGTCGCGTTTTGCCCATAGCCTTTTGGCCGATTTGGATAAAGACACCGTTGATTTCGTGCCCAATTATGATGGCAGTGAACAAATCCCTGCGGTTTTACCCACACGGGTGCCGCAGCTCTTAGTCAATGGCAGCTCTGGTATCGCTGTGGGTATGGCCACTAATATCCCGCCCCATAATCTGAACGAAGTGGTGGATGCTACGGTCGCCCTGTTAGCAAATCCAGATTTAAATGTGGATGATCTCATGGCCTATATTCCAGGCCCTGATTTTCCGACGGCGGGCATTATCAATGGCCGTGCCGGTATTGTCGAGGCTTATCGTACGGGTCGCGGCCGAATTTACGTACGTGCTCGAGTTGAAATTGAAACCGATCCCGATTCACGCAAAGACAGTATTATTATTACTGAATTACCTTATCAAGTGAATAAAGCGAAACTCATTGAAAAGATCGCTGAATTGGTGAAAGAAAAAAGAATCGAAGGCATCACGGCCTTAAGAGATGAATCCGATAAAGATGGCATGCGGGTAGTGATAGAATTGCGTCGTGGCGAATTGCATGAAGTGATTTTAAATCAATTGTACACGCACACGGCTATGCAAAGCGCCTTTGGTTTTAACATGGTGGCCTTGATTGAAGGCGAGCCTAAAATTCTCTCTTTGAAACCTATCCTAGAGGCCTTTATCAAACATCGTCGCGAAGTGGTGACACGGCGTACCTTGTTTGAATTGCGTAGAGCCAAGGAAAAAGCTCATATTTTAGAGGGCTTGGGTGTGGCGCTTACCAATATTGAAGAAATGATTTTACTGATTAAATCTTCAAAAACAGGTCAAGAAGCCAAAGAAGCTTTATTGGCGCGCACCTGGACTCCGGGCTGGATAGCCGATCTATTGGCAGAAAGCGATCCTGAATTAACACGCCCTGAAGACAGTTTGATGAGCGATGGTTTACACGCCGGACAATATCGTTTATCAGTGGTGCAAGCACAAGCGATCTTGGATTTGCGTTTACAGCGGTTAACGGGCTTAGAGCAGAATAAAATTTATGATGATTATAAAGAATTGGTCAAATTCATCATTGATTTAATGGATATCTTATCTTCTCCAGAACGTTTGAAACAAGTGATTAAAGATGAATTGTTAGCGACTAAAGCCGATTTTGGTGATCCGCGACGTACTGAAATTTTAAGCACTCAAGAAGACATTAAGATTGAAGATTTGATCAGCGAAGAAGATGTGGTGGTGACTTTATCTCATGCAGGTTACGCTAAAATACAATCTTTAGATAACTATCGTTCGCAACACCGAGGCGGCCGTGGCAAAATGGCCACCAGTATGAAAGAAGAAGATTATATCGAAAAACTTTTAATTGCCAATACTCACGATACTTTGCTGTGTTTTTCGAGTCAAGGTAAAGTCTATTGGTTGAAGACCTATCAAATTCCATTGGCGGAACGCACTTCGCGCGGTAAACCCATCATCAATTTGTTGGCACTTCAGGAAAATGAAAAGATCAATGCCATATTACCGGTGAGAGATTTTAAAGCCGATGTGGCGGTGATCATGGCCACGCGTCAAGGAATTGTCAAAAAAGTGCATATTGAACAATTTTCCAGACCCCGTCCTGGCGGTATTATTGCGGTGAAATTATCCGAAGGCGATAGTTTGGTCAATGCAGAACTGGTGACCCAAGATCAAGAAGTCATGCTCTTTTCTGATGAGGGCAAAGTCGTGCGTTTTAGCAGCGATAAGGTGCGCGCCATGGGCCGTGTATCCTGTGGTGTCAGAGGCATGAAATTAAGTGCCGAGGCTAAACTCATTGCTTTACTGAGCCTAAAACAAGGCGGTACGATTTTAACGGCAACGCAGGAAGGCTATGGCAAACAAACGGCTTTGGAAGAATATCGTTTAACCGCTCGTGCCGGTAGTGGTGTGATTTCTATCATTGTCAATGAACGCAATGGTAAAGTGATTGGCGCTACTCAGGTTTTCCCTGGTGAAGAAGTGATGCTGATCTCTGATCAAGCCACTTTGGTGAGGATCCGTACCGATGAAATTTCTCAAGTTGGGCGTAATACCAAAGGGGTCATTTTAATTCGCTTAGGAGAAGGTGAAAAACTCATTGGCTTACAGTCCATTACCGATGTGGTGGTAGAAGAGTCTTCTGCCACAGGGACGGACGAAGATCCCATTGATATCTAAAGATAATTTTTGTCCTCTGCCCAACCCCTCGCTCAGAATACTGAGGAGGGGGAGTTTCCTCTTCACGGATTTCCTGTTTTTTTCTAGACATCCCTCCTGAACTGATCTATACCTTAGATTAAGTATAAGGGGGTGTGATGCTAATAAAATTTTGGGGTACGCGCGGTTCTGTGCCCGTACCTGGTCCTGCAACGGTGCGCTATGGGGGAAATACCTCCTGTATTCAAATACTCAGTGCTGCCGGCACCTTGATAGTGATTGATTGTGGCACAGGGCTTAGAGCCTTCGGTAAGTCTTTACTTGAAATCAATCCCAAAGGTGTTCATGGCCATGTGCTCATCAGTCATACGCATTGGGATCATATTCAAGGGATCCCTTTTTTTCTCCCTTTCTTTAAGGAAGGTTTTCAATGGGATGTTTATGGGCCTAAAGGTTTAAGTCGATCGATTAGAGATGCCCTAGCGGGGCAGATGCAATATACTTATTTTCCCGTGGGATTAGGTCATTTTGAGGCCGCTATCAATTATCGTGATTTACTGGAAGGCACTTTTTACATCAATGAAGTGAAAGTGATTACCAGGTATCTGAATCACACGGCGTTGACCTGTGGTTTTCGCATCGAAGTGGACGGTTTGGTTGTGGTGTACGCTTGTGATCATGAACCCTATTTAGCGGCTTTGGCTTCAGGAGAGAGGGAATTTGAAGGGCAAGATAAATTACATGCTGAATTTATATCGGGTGCAGATATTTTAATTCATGATGCTCAGTACAGCGCAGAAGAATATCAGCAGAGGATTGGTTGGGGCCACAGCAGTATGGAATATGCCCTGCAAGTGGCGAAGTTTGCAAAAGTCAAAAAAGTTTTTTTAACTCATCACGACCCCTTATCGACAGACAAATATTTAGATAAATGCCTCCAGTCATTACGGGATCGTTTTTCAGCACAAATGCCGGATATAGACATTGAAATGGCTGCCGAAGGGCAGGTGATTCATTTAGATGAGAAAGAAATTTCTGTTGTTAACACAAAAGCTTCAAGAGCCTCAGCGATAGAGGGTCACACATTGGAGGTTGATCCTGAGCAATTTGTCTCTGTCTATAGCTTAGATCCTGCGATGGCAGAACTTTTTATACAAGGCGCCCAAGCAAACAAAATTCCTGTGGTTGCAGTGAACAGTTTGGAGGAAATTAAAAAACAGGTCCAGACTCAAAAATTAGCTTTAGTGGTGATAGAACATCAACCCCCACTACAAGATGCGGTAAAATTGGCAGAGCGCATTCGTGAAGCCTTAGAGCTCGATGCGAAAAATATTCCTATTGTCATTGTCAGCCGAAAAATTGAAGAAATGCCGAAGCATAGCAAGCATGTCAATGAATCTTTAGTGTTGCCATTAACCCGCGCCTATGTGCAAACTAAAATGTTGGCTTGGTTTTTACGCGTGTCTTGTCGCTGGTCGCCCGCACAGTTGCCAAATGATGAGAAGGAGAGGCTATTGGCCTTGCATAACTTAAAGGTTCTGGACACGGCTTCTGAAGAGCGCTTTGATCGAATTACGCGTTTAGCTTGCGCATTATTCCAAGTACCTGCGGCTTTCATTTCTTTGGTGGACGCTCATCGTCAATGGTTTAAATCAGTTCAAGGTATTGAGGTGAAAGAATCCAACCGAGATATTTCTTTTTGTGCTCATGCGGTTTACAGTCGAGAAAACCTGATTATTCCGGATACTTTGTTAGACGATCGATTTGCCGATAATCCCTTGGTGACCCAGCCCCCGCATTTACGATTTTACGCCGGCTGCCCTTTAATTTTGCCGAGTGGTTATTGTATCGGGACTCTGTGTATTGCAGATACGAAACCCCGTATGGTTCTGGCCGGCGATATTAAATTATTGGAAGATCTGAGAAACATCGCTATGGAAGAGCTGCTGAATCATCCTTAGTGTTCGTGTTCATCATTTTCGGTACTTTCTTAAGAGAGAGTCGTGGTTTGAATTTCAACCATTTCAAAATCCATTTTACAAGCGCCACAATCGGGGCAAGACCAATTTAAAGGGATATCATCCCAACGGGTTCCGGGAGCCAATCCTTCTTCAGGGCAGCCTTCTGCTTCATCATAAGTCCAACCGCAGAGTAAACACATGTATTTTTTCATAAGAAGATATTGCCTTTTTCTGGTTTATTTAAGCGCAATTGTAAAGGGTTTTAGGGATTAGGTCAAGTTTGGGATGAATGAAAGCAAAGAGAAAGGCAATTTATGAATGGCCCCTACTTTAGACCTGAAAACTTTGGAAGAGGGTTCCTAAAACTCCCCTCGCCCAGCACTCTGAGAGAGGGGTAGGGGGAGTCTTCCCTATTTGATCTTATCTTCTTTAAACCAAACATGCTTACGCAATTTTCGGCTGTATTTCTTAAAACGCAGTTTTTCGGGAGTATTTTTCTTGTTCTTAGCTGTTGTATAGTACTCGCCGGTACCTTCTTCACACACTAATTTGATTTTATCACGCATAATCAAGGGTTCCTAAAATGAGAGGCAGGTTTAAATTTTTTCGCCGCGTTCTTTCATACGCGCTAATACCGTTTCAATGCCGAGTTTGTCAATCAGTCTTAGACCGCGGTTGCTGATCCTAAGTTTAATAAAGCGCGATTCACTGGGGATCCAGAGACGACGAACTTGTAAATTGACATGAAAACGGCGACGAGTTTTATTATTGGCATGGGAAACATTGTTCCCACTCATTGGGCCGCGGCCTGTAACTGGACATACTTTGGACATTTGAGCTCATCCCCATAGGTTAACTAAACAGAATTCTAAACGAAGGGAGCTTTTATATCAAAAATTGCCAAGTAACGCAAGGGCAAAATGTTTAAATTTTGAGTTTTTGAGCTAAAAAGCTGTAAAAAGGCTTTTAGGCTCCCAAGAGCTTGGGCTGGAGGCTGAGATCTCTCCCGTTCAACTCCCAGAGAAAATTGAATGGTTGGTTGAGGCTGTGCAGTTTGCGTAGCAGCGATTGATGAATTACCCCTATCCCATTTTTACAAGCTCACCCTATAAAAGGCGCTTTCTAAAACTCTGGTTTTAGGATAGCATGGGATGGGTAGGGCCACAGTGCTTCAGTAAAAAATCAGGGTTTATTTAAGGAAATCATTGAATGATGGAGATCTCCGTGTTTGCGCTGGGCTTGCTGGCTTGCATAAGCTTGTGGCTACTCGTTTTAGTTCTATTTGAGTCCAGAAGACAAGAAAAGAACGCAAGCGGCGATCTGATTAAGCGTCATTTATGGGCCAATCTTTTAACGGGGCTATTCTGCCTGAGTCTATATGCCCTGGGGCGATTTAAAGCCCTCACAGACACGCCATACAACCTCTCCAGCAGCCGCCACTCTTTGCTGGCCTATCTGTCTATAGCGGGGTTGCTAATTCTTTTTATAAGCGTTTTAAATCGTGGCCTGCGCTCAGATCCCTATAAAAATTTTAGAGCAGCGATTAGGCTGTTCTTAGGAAAAATCGCTATGATCCTGTTTTATTCTGTATGGGCAACCGTGCTTGTGCTGAATTTGGGTTATGGAAAAACTTTTATTTTAACGTTGCTCTTGTTGTTGTTAGATTCTAGCTACCAAATGTGGGGAAAGAGCATGCTCTATCGATATCAACTGAGAAAATCGATCACGGTAACACCTGGTTTCATTGATGCGCTGTTAAAGAAAATTGCAGCGCCTTATACGATTAAGATTTTATGGATAGGTGATGAGACAGAGGACTCAAGCCTGAATGCCTCGGCTATTCCTCAGG
>VFKP01000070.1 GCA_009885495.1 Gammaproteobacteria bacterium | reverse complement strand
GATAAGTAAATTGATATTAGAAAGCCGGGGAGATACCGCAGTGTTTAAAAAATGTCCGGAAATTCCGACGGTTTACGCCTAGAACCCCATTCAGCGAATGATTATATGGCGCCCGCGAAAATAGCGTTAAATGTTAAAAGTAGTGTCCGGAAAAAGGTTTACACATCACTTTTCGACTTACCCAAAGCCCCGAAAAAGAATTTGACATTTATACCACTAAGTGGTATACTTAATATTAACAGTGAAATTTCTTAGGCTCTCATGGTTATATATAAAAATAAGCTATTTCATCAATGGTCAGAAGATGAGAAGCTTAATGATACAGCATTGGCTGATGCGGTAAATGAAATGGAGAATGGCATTTATGATGCTAATCTAGGCGGTTATATCTATAAAAAGCGTATAGCTATACGAGGGAAGGGTAAAAGTGGGAGCTTACGAACAATTGTTGCGTACAAGTCAAATGATAGAGCAATTTTCATATATGGATACGCAAAAAATAGTAAAAGCAATATTTCACCTAAAGAAACAATTGCTTTAAAAAAACTGGCGAAAATTTACTTTAATTATGACATGCGCGAAATTAATAAAGCAGTTAATGCTGGTGAACTTATAGAGGTGTATAATGAGAAAGACAATCTTAGAAGCAGTGCATGAAACCGTAGAAGGATTGCATGAGGCAGGCCTTGTGGAAACACAAACTATGCGAGAATTCGATGCAATGTGTTTAACACCAGTCAAAGAGTTAACTCCTCAGCAAATCCAAAAGCTAAGGGTACGGGAAAGAGTAAGTCAGCCGGTCTTTGCAAAATATTTAAATGCTGCAACATCTACAGTAAAAAAATGGGAAACGGGGGAAAAGCATCCTCGCGGGACATCTTTAAAGTTGCTGAATTTAGTCTATAGGAATGGGTTAAAAGCCATCGCTTAGGGGTGATAATTTCTATAATCACCCCTATTAAGCATGTATTTATTATGTGTAAAAGCATAAGTGGTCGTTTATCTTACGAACCGTGACACCAGGTTGAGTATCCGTTCAGTCAGCGCTTTCTTTAGCCTATTTTTATTGATGCTGAGCAATATAGCTTAACGCTGCGTCAGTCAGAAATGCTGATCTGTTTTTCATTGCATGTGTCTTACCGTATAGATCAATTAAGCTTAAAACTCGTTCCGGTAAAGTTATATTTACTCGTTTAACTTTACCAGTGATCTGCGAAAGGTCAATATCCACAAAAGCAAAAATTCCACCTTTAAAATCTGCATTCTCAACCCAAGTATCTATTGAGGATGCCACAGGAAGAGCATCATTATCTAATAATAATCCTTCTAAATGGCACTCGATTGCCTCCACAGTATTTTGTAAAGCTTCATCATAATTACTACCTGCAGAGTAACAGCCAGGAATATCAGGAACTATTACACCATAATCACTATCTTCATCTTTATGTATAACTACAGGGTATCTCATTTGTATAACCTCCGTTCTATATCTGCTTGTTTAAAAATACTTATTACCGTCTTTATCGGTAAATCTTTCTTAGGATGAGGTACAGTAACCCTACCCGTTTTCATTGGATGTTTAAATTGGCAATGACTCCCTTTCTGGTGACATTGAACCCATCCGTCTTTTTCCAGTATTTTTATTATTTCACTGCTCTTCATAACTATGATTATACACACCATGTGTATAATGTCAAGCAGATAACTAGAAATGGCAGGGCTATCGCATTGCTAACAGGCATAGAAAAAAATCATACGATTATCGAAAAGTTATTGGCAAGTTCAAACTAAAGAACTAAAGGTCCGGCCTAGTGTAACGGTTCGTGAGACAAGCGGACATTTATGTTTTTTTGCATAACAAATACATTCTTAACAGGGGTGATTATAGAAATTATCACCCCTAAAAGAACAGTGATGGGTTAATATGACACTTATTACTGAGTATTGTGACCTCTGACACCACGCCTCATAAAAATATGGGTCGAACGACATAAATCCCCCTTTTATGTATTCTAACGGTATAAATATATTATGCTTTACATAACAAGTTGAATTATATATAGTTTTTAGCGGCATAATATTTTAAAAACTGACCCATGGAACTGAAAAGCATAATCCCCTGCATATCGGTATAGCGCAGATTGGCATAAAAAACACATACAATTCAATCTCTTAGAATACATAAAAGGGGGATTTATGTCGTTCGACCCTTATCAGCCAAGCCTTAACTTTTGCTTTGGATTGTTCAAATTCTTTAAACCCAGCTTTTTGTGCCCCCTCATCGCACCGATTGTAACACTAGGCCCATAAGCTCTACTATTGTTGCTCCATTCCTTGTGCTATTGGATCCTTAGATGATTTCCTAACAGAAGTTTTAAGATCATCGTATAATAATATGCTGGCAATAATGATGGCTATTACGCCAGAAGCTCCTATAACAATACTTGCATAGTGGGAAGAAAAATAACGGCTGAAAAAAACGGTTAAACCCGCACCTAAGCCAACAGAAGTTTCTTTTACCAAGAGAAACCCTGAACGTGAACCTTGGACATCTAAATAACTTGCAAAGCACTCAATAACCGATAGTAAACTTGTCCAGATCAGCGCTCCAATTAAAGTATAAGCATGAAATAACTGTGGAAATGCAATAAGAAACATCCCTATGACCATTACTGAAAGTGTTATTTTAAATGAGTTATTATTTTTTTTAAATTTCTCTGTCCAGTGTATGATCGGAAGTTGAAATAGAATTATAATCCCGCTATTTATAAATAACATAATTCCATACCAATATGGTAGAGATGAATTGTGGTCGAGAATATACTGCGGTAGCACCGATAAAACGCCAAACAGTTTTATTCCCATAGCGACTCCAACAAGCAACCAGCCAAGTGTTTTTTTACCGCTACGCTTTTGAGCAATGGGAAGTACTATTTCTTTTTGTTTTTTTGAGCCAATAAATGATATAATTGATAACATTAGTAGCAGAATTGCAGCTATTCCAAAAAATATATTCTTTGAATTTAAAGAAATAAGCAGAATTAATCCAGATAATAAACTACCAGCATTTAAAGCTATCTTGTTGTGTGCTGCTCCAGTGGGAGTTTCTGATGCCTCTGATTTTATTAGATATCCAGACACACTGAAACCAACGCCAACTAAAATGGCTCCTATTGCAAGTAAGTAATTATGATTAAAACAAAAAAATATTGTTCCTAAAACGGAGAAAAGTAATGCTATAGTAATGGCATACTTTCCCCCAATTTTTGAAAAAAGTGGGGACAAAATAAGAAAAAACCTATATCCTATTGCTAATAGGACGTTACTTAAAGGATTCAGCCAAATATTCGCCTTTCCTAGAAAGGCAAACAAGCATGCCGCAGTTATAAATCGTATAAAAAAAATCATTTACTCAGCCTGAAAAATATATTGATAGCATTGTTCTCAAAGATTACAGTAATTTTAAGTATCAATTATACAATTATTTGCTAGAATATCTTCTGTTTTTAGTAAAAGAGATGATAGCTGCTCGTAATCAAGTGCCTTAGCTGTAAAATATCCAAGGAAATCTGAATTATCATGAGGATTTTGTGTAATAGTATCTCCTGGTTTTTTTGTCCATACTAATTCAATGAAAGTTCCTGTACAATGCAAAGCGAGCGCATTTAGGTCGGCAATACCAATTTGTTTAAGTTTTCCATCTTTTCTTGAGGAAATAAAACGCATACCAGCAAAGCAAATTTGCTTTAGTGATTTTGGCTTACCGTCAATGTTACCTGTTGCCCATTGAATCCATGAAGTCCATGGGTCAAAGTTTTCGAAAGCATGCGAGCTTAAATCCCACAACTTCCCCCCTGCCGGACGTAAATTTGGTTCAACCGCCATAACTTTGTCTTTCGTATTTAACAAGAAAATTTCATTGTGGCAAGCACACCCATTATAACCACAAATTTCCGCCATAAATTTTGCACCATTTCTTAGAATACTTTCCTCATTCTGTGTTATGGGCGCTGGAAGAATATGCTGTGGTTCCGCTCTATATTTTGTTTTAGTAGTAACTTTTTCTGTTATCCAGGAATATCCTGCAACATGTTCCCAGCTGTATTCTTGAGCATTCTCAATTAGTTTTTCCGCGACGATCCCGCCGCTTAAATATTTTTTCACCTCATCCCATGCTGGTTCACAGTCCTCATATTTTTTAATCATGATGCACCCGCGACTATTCCCTTCGGCTATTGGTTTAATAAAAACAGAGGAATTAAATTCTTTGAAAACCAGTTGCAATTCATTAAGACTTGTTACTTCTTTTGCATCAACTGAAACATAACCATATGGTTTCACAGCAGCGCTTTCTTTTTTTCTAAAAGCATATTTATTAAGGGCTGGAACTATACTTTCATCATCTGCACCAGGTAAGTTGAGATGCTTTGCCAGTTTTGCTCCGAGTTGTGTGCCCTGATCCGAAAAAGGAAGAACACCAATAATGCGAATATTTTGCTCTTTACATGCTTGTAATACTCTCTCAATATTTTCGTTTTTTTGTTCTAGAGAAACATCAATTGCTACATCAACAGCATTTTTATCGGTTTCATTCAAGTCTTTTTTACATAAAACCGTTATTGCACCAAGCAATTTATAGGCGCTATCTCTAATCTTTATTACGTCATTGATGCGCGTATTATTATAACCAAGAACCAAAATTGCATCTTTCATATTCACTCCTAATTTTTAATTTTTTTGCTGCACTATACTTTAAAGATCCAAATACTCTCTTCTTGGCCCTTTGCTTCTATATAAAAGCCTAGGGGTATTTGATAGACTTGAAACCTTGGAAAATTGATCTGCGCTTTCTATATTAAGATTCATTTGACCTCGTGCATGAAGAACTTTATGATTTGCTACAATAAAAAAACTTCCGGTTTCTGGGATTGAAGATTCATATTGGCAGCTTTCAAGAGAATTTCGTATCTTATCTAATAAAAATCTCCCCTCTTGACTACAAGGAACCATACGCTCCCCTGTGATGTTATCAATTCTGAAATCCAAAAAAAATCTAAATCCGTGTTTTTCTGAATATTCCAATACATTTCTTTCTCTTTCGATCAATACATCAACGTTTTTGCCAGATTTAAATTTGGCCTTTATGCTTTTTAATCTAAATAGTTCTTCATAATTAAAGCTAACCAGGAAATTTTTTGGAAAAAAACACTTTGTTGGGGTTTTTGTGCTATCTCGGCAGGTAGTTAAAGATAAATAGTCTATATTTAAATTCTCGTAAATGTCATCAGAGTGTGGTGTAATCTCACCGTAACCGCTGCCCCAATCTCTATATTTTATAGCTGCCTCTTTCAAATATAGTGTTTTGTGTTCCTCATATTCATATTTAATATCTGTGACGTGGAAAAGATCAGATAAAGATTCATGCACAAGAAGGGCTAATTTAGGAGAATCTATTTTGAAAATATTTTTAATGCAAATTGCAGCAATCTTGCTATGAGCAAGACCAACGCTATCTAACAACTGTATATGCTCATGTTCCAAATTACTGAATAATAGATCAATTAATTTAGCTTTAAGTTTGTAAAACTTTTCGTTTGAATCGGAGCTTAACCACCACGCATCAATTTTATCTGAAATATAGTAAAAATCCAACGTAACCATTTTTTCTTTGGAAATTTCTTCTCTCAAAAAAGCCGCAAAATTTTGTGCAGATATTTCTATCTCAGGATACAGTAAAGCCATATTCCTTCCCTCCATTTTAAGGAAATAAAATACCATTATACCTTATATGTAAAATACATGGAAGCTGCAGTCTCTTCCAATATGAAATGAGTCTAAAGACCCCCCTGAAATTCGGCCCAAAGCTACCCAACCTGCGACCAGCCGCCATTTGTTCGCTTAATATGCAATATTACACCCATTCTTCCTCAATAGCTTCAATTTCTTGCATTTCTTCCTGAAAGGGGCTTTGGGTGAGTAGAATGGCTGGATCACTCCAGCCAAACCCTCCGCAGAACCGGACGTTCGCAATTAACGCATCCGGCTCCCAGGTAAATCACGTGTCCCCACACTTTCGGTAAACTAGAACATCGATATAGTCGTGTCCTTCCGGCAAGCTCGTGTCAGCAGCTATTTAGCTAAAAAAGATTTAAGCCTAAAGCTTATTCATTCCGGATCCAACCCATTTGTCGGGCATGCTCAGTATGCT
>VFKP01000123.1 GCA_009885495.1 Gammaproteobacteria bacterium | reverse complement strand
TTCATATGTCTGAATACGTGCAAAAATATTGGTGGTTGATCTTCGGTATTCTATTTGGCGCCATTTACCTTCTGCTAAATACCTACAAAAAAAGCCCCGGTTTTCGTGAAAAAATAGATAGACTTTCCTTACGCTTACCGATTATTGGCCCGATCTTAGAAAAAGCGGCCGTGGCCCGTTTTGCACGCACTTTGTCAACCACTTTTGCCGCAGGTCTACCCTTAGTTGAAGCATTACAAGCTGTATCGGGTGCTACAGGTAATATCGTTTTTGCCAAGGCGACTCTCAAAATAAAAGAGGATGTCTCCACAGGGCAAAAAATTCAACGTTCTATGAAAGAAACGGGCTTATTTCCATCTTTGGTCGAACAGATGATTGCCATCGGCGAAGAATCGGGATCATTGGAATTTATGCTGGCTAAAGTGGCCGATTTTTATGAAGAAGATGTGGACAACGCCGTAGATAATTTAAGCGCCTTATTAGAACCGCTGATTATGGTCATCTTAGGGGTTCTCATCGGGGGCTTGGTGATTGCCATGTATCTGCCTATCTTTAAGCTGGGTTCTGTCATTCATTAATTAAGGAATATACTTCGTGCATATTGTTCAATTTCTTTTTGAGCATCCCTGGCTTTTGCTGGTCTTGGCGCTGTATCTGGGTTTACTCTTGGGCAGTTTTTTAAATGTCCTCATTTATCGTTTGCCCAGGATGTTATTTTCGGACTGGGCCAATGAATGCCAAACTTTTTTAAAAGAAAATGAAGCGCTTACAAAAGATGAGGAAAAAATAAATTTATGGTTGCCTGCCTCGCATTGTCCGAAGTGCAAAACACGCATTAAACTTTGGCAGAATATCCCCTTACTTTCTTTTTTCCTTCAGAAGGGTCGTTGCCGGCATTGCCATGAAAAAATTTCCTGGCGCTATCCTTTGATTGAAGCTTTATCGGCCTTGGTTTTCATTCTAGTCTTGTGGACACATGGCTTTAATGCCATTGGTTTAGCGTATGCCGTTTTTAGTTTGGGTTTGTTAGCTCTATTCTTTATTGATCTCGATCATCAATTATTACCGGATAATATTACCCTACCCCTGCTCTGGCTAGGATTATTACTCAGCTTGAATCTTTCCTTTATTCCCTCTTATGATGCTATTTTGGGCGCCGTTGGGGGTTATTTGAGTTTATGGCTTGTCGGTACTGGCTATCGTCTCATCACTGGTAAAGAAGGTATGGGACATGGAGATTATAAATTATTGGCTTTATTGGGTGCCTGGGCCGGCTGGCAAAGCTTACCTTTCATCATCTTATTTTCCTCTGTGATCGGATCTCTATTTGGCATTGGCCTGATTATTTTTAAAAAGCATTCTCTTCAAAAACCCATCCCCTTTGGTCCTTATCTGTGTCTTGCCGGGTTTTTAGCCACCGTTAATCCTCATTGGATGCAATGGTTCTATCAATGGATAGCGCCTTAGTGGAAATAGTGACCCCGTATATTGTAGGTCTAACAGGCGGCATCGCTTGCGGAAAATCAACAGTGGCAGCACTATTTTCCGAACATCAAATCCCGGTCATTGATGCTGATGAAATAGCGCAACAACTTGTTCTGCCTGGGGAAATGCCTTATCAAAGCATAGTGAATCATTTTGGCAAAGCCATTTTAACCGATTCGGCAACTATCAATCGTTCAAAATTACGTCAACTGATATTTAATCATCCCGCTGAACGTTTATGGCTAGAACAATTGCTCCATCCTCTGATCCGAGAAAGAATGCTTTATGACAGTCAAAACCTTAAAACTCCTTATTGTCTGCAAGTGATCCCGCTTTTAGTAGAAACCTTGCCTCACCCAGAACTCGATCGAATCTTGATCGTCGACGTTTCTAGAAAAACACAAATCAAGCGGCTCCAAGATCGTGATCAGAATGATCCTGAATTAATTGAACGTATCTTAAGGAGTCAAGCCTCTAGAACATCACGTTTGAAGCATGCCGATGATATCATTAAAAATGAAGGTGATTTAAATCACTTAAAAAAACAGGTTGAAAATTTGCATCTTCAATATCTGCAAAAAGCCAAACTCAAGGATCAGTCTCATGAAAAATCATAAAGACGAACGTTTTTATAAGCCTTCTGGATACAATGATCGATTTGATTTTTTAGGAAATGATTTTGAAGACTATATTGATGAAACACGTAGAAAGATCCATCTGGCACGATTGGATCTCAACACCGACCAAACTGAAAAAATTATCGATGCCAACAGCCCTTTTGCCTGGAAACAGACTTTAACCCCTGGAGAAAAATCACGGGCCATTCTTTTGATTCATGGTTTGTATGATTCTCCCTTCAGTTTAAAAGAGTTGGGCCATAGCTTTTACCAACAAGGATTCTCGGTTTATGGAATTTTATTACCGGGACATGGCACTCTAGCGGGCGATCTCTTAAATACGCACCATTCAGAATGGCAAAAAACCCTCAATTTCGCCATGCTCTATTTAGAAAAAATAGTGGATGAGATTATTCTCTGTGGTTTTTCGACTGGAGGACTATTATGCATTGATTATGCTTTAGCGCACAGCAAGAGTCCTAAACTCAAAGCCTTGATTACTTTAGCCCCGCCTTTACGCATTCGAAATTGTTTCGCCCCTTTAAGCCCTGCCATGGCTCGATTACGGCCTTGGTTCGGTCAAAATCTTGAAAATAATTATGTTAAATACCGTTCTTTTAGCACTTGTTCTATTGCACAAGTCTATCATTTAAGCCAAATTGTTCAGAAAAATAGGGTACAGAAAAATTTAAACTGCCCACTCTTTATCTCAGTTTCTACAGCCGATCAGATCGTTTCTGCCAAAGAATGTTTAAAGTATTTTAAAACTTTAGCCCATCCGAAAAATCGTTGTCTAGTTTACACTCAGGACCCCTTGAATGATCCAGATACCCGGATTAAAGAGCTCAATGCGTTGTTTTCTAAGCCTCTACCAAACTTATTACAACACAATGGTCTGCCCTTTTCCCCAGAAAATGCACATTATGGCTTGCAAGGTGATTATACTGAAGATCAGGAACTGCTGTATAATCCGGGATTTTCAGACTTAGAGGCTGAGATAAAAATGTTTTTAGAAAATCTTTAAACCTTCTCAGCATTCTGAATACTCCCCTCCTCCAGTATTCTGGGGGAGGGGTTGGGGGAGAGGGTGTTTAAATGGCTTTTATTAGAAAGAGGCGCGAGTACTTACCTTTTTTTAACCATTTGCACCTAGCATTTTCTTATGGTATACTTAAAATACTGATGGGGGCGACCTGGTTTCGACGTGGGTTGCAAAACCTGAGGTGCATGTCGAGGATGTAGCTTCACCTCGTTAATCAAGCTGCACTAAAGTAATCGCAAATAACGATACTTTCCCGCTGATGGCGGCTGCAGCCTAGTCTGCGACCTCCGCTGCTTAAAACACAGCACAGCGCCTTTGTCTGAGTCTGCCTGTAGGCTCTACGCAAAGGTCATAAAAGACAGGATCGCCGATTAAACTGTTCCGTTTTAATCGGTCAAAAATTTAGGAAATCGCGCCTTATCATCCTGCCGGTTGGGACATAAGGGGCTAAAAAAAATAAATACGGCTAAACATGTAGATCCAAAGGCAGAGGGCTTGCGGACGCGGGTTCGATTCCCGCCGCCTCCACCAAATCAACATTTCATAATATCCGATAAAGTCTTAAAAGCCCTTTTAAAACAAGCATATATACACTTATTAGTGTCCCATACTGTCTAGTGAAATCTATTGACATCCGAGCCAATATTGGGGTATCTTCGGGGGTATGTTAATAATATGAACTTAAGATACCCCCAATGCCTCTAACCGATACTAGTATCCGTAATGCCAAACCTAAAGAGAAAGCTTATAAGCTGGCAGATGAGCGCGGGTTATTCTTATTCATCACATCCAAAGGCAATAAGCTATGGCGGTTTAAATACCGTTTTCTAGGTAAAGAAAAGCTACTCTCTATCGGTGCTTATCCTGACGTAACATTGGCCAAAGCGAGAGCAAAACGAGACGACGCTAGAAAATTGCTAGTAGATGACATTGATCCCAGTGAAAACCGTAAAGCCATAAAAGCGAGCCAAACGGCCGAAGCTACTAATAGCTTTGAAACCATAGCGCGCGAATGGTTTAATCGAAATAGTGCTATCTGGGCACCTAGCCATGCCGAAAAAATTATACGACGCTTAGAGCGGGATATTTTTCCTTGGTTGGGGAACAACCCTATTGCATCAATTAGAGCACCAGATATATTGAGCAGCCTACGCCGCATAGAATCTCGTGGCGCTTTAGAAACTGCGCATAGAACACTACAAACGTGTAGTCAGATCTTTCGCTATGCTATTGCTACAGGGCGAGCACAACACAATCCTGTTCCAGATTTAAAAGGCGCATTACCAGCAGTCAAGCCCAATCATCACGCAGCTATTACAGAGCCAGTCCAAATTGCAGCACTGCTGCGAGCAATTGATAGTTATCAAGGCACATTTGTAACTACGTGCGCTTTAAAACTAGCACCACTCGTTTTTGTAAGGCCTGGAGAACTTAGAGCTGCCGAATGGAGTGAAATCAACTTTGATACAGCAGAATGGAATATCCCCGCAGAACGCATGAAAATGCGGCAACCGCTTTTAGTGCCACTATCCACACAAGCAATTACTATATTGCGGGATCTTCACCCTCTTACAGGACGTGGCCGTTATGTTTTTCCATGTTTTCGCAGTCCGACAAAACCAATGAGTAATAATGCAATTCTGGCAGCTTTACGGCGCATGGGATTTAGTAAAGATGAAATGACCGGACACGGCTTCAGAGCCATGGCACGCACCGTATTAGATGAAGTCTTAAGCGTACGCCCTGATTATATTGAACACCAACTTGCTCATGCTGTACGCGACCCGAATGGGCGTGCTTATAATAGAACCGCGCATATATCTGGAAGGCGAAAGATGATGCAAACCTGGGCGGATTATTTGGAAAAATTGAAGACGAAACGAAATGTCAATGATAATACTACGATATATGCAGTCAATTCTCTAGCTTATGCACAAGGAGCATTATGAATCATCAAAACTTATCTTCTTTTATTTGGTCTGTTGCAGACTTGTTAAGAGGTGACTATAAACAATCTGAATATGGGAAAGTTATATTGCCTTTCACTATACTGCGGCGTTTAGATTGCACCTTAGCTGATAGTAAAAATGCTGTATTAACTGCATATAAAAGCAAACAAAAGCAAAACGTTAATCCCGCTCCGTTTTTGACCCGTGCATCTGGACAATCATTTTATAATACTTCTGAACTTGACTTGACTAAGTTACTGGGTGATCAAGATCACATTCGTGAAAATCTTTATGAATATATCAATCAATTCTCCCCCACTGTGCGCGATATCTTTGAACGATTTGACTTCCACAGCCAAGTAGAGCGTTTAGCGAAAGCGGGCTTACTGTATCTTATTACCGAAAAGTTTACACGCATCGATCTCCATCCAGCAAATGTAGATAATATGCAAATGGGGCTGGTCTTTGAAGAATTGATCCGTAAATTTGCTGAAATTTCTAATGAAACTGCCGGTGAACACTTTACCCCACGTGAAGTCATACGATTAATGGTTAACCTACTCTTTATAGAAGATAATGATGTATTAACGGCGGGCAGTGCTGTGGTACGCACTCTTTACGATCCCACGGCAGGAACAGGGGGCATGTTATCTGTTGCTGGTGAATATTTATATGAACATAACCCCAATGCAAGACTGACTCTGTTTGGCCAAGAATTAAATGATGAATCTTACGCTATTTGTAAAGCTGATATGCTGATTAGAGGGCAAGATATCGCTAATCTAACCGCTGGAAATACTTTATCAGAAGATGGTCATAGTCAACGTAAATTTGACTATATGCTCTCCAACCCTCCTTTTGGCGTGGAGTGGAAAAAAGTTGAAAAAGAAATTCGTAAAGAATATGTGGAAAAAGGATTTGATGGTCGATTTGGTCCAGGATTGCCACGTATCTCAGATGGCTCCATGATGTGTCAACCTTTTTCCGGACACTACTTTTAACATTTAACGCTATTTTCTTCAAATACAGCGGGCGCCATATAATCATT
>VFKP01000068.1 GCA_009885495.1 Gammaproteobacteria bacterium | reverse complement strand
CCTTTTGCTTGTAAATAGTACAAGATAGGTTAAAGCAATCCCCCCTAACCGGCAATCTTAATTGTCGCCGACCGGCAAAGATAATTGTCGCTCAATACAGGCCATTCTTCACGAGCAGCCAGTCTAATCAGCGATATTCTGACTATAGCCACAAATGAAAGAAAGGCTATAAAAGATTCTTCTTCAGCAATGCGGCCTATCAATCCAGAGACATCGCTTGGTCAACAAGTGGCGTCAAGTTTGAGTGATATGTTTAATGTCGTACGCAGGACAATCCGAGCAGCAACTGAAAACACGAGTTCAGAGGCGGTAGCACCTGATAATGATTATCTACTGACTGATACCCGCAATTATCCCAGATAAGAGTAAATAGCAATACTCATACTTTTTTCAAAAATGAACGTGATTTGAGAGCCTAAAAGCCCCTGCTAAAAACAGGGGTTTTAAGCGTAATTCACTTTAAAAATTTCTGAATCTTAAATAAAAAAGCCCCCTACCCCTCAAAAAATCGGCTATATTCCATCGTAAATGTAAAATACGAAGCGTATTTCACATTTGCGATGTGAAATACGCTGCTTGATATCAAGACTTTGCCAAATACTCATGGGTTTGCATTTCAAATAAGCGGCTGGCAGTGCGTTCAAATTCAAAAACCATAGGGCCCGCTAAATAAAGTTCACGCACAGGCACTTCTGCCGATAGCACCAATTTAACGCCAGCATCATAAAAAATATCGATCAATTGAATCAAATACATAATTTTATTGTGCTCTGTTTCTTTCATTTGAGGCAGGGCCCTTAGAAAAATCGTTGGAAATTGTTCTGCCAACACCAAATAATCTCGCTGACTTCTAGGTTCATGACACAATACGGTAAAATCAAAACCGGCCATAGCATCGCTATGCCCCCAATTGGCGATTTCACGTCCTTCAACCAGGATAGGCTGTTCTTGCATCGGTTCGCTGCCCAGCAGTTTTTGAAATAATTGATAAAAGCCTTGTTCCTGCTCTGCATTTAAGGGACTCCAATAAACGCCTGCATTTTCTAAAGTGCGTACGCGATAATCTTGATGGCTGGCTAAATGATAAACTTGACAATGCTCTTGTATCAAAGCAATTGCCGGTAAAAATAATTCGCGTTGCAAGCCATTACGATACAATTGCTCAGGCGGCACATTAGAAGTCGCCACTAAACTGACTTTCTCTTTAAATAAAGCCAGAAAAAGTCCGCGCAGTAACATGGCATCGGTAATATCGTTGACAAAGAATTCATCGAAACAAATCACATCGACCTTCTCTGCCCATTCATGCGCAATCAGTTTTAAAGGATCGCTATGGCCTTGTAAGGCTTTTAATCGCAAATGCACTTGGCGCATAAACACATGAAAATGCTGCCGAATTTTACGCTCTGTGGGTAACTGCTGGTAGAATAAATCCATCAGCCAGGTTTTACCAATGCCGACACTGCCCCAAATGTAAATGCCGGGGATCGGTTTTTTAGAACGCAGCCATCGGAAGGAGTGTAAAGGTTCTTGATAAATCTTCAGAAAATTTTGAAATACGGATAAAGCGGCTTCTTGCAGTGGATCCGCCTCAATTTTTCCCTGAAGAATGAGGGTTTGATAATGCTCTATTAAATCAACCATCTTAGATCTGCACAATTTTTTGCAAGCAATCCAAAACTGTTTGCTTTAATTCCAACAAACGTCCATGAAAAAAATGCGTAGCACCGATAAAATCGATGCGCTGAATCGTTTGCGACGTTCGCGCTAACCAATCATACACCGATTGTGGAGGCACAATTTCATCGGCATCGCCTTGTACTAAAAACCAAGGGCAGGCCACTTTCGGCAAAGTACTAAAATCATAATGCAGTACCGCAGGGGCTATCGTGAATAAAGCCTTGACTTCCGGCATTTCCGAGGCCAATTTAGCGGCAATATAAGCACCAAAGGAAAATCCACATAAAACCAAACGCCCCTTAGGCCAAATCTGTTTGACGTAAGCAATCACCGCACGCAGATCATCACATTCCCCTTCTGCATTGCCAAATTTCCCCTCGCTCTTGCCCACTCCGCGATAATTAAAGCGCAAAACCTGCATCTGCAATTCCCCACCCGCTTTGGCCAAAGTGGTCACCACTTTATTATCCATGCTGCCACCGTACAGAGGATGAGGATGGCAAATTAGCATCACCCAAGGTTCAGGATCACTAAGATTAGAGCGATGTAAACGGGTTTCTAAGATCCCCGCAGGACCTTGCAAACTTAAATGTTCTATATTGTGCATAGGTTTTGAGATTCTCTCTATTCTTAATTCTTAATTCTTGTGAAACGGCTAGTCTGATGAAAAAACGTATCTCTTTCAAAACCGCGGCTAAGTGAACGCTCTCCTCGCTCGGTATTCCGAGAGAGGGATTGAGGGAAAGAGTAAAGATACGAAAAAACTATTCAGAAGACTATCATATCTTTGCTGAATTTTCATCTTTGGAAGAGAGGATTACAGTAGACCTCATAAATGAGACAGTAGTATAAGATAGAACGCATTCGGTGTAGTAGTCGCCGAGAGGGTTGTTCTTGATTCGAACTATATCGTGAGTGGACTTCGAACTTTTTGAGAAACTTTAACACTGCGTAAGGTAAGAGCATCATTGTGTTTGCTGTACGGCGGGTGTCATTTTGTTGAACATGTACCGTCCGATTTTCCATTCACCATCAATGTTCTTAAATATGAACAGTTCTCGATTTTCTTCAGGCAGCGTTTTTTCTAACGCGCGAATTGTCACGGTCCCTTTCGATATTGTAGTCGCAAAAGCAAATTTGCCTTCGATTACAATTTCCTCGATAAAAAACTCAATATTCAAGCAAATCTGAGTGAATATAAAGTCATACGAATTCTTGATGTTTGGAGTTCCTATGGCACTAGGAGCTTCGCTCGGCATGAAGACGCCATCTTTGGCATACAGCTCAACAGCTTTATCGGCATTCGAGGTATTCAAGGCCAAACGATACTCTTTCAATAATGATTCAATTTTTGCTTTTTCGTCTTTTTCCATTTCATATCTCCTTTTAAAATTGCCATTAAAAAAATTGGTTTTCTTTGTCGAATCCAAAAGTTAACTTTGATACTTCATTCATTCTAGTACCCGCGAACTGATGTGTCCACTTTTTTCCGGACATTACTGCAGAGTACCGGGCGAGGGCAGCTTTCACTTACCCTGGAATTTGAAAAGGATACATAAGAAGTGTAGACAGATCAATCTAAACATAACACCAATTTAAATGGATTATTATTTAATTTGTTTATGAATTTTATGATGTTTTGCAAATAGACAGGGGATTAAATCAGCACTATACTCCTGAGTAACCTCCCTAAAAATGTGAGCCTAGCATGTTTTGTAATAAATGCGGTAAAAAAAATAGTGAAACTTCTTTGTTTTGCATGTTCTGCGGTGAAAAACTACCCCTAGGATGCCCTAGTTGTGGTCATTTACCACCAGAGGAGGCCTCTTTCTGTCCTCATTGCGGATGCAAATTAAAAGAATTAGCCTCTTATGAAAACAGATCTAAAGAAGAACTCAGTTTCTTGAGTGAAAATACCTTAGTCACTCTATAGTGGGTCAAGGAATTTAGACCAGTAAAAGGAATAGTTAATATATAATTCTTGCCTGGCAGTAGGAGGCAAGATGAGCGTTAAACGAAAGAGATATAGTGCGGTAGAAAAGGCAAAAATTGCTTTAGAAGCCATCAAGGGCGAGCTGACGATGGCTCAAATTACGAGCAAATATTCGGTCCAAGCAGGTCAAGTCAATAACTGGAAAAAACGGGCGCTAGCGTATTTGCCGGATGCATTTGCAGACAAAAGCAAAGAAGAGATGGGGAGCGGTCAAGCAGAATTGGCGGGGCTTTATGAGCAAATTGGACGCCTGAAAGTGGAAAATGATTTTTTAAAAAAAAAGTCTGAGGTGTTCCATGGATGAGCGACGAAGCTTTATAGAGCCGGAGCATTTACGTCTATCAGTGCGTCGGCAATGTGAGATACTCGAGATTAATCGCTCGAGTATCTATTACAAGGGAGAACCGAAAAGGCTCAGCGAGAGTCAGTTGACATTGCTGCGATTAGTTGATGAAACATATACCAAATACCCTTTTTTCGGGACGAGACAAATGAGTGATTACCTTACGCTTCATAAGCAACCTTGTAAACGGCATGAAGTCCGTTGGGCCTATGAGCGATTGGGATTACGTTCCATTGCTCCTGGACCGCACACCACTAAGCCTCATCCAGAACATGAGATTTACCCTTATTTGCTCAGAGGTATTGAGATTGTAAGGCCTTGTCAGGTGTTTAGCACAGACATTACTTACATTCGCTTACAACGAGGATTTGTTTATTTAGTAGCGATTATTGACTGGTATAGTCGCTATGTGCTGGATTGGCAGCTGAGCATTACGATGGAGGCGGATTTCTGCATAGAGACTCTAGAGCGAGTCTTGGCACAAACACGCTGCGAGATTTTTAATACTGATCAAGGATCGCAATTTACGAGTCAGGGGTTCACTGATGCGCTTAAGGCACGCAAAATCAAGATCAGCATGGATGGGAAAGGTCGGTGGGCGGATAATATTTTTGTAGAGAGGTTATGGCGCTCAGTGAAATATGAATGTGTGTATATACAAGAATGGGAAAGTGTTGTAGAAGCACGGAAGGCGTTAAGGGAATATTTTGAGTTTTACAACTATGAAAGACCGCACCAAAGTTTAGCAGGTCAGACACCCAGCGCTGTTCATGGTAAGATTTTTCACTAAGACTGGGAAAGAGATTAGGATGCGATAAATGGTTCTAAATTACACCACGGCCAGGGGTTTTCGCCTAAACTGTGGTCAATACTAACAGGCGCTAAGCAAGGATTTATATATTAACTTTCTGAAAAAATGGTCTAGATTTTTCGCCTGCTATATTTAAAGGTAGAAAAATCCTTAAAAATCAACCATAAAGGAGCTTATAAATGCTTTCGGTATTTACTTATCGACAAAATAATGGTACAATACCTTTTATTCTTATTAATCAAGTAATTATATAAGCATAAGGAGAAGATATGGCCGGCAACACTATAGACATAGAGCTTGAAGAAGTTGCGGACGGGACATCTAACGATAACGAGAGGGGTAGTGTAGAAGCATCCCGCTCAAGAGATTTTTTTTTCAAATCGGTTGATTGCTTAAAGATAGCGACTCGAGCAAGCCCTTTTTTGTCAGCACCCGTTAGCGTTAGTGCTGCCATAGCAAATTACACCGAACATTCAATGGAAGCTAGTATCGTAACCAACATCGGTAGTCTGGTGCTCTTTCTTACAAATATGGCGAACATACTACAAAACAATAATAGTATTCGCGCAAAACGGGAAGAATTAAATAGCAACGCAATACCACCAATAATTGGGTGGGCAGACACAGCAGCTTGGCCTATGATGGTATTAAATTTAATTGCTGTCTTCGTGGTTATTACAAATATAGTCCTTATATCTCAGAATAAGGATGAAGAGTCAAGCGCAGAGAATCGTTTTTCTAACGCCATATTATGGTTAACCTTAACTCAATTAGGCATCTCTTTTTTGGGAGTAATAATGGCTCTTTATCAAAATCGGTGACTGTCAGGATAGTTGTCGCGTGAAGCAGAACAGACTTGCTCTACTGGCTGCATAATACTACCGTTTAAAAAATAAAGCAACCCATATTTTATTTTTTGTGATT
>VFKP01000132.1 GCA_009885495.1 Gammaproteobacteria bacterium | reverse complement strand
TTTATAGGGATTGCTGCAAGAATATTCATTTTCTTCCTCTTCTTTGATTAAAAGAGGATATTACTCAATTTAAAACAGGTCTGTCACGCGAGCTTGCCGGAAGGACACCTTAATTCTTACAAGCTCAGCGATAATAAGACTCGAATCAATTCAGCCTTATTGCGAAGCTGTAATTTTTCTTTCATATGAGCGGTATGCGCCTCTACCGTACGACGAGATAAGAATAATTTTTTTGAAATTTCAGCGGCAGTATGCCCTTTAAGCAACAAAGCCCCCACTTCTTGTTCGCGTCGCGTTAATGTCTGCTGTGGCTTTAATAAACCCCCTGATTTTATATCTTCCCATTCAGGATTAGCCTTATGCAAACGATTAATCAGATTTAAATCCTGCCAGAGGTAAAAAGAGCGTTTGAATATTCGTAAAAATACCTAAAGAGCTATCTTTTTTCTTCTCTTGGTGAAAAAAAGCTAATCAACACGTTAAACTTGAAGATGCGAAATTCCGTCATTGCGAGCCTAAGCATGGATCTCGCATCTTCTCTGTGAATAGGTATACCCTACACTTTCTCTTCTCGCGGTGAAAAACCCTTACGCACTTGATCTGAAAATAAGTTCACCGATAAAATAAAAATAAACATCAGCGTAAAAGAGGCCATTAAGGGCCACCACACTACAGGTTCTCGCGCCAATTCCAAACGCGCTGCTGCAATCATATTGCCCCAGCTATTCATATTCGGATCAACCCCTACGCCAATATAAGTTAACACGGCTTCTGCCATCACTAAACTGCTAAAGTCTAAGACCACGGTAATGAGAATCAAATGCGAGACATTGGGTAAAATATGCCTTGCCATAATGTGTAAACTGCGATGTCCCATGGCTTTGGCCGCTAATACAAAATCGGTTTCTCTTAATTTTAAGGTTTCTGCTCTTAAAATACGACACAAATTAGTCCAGGAAGTCAAACCCAAAATCGCGCAGAGTGTCAATAAACGCGCATCGGCTCGTGCCAAACTTGTGGGGAAAAGATCGGGATGAACACTGATATACACTTGCATCGCAAGAATACTGGCCGCTATCAATAAAACTCCGGGAATAGAACTTAACGTCACATAAATAAATTGCACAATATCATCGACAAAACCACCCCAATAGCCTGCAGGAATGGCGGCTAAAATCGCCAAGGGTAACACCATTAAACTTGTCAAAGATCCTAATAGGATGGCTGTGCGTATACTTTTTACGGCAATTAGAAAAACATCCTGGCCTATCTTATCCGTGCCCATGACATGATAAGCTTTTGAAAGCACTAAGACGGCTCCTACAGCAAAGCATAACATTAAACTCAAAACAAACCATACTATTTTTGAAGAAGATCGGGGCCAAAAAAATAGGGGTCTGATTAAGATAGGTTGTTTTTTAAAGATCCGCTTTATTGCATGTCCTATTTGCAATAAAGTTTCTAACATAAACATCAATGTCAAAGCAAAAGCAAGTCCGCAAACACCGCCCCAGAGTAAACGATGCATGAGATCAGAAAACTCCGATCGCGCTTCTGCAATCAAATCTGGCGCATAGCTTAAAGGCACATAAGAAAATTGCATTTCCCCTTGCTCATTGAGCTGCCATTCTTTTTGATAGGAATGTAAAGCTAAAGGCGCTGCATACGTTTTTTCATCGACACTGGGCAAAGGCGCTAAGATCAGATCTAAGACACTGTACACTCGATAAGGATCGGGTTTTAATCCCCGGACTTCCTCTTTCAAGGTAAAATGCATAGAATCTAAAATAGCAATACTCAAATACAGTATAATCACGCCACAACTGATCCACGCAATGGGTTTTACAAAAATAGTCCGCCAAATACGCCGCAAATGTTCTTGCCGATAGACCAAACTAAAATAAAGTCCTATTAAAAACAATAAAAGATAGAATAGGAGATCAGTATTCAGAAAAACCCAATGATTCATCTTCATTACTCCAAGCGCACACGCGGATCAACATAACTGTAGGTTAAATCAGTTAAAATCAAACCCAAAAGATAAAGTACCGTTCCTAGATAAACCATCACGCGCACAATGGCAAAATCTTGTTGTAAGATAGCATCGATGGTGTAACTGCCCAAACCGGGAATACCAAAGAAAGATTCTAACAATAAGCTGCCCATGAACAAGGAAGGGATCAGCACCACCACGCCTGTTAAAATAGGCAAAGCGCCATTAGGCAGTACATGATAAAAAGCAATCTGAAATCCTGATAAGCCCTTGGCCTTGGCCAATTGCACATATTCTTTATTGATCTCTTCTAAGAAAATAGCGCGATACCAGCGAGCATTGGCCCCTAAGCCACTCAAGGCTGCGATGACCACCGGTAAAATGATAAATTTAAACTGCCCCCATCCTGGCATATACCCTGATAAAGGAACCCAATGCCAAGTTTTGGCCACTAAAAATTGCCCACCGATGATGTAAAATAAAGTGGAAATAGACATTAAGATAATACAGCTCACAATGAGAAATTTTTCAAATCCCGTATTTCGATACAAGACCATGAATAAAGCGATGACAATACTCAATACAATGCTTAAAATAAAACTGGGTATGGCCACCGCCAAACTAGGCCCCATGCGGGTTTTCAGATCTTGTCCAATGTCTCTATTGCTATCCGAAAGACCAAAATCAAAAATCAATAATTTGACTGATTTTTCAAAAAATAAAGTGTCTGTGAATGCATGCCAAGAAGAAGCCTGTGTATTGTAAAAAACAGGTTTATCATAGCCATGGGCTTTTTTCCATCCCATTAAAGCCTCTGTTGTAATATATTTCTGCCCCAATTGCATCCGCGCCATATCATCTGGACTATTGAGTTTAAAAAACAGCATGAAAGTCAAAACATTTACCGCCAAAATGACTGGAATAGCATATAGAATTTTACGAAGCAGATATATCAGCATAATGGCCCTTTCCCCTTTATCGAAATAGAAGCAGGCTTTTTATTCTTTTGTTGTCGATGCAAATACCATAAACAAACCATGATGAGTCCCAGAGTCAAGCCCATCAACCATAAAGGCCATACAGCCAGTTTATTGCGGGCCAAACGAGATTTAAAACGTTGTTCTGGATCTAAAGCCATATATTTTAGCGCGTTATTCACTAAGGGATTGGCATGATTATTGAAAACCCAGGGTTGTGATAATTGAAAACTCACGGGGTAAAATCCCCAGATCCAAGGAGCATCTTCTTGAACTTCTGCTACCATGCGATCGATCTCGGCTTGCCGTTCTGGACCCTTTCGCAAACGACTCATGGCAAGATACTCGCGATCAAAATCGGCATTCTGATAATTGCTGATATTTTCTCCGCCATACTTTACTTTGCCATTGGGGCCATAGAGTAAAAATAAAAAGTTTTCCGGATCAGGATAATCCGCCAACCAGCCTGAAAAAAAGATCTGTGTTGCTCCTGAGTTTAATTTGTCTTGAAATCGGTTATAAGTGGTGCTCTCAATATTGAGTTCAATATTCAATTTTGCAAATTGCTGAATAAACCAAGTGTATAAAGTCCCTTCATCAATGCGACTGTCTGAAGCGATCGATAAAGTTAATTTTAGAGGCTTGCCTGTTTTAACATCGATGCCATTAGGATAACCCGCTTCTGTCAATAATTTTTGAGCTTCAGCCAACGATCGTCGTTTGACTTGTCCTTGCTCTTTTTTAAAAATAAAAGGATTAAAGGCATCGCTTCCCGTTTTAGCCCCCCAGATCCCAGGAGGCAAAGGGCCTTGTGCCAATTGACCACGGCCATTTAAAAAAATTTGAATGTATTCTTGCATATCAATGGCAATGGATAAGGCTTGTCTTAATTTTTGAGCCTTCGGATCAGCGCCTCCTACAATGGGATCCTGCCAATTAAACCCCAGATAGAAAATACTCGGCTCGGTGCTGATCTGCAATTTTATCCCTTGATCGCGTAATTTAGGTTTTAGTTCAGGCAAGCCCTGTGCATTATAGGCAATAGCCGCATCGAAACTATCGCTGCCAATTCCCGATTGATCATAATAACCCTGCAGAAATTTATTCCAGCGCGGAATACTTTCTTTTTCTGAATAAAATTCTAAACCTTGGATCTTAGGTAATTCTTCCCCGGCATAATGGGCTAACCCTTGTGGCAATTTTTCTCGGTGAAAATTCGGGTTTTTGATCAATTGTAACAGTGCATTGGGATTATTTTGGCTGAGTTGATAAGGCCCTGTACCGATGGGCACCCAATCAATACTGATATTCTGATGAGCAAATCCAGGTTGGCTGTAAAAACGATCCGCTTCCCAGGGATAAGGTGCGAAAAAGGACATCGCCAGCCAATACATAAATTGCGGATAAGGATCACTTAAGCGGATACGATAGGTATAGCGATCTAAGACCTCGGCTCCTGAGAAAGAATAATCGCGTAAATCCAATGGCGTTTTCGGATTTTTCTGCATCTGCATTTCTAAGCGAGCGCGTAGATGGGCTAAATCCATAATATGCCCACTCATCAAACCATAAATGGGTGATTGCACTTGAGGACTCGCCAAACGTTTGATCTCATACACAAAATCATCGGCCGTGAGTTCCCGTGTTCCGGTTTGTGTAAAATCACTGATTTGATGATAATGCTGAGCCTGTGCTGGACTTAAATGAGCATAAACAAGCTGGCCTTGTGTATCTCTGGCCAAAGCAGGATGAGGCTGATAATAAATACCGGGGCGAATATGAATGATGTATTCACTGCTTTTGGCTTTTAGGCGATCTAAAGTGGGTAACCCTTGTGCATCCAGATATCGAATCTGCGGAAGACCCTCTGCCAATAAAGGTTTTAAGGCCCAAGGTCGTTTTAGATAATGATATTCTAAAGGCGTTTCATAGATCAGAGAAATAAATTGCGCTTCATTCACCGTATAAGATTTTGCCGGATCCAAGGTTTTAGGCGGTGTTGAAAATGCGCCATAATAAACATTCGCTTTATCATCTCTAGAAGGATAAGGATTATTATGAGGTTGATGATGGCAGGCAGAGAGAAAAAAAATTAAAATCAGCCAAATGAATTGCTCGCGCAGTTTGGATAAAAAAGCATATCCCTTGTCTACACAAGCAGCTATCCAACATCCTTGGCAATACATAAGGCTCCTTACTGCCTAATAGCTCTAGTATCTCTTTGTTCCCCTCGCCCAGTATTCTGAGAGAGGGGTTGAGAGGGTTACAAAAATACCTTTGAGATCTTAAGCTTTACCGACATGCATGGTATTGAAATAATAAGCCAGTTTCTTTCTTAAAGTACCCCGACTAATGCCGAGAATACGTGCGGCCTTAGATTGATTGCCACGGACATGGCGCATCACACTTTCAATCATTGGTTTTTCAATTTCAACCATCAATTTGCCATATAAATCTTCCGGTTCTTTATTTCCCAATATAGAAAAATAACGATCCAAAACTTCATTGACCTGTTGGCTCAAACCTTGGTTTTTCTGCTGAAGACTAACAGCTTCTTCCGTGCTTATCATAGGGATAGGCTCCTGTACAAATAAGGTTCTAAATTATAATCACAACACCCTAGTTTAGAAAGTCCATCTTTTCGCAGAATATGCGAAAATTTTGAACTATACAATCTCCATATCGGGATGGGCAATTACTCCACATTAGCTCCTCAAGCCTCAAACTCTCATAAAAGTTTGGCGGACTGAGAAGTGATTTTTTAGAGAATATCAGTCATCTGACATTCTGTTTCCTAAAGATACCATTATGCTTTAAGAGAAGCAATACTTTTGGTGGAAAACGACAGTATTTTTTTGATTAGTTATGCTTCGAAACGAGCTTTTTTGGAGGCTTAAAATCACCCAAATTGTTCTTTTAGAAAACAGAATTTGAAAAGAACCCCAGCTCTTTTGCTAAAGACAAACCTATGATAAACTCTGCACCTTATTTATTCATGATGAGATCAATATGGATACCCTGCCAGACACCAGTCCCTCAAAGAAATCCAAAGTCTTTATGGCCACTCAGGGCTGTCAAATGAATGTTTACGATTCAGAAAAAATGCTGCTGCTCTTGACTGAAACCCAAGGTATGGAAATTACGAAAAATGCCAATGAAGCTGATTTATTATTGCTAAACACTTGCTCTATTCGCGATAAAGCTGAAGAAAAAGTCTTCTCTGAATTAGGTCGTTGGAAAGCCTTTAAAGAAGAAAATCCAAAAGTCTTGATAGGCGTTGGCGGCTGTGTCGGTAGCCAAGAAGGACGCGCTATTTTAGAGCGCGCCCCTTTTGTCGATCTGATTTTTGGTCCCCAGACTTTACATCGCCTACCCGCTTTAATCGAAGAACGAAAACAAACGCGCAAGGCGGCCATTGATATCAGCTTTCCCGAAATCGAAAAATTTGATTGCTTACCCGAACCTAAGGCCAAGGGCCCCACTGCTTTTGTTTCAATTATGGAAGGCTGCAATAAATATTGCAGCTATTGTATAGTTCCCTATACTCGGGGTGAAGAAATCAGCCGGCCTTTTGATCAAGTGCTCACAGAAATCGCCATTTTAGCAGAACAAGGCGTCAGAGAAATTACTTTATTAGGACAAAATGTCAACGATTATCGCGGCAAAAAGCATGATGGCAGTATCGCCGATCTTGCAGTGCTGATCCACACCATTGCCGCCTTAGATGAGATCACACGCATCCGTTTTACCACTTCACATCCTTCGGCTTTCGGTGATGATTTGATTGCGGCTTATCGTGATGTTCCAAAATTAGCCACTCATTTGCATCTACCCGTACAAAGCGGCTCAAATCGTATTCTAAAAATGATGAAACGAGATTACAGCGCTGAAAGTTTTATAGAACGCTGTGAAAAATTGAGAGCCGTACGTCCCGGCATTGCCATTTCTTCAGATTTTATCATTGGTTTTCCAGGTGAAACGGATGAAGATTTTAAAGCCACTTTAGATCTGATCCAGCAGATAGGTTTTGACCAATCCTTCAGTTTTATCTATAGCCCTCGCCCCGGCACACCCGCGGCTAAATTGCACGATGGGATCCCAGCTGCTGTCAAAAAAGAACGCTTGCATATTTTGCAGGCTCAGATCCAAGCTCAAGCCGATGCCATCAGCCAAAGCATGATCGGTACTGTCGAGCCCATCTTAGTGGCCGGCATTTCTCATAAAGGAGGCGATCAAATCAGTGGTCGTAGCGAAAATAACCGCATTGTCAATTTTTCAGGTCCTAAAGATTTAATTGGAGAAATTGTACCGGTAAGGCTTCAAGAAATCCTCAGAAATTCTTTACGGGGTGAAATGGCAACGACTCGTTCTTAAGGACAAACGGCCTTTGCGATCGTGACATCACCACTGGCGTTCAAGGTCACCGTGCGGCCATTGTTGCTGCTACAACCGGAGGCTTTAATCGTAAAAGTGGTTGCGCCATAAGCCACAAAACCCATATCGTTATACCTGACATAAGTGACCGTGTTAAGCGCAGGAGTAAAAACCGTCCCTGCCCCCAAACTTTCTTGCACCTTGATGCGATCCGTAGCAGCCGAAAAAGCACCGTCCCCATTGGGATCTGAAAAAATAATCCAGCCCTTTGGCCAGTCTGTCACCAGAATACTGCAGCTACTTCCATCGGTTGAGGGGCAAATACTCACGGGGGTTCCGCGGGTCATAGCCTCGCTGCGAGCATAGGCTAAAGCAGACACCCAAGTATTGGCTAAAGCGGTGGCTCGACTATTTTGCAAATAAGAGCCAATGCTGGGGATCGCCACTGCGGCTAAAATCCCGGCAATGGCAAGGGTTACAATAAGCTCAATCAGGGTAAAGCCTAAAATTTGCTTCAATTTCATAAGGCTATCCTCTTAACAAAAAAAACGGTTTCTAGCCTAAGTATAGGCTGAATACCTGGCTCGAGCAAATGATGATTGAGTTTTGTGTCTCATATAGGCTCAATGCATCAAGGCCAGGGATGATGATTACAAACACGCCGTAAATACATCCTTGTAGTCTCATAATCAGCATCCCTGCTGCTTATGGTTTGAAATCATCATCCCTGGCCTTGATGCTGTTGTACCCAGCTTCGTTAGATCCCGAGCCCTGAGTCGTTACTGAGTTCTCAAATAATCCAAAGCCTGTCGCAATTGTGCATCGCTACATTCGAAACAGCCTCCCCGTGCAGGCATGGCATTATGCCCGTCTAAAGTAAACTGCCATAACTGCTCTTCACCCCAGGCAGTACTCAAAGCCTTCCAAACGGCCATATTACCGCGACTAGGGGCATTGAGCTCGATTTCAGGTTCGGGCGCATGACAGGCTTGGCAATATTGGCGGTAAATTTTAGCCCCCGCTTGTGGATCCCCTTTTAGACTGGCCACAAACGAAGCTGGATAATGATAGGTCCGTAAACCAATAGGCTCTTTAGACGTGACAATGACTGCGGGTGTGAATTTTTTGAAGGCCAGATAAGCACCGGCAAAGCCGGCTGAGGCAAACAGGAATATTATCGCCAAGCTCTTAAAGATCGCCCTAGCCTTCATCCCTGCTTTAGATCCGCTATTCTTTTCAAAATACCCTGCTCTGTCTGCGGGCCGAGTAAGCGAGCTTTAAGCTGGCCTTGGGGATCGATTAAATAACTCGTGGGTAAAACATCGGCCGCCGGCAAATTCCAGGCCTTTGCCGGATCGCTTAATAGCAGCGGATATTGGATATTTAATTTTTGAGCAAACTGATCCATATCCTCTGGATTCATCTCATCGAAACTCACTCCCAATACCCGCAATTTTTTCTGCTCGGACAAGCGATTCAATTCAGGCACCTCGCGAGCGCAACCCTCACACCAAGGCGCCCAATAATTCACTAAAGTCCACTGCCCTGCTTGCGATTGCTTTTCAATTTGATGTCCCTGATTGTCTTTAAATGCAGCGGTTTTAGAAGCCGTACAAGCGACCAAGAAAACACATAGACACAACAGCCCTATCTTTTTCATTTTTGGGGATGACTCCTTCCTAAGGACAAGTACAACAAAGCACAGACTGGGATGCAGCTGACACGCCCAATAAGTGCTTTCTTGAAAAAGTGATCATCACTAAACACCCAGCGCATCGGTCAAAGTCGTGTAATCATGCGCCATACTCACCGCTTCATGAGGATAAGACAAATACGCTCTGACTTGGCCCTTTTCATCCACTACAAATAATTCGGCACTATGATTAACGGCATAATTATTGCTGTTTTTGTTTTGCGAAGCTTCCATTTTAACTGCCACCACGCCCAAGGCTTGCTCTAAGGGCATAATCGCTTCAAGGGGCGCTCGTGCACCGATAAAATGAGGATTAAATGATTCAACATAGGCTTTCATACGTTCAACACTGTCTCTATCGGGATCCACTGAGATCATTAGAATTTGTGGTAACCGATCTTTAGGCATTTGTGCACTCAAAAGACCATAGGTTTTATTTAAAGCCGCTAAGGTGGTCGGACAAACATAACCACAATTGCTGAATCCAAAAAATAAAATAGTCCAATGTCCTTGCAGATCTTTTTCAGTAAAATCATGACCTAAACTGCTCTGCACGGTGAAAGGCGGCAGGGGACGTGCCGGATCTAGAATAGTACCGTCAATTTTAAGTGTGGCCAGATCGACCTTGGCTTTATGATGATGCATCACTCCAAAATAAATAGCCAGCATAAAAACTAGGGCCATAACACTTAAGATCAGCCCCAAAGTTTTAGAATGCTTGTTTGCCTTATTCATAAAAAATCCCCCTAAATATAATGATCTAATAACAACAGTAAAAAAACACCGCCCAAATAAACAATAGAATTTTTAAACACTTTAAACGCTGATTTATGTTCGGGATCTCTAAACAAACGAATCACCCCGACTAAAAACCAGGCATTGAGAATCGAAACTCCCACAAGATAGATCCAAGCGTTTTCAGCGATCACAAACGGCAGCATCGTCACAGCGCACAATAAAAGGGTATACAGCAAAATTTGTAATTTAGTATAGGCAATACCATGTGTATTGGGCAACATCGGCACTTTTGCTTTGGCATAATCATCAAAGCGATGAATGGCTAAAGCCCAGAAATGAGGCGGTGTCCACACAAAAATAATCAACACCAACAGTAAACCACCGGGATCGATCTGGCCACTGACCGCAGTCCAACCCAATAAAGGCGGTGCAGCACCCGCCAAGCCACCAATCACAATATTTTGCGGGGTTTTATATTTTAAAAATAAAGTATAACAAGCTGCATAACCAATTACCGATAATAAAGTCAAGACAGCGGTGAGCGCATTGACTTCAAAGTATAAAATGCATAGCCCTAGAATCGATAAAATCGCTGAAAAAATTCCGCATTGCTTAATCGTCAAAGTCCCCTGCACCAAGGGACGGCCGCGAGTGCGCTGCATCAATTTATCAATACGCTGATCAGCCAAATGATTTAAGGCTGCCGCAGCTCCTGCCGATAGGGCAATGCCTAAATTGCCCCAAATCAGCACGGAAAAGCTTGGCCAGCCGGCTGAGGCCAAACACATCCCTACCCAGGAAGTTAGAATCATCAGCATCACCACGCGCGGCTTGCACAATTCATAATACGATCGCCAATTTTGAAATCCTGATTTATTCAATATATTCGCTTCAGAAATTGCATTGGATTTATTCATACACGACTCCTGATGGGATATGCCCGCAGAACGAACAAAACCACCGTTAAAAACAAAGCTGCTGCCACTAAATTATGCAAGAGCGCAACGGCTAAAGGCAAAGCGAAAACCGCATTGGCAATCCCTAAAGCGATTTGCACTAAAAACAAAACGAGGATCAGATGAAAGAGCGCGGAAGATTTTTCTTTTATCTTTCGTGGACTGAATAGAAAAAATAAAAACCAATACCCAAACACAATACCGGCACCAAAGCGATGCGCCATTTGAATGGTTTGACGGGCGGTTTCAGATAAAAGCCCACCTTCATAATTTAAACCCACAGACGTTTGCCATTGAAAAGCCTGTGACCAATCAAATACCATGGCTTTGGGATCCTCCGTGCAAAAAGGAAATCCCTGGCAACTTAAGGCCGCATAATGCGTGCTTGTCCAAGCACCTAAGAAAATTTGTAAGAGCACAAGAACCAAACCTAAGCTGCAGAATATAAATAAGGTCCATGTTGTTGTAATGCCTTGTGTAAAATAAGGTTTGGTACTGCCATAACTTAAGCCTAAACTGGCTAAGATTAAAAACCCGCCGAGTAGATGTTGCGTGACAATACTGGGTAATAATTGCAGAGTCACAGTCCAACGCCCTAACATAATCTGATAGCCGACTAGCACGATAAACCATAAAGTTAAGATTAAGAAAGAGGTTCTTTTTTCTTTTTGAAACCGCCACAACAAAACGGCACACAGCGCCACAATCAAACTGCTTAAGATCCCAGCACAATAGCGATGGATCATCTCAGCCCAGGCTTTATAGCTCACTAAGAAAGAATGGGGGTAGGCTAAATTCAATAAGCGATCGTGTTCAGCAGCCAGCACCGTTAGATGTCCATAACAACCGGGCCAATCTGGACAACCTAGGCCGGCATCGATCAAACGGGTAAAGGCACCTAAACCAATGACCACAAAGGCAAAGCTCATCGCTGCCAGGCTAATCCCTCGTTGAAATTTTTGCGCTCTATTAAGTAGATTTAGCAGAAGACACCTCCAATAAATGTTGTAGATCTTGCAGTATATTTCGAGGATCTTCTTTATCGCTATAATACATAAAGAAATAACCTTGAGGATCAATCAGATAAATATTTCCCTGAGGATTGGCTAAACCTGCGGCTCGATCGGCTTGTGAGATCTGAGCCAGAAAATCAGAACTCACTGCATTCATTTTATCAAGATCTTGCGCTTTCTGAAATGCCAATTGCGCACAGGCTGTTTTGGCACAATCGCTGGGTAAAATAATCGTTAAGGGTAAATCTTTGGCATTTTTTCCTAAAACAGTACGCAGCTGATGCAGCTCGTATAAAACACGGTTGGCTTGTTCATTATTCTGTAAGGCCGCCTGCTTAGGCCAATAAAGGATCTGCCATTGCCCTAACTCTTTTTGCCAAGGCCCTTTGATCTGCACGGGCTGAATCAATAAATGCCCTAAATTTGAAGTTTTAAAATGAAAGCGCGCGGCATGCTGATACAACCAACCGGCTAAAATAAAAGGCAATAAGAATAAAACCAAAACGGCAATGGCTCGACTGCGTTTAGAGATCATCAATTTTTTTTCCCCTACTTTAAGGTATGCTTTTAACGCCCTCTCCCCCAACCCCTCTCCCAGAATACTGGGCGAGAGGAGCTTTGGTTTCTCTAGTCTTCGCGAGTACTGGGCGAGGGAAGCTTTGGCTTACCCTCGCTTAAGGAGATCCCGTTATCTTCTGCGAAGAAAACTCAGCAATACAGCAATCGCCAAAGTCAGGGCCATGGCAAACCATTGCACCGCATAGCCCAGATGTCTGCTAGCAGGCATGATATTAGCAAAAAGCCCCTGCTCTTGTCTTGTACAAACTGAAGTATCGCTGTCCTTAGGACACGCTTCCTGCCAAAACCGCTTTAAGCCTGGATCTGCTGGCGATTGCAGATAGACAATAAAAGGATAAACCTTGCCCTGTAATAGCCTTGACAGCGCTTTAAAATCTAAGCCCTGTGTAAACTGATGACCGCTGGCATCTTTGGAAAGATCCGGGCCTAACATAAATCCGGCACGATCAGGATAATACACTAGGCCCACAACCCTTTGCTGAACTTGATCCTCTGCTAAAGCCCTCAATTGCTGCAAGTTCAAAGGCGTTTCTACAAAACCGCGATCTAAAATCACATAGGCCTTTTGGTGTTCCAACCACAAGGGCGTCAGCAGATGATAACCATAAGTCTCGCCTTCATAGCGATTCTGCCAATAGAGGCTTTTATCCATGGCTAAACGGCCTGTGAGCTGTAAATTATAATAGATCAACTCCTCCGGCGGTTTGCCTAAACTATCGGCGGATAAAATAATGCTTTGGCGAGCTTGATATTCCGCCAGAAGGTTTTTTTTCCAATGATACCGCTGTAATTGCCAAAACCCCAGAGCGACAAATAGAATAAAGAAAAAAATCCAAATGGCTAGGAAAATTTTATTTTTTACAGACCCTTTTAGTTTCAATGATCAAACCTCGATACGCCCTTGGGTATAATGTTTTTGTTTTTTCAAATACGCCGTAGCATCAAACAAGGTATAGGACAGAGTCACTTCTTTGATGCTTTTCGGTAAGCTAGGTTCAAGATAAAAGTAGACTGGCATATCGGCTTTCTCACCTGGGGCAAAATACTGTTGGGTAAAACAAAAGCATTGTGTTTTTTTCAAATATTTGGCTGATTCATCGGGGGTGATGCTGGGGATCGCTTGCACCGTGATACCCTGTGCAGAATTATTCTGTGCGTAAAAGTATACCAGTTTGCGCTCACCCGGATGAATCATCAAATGATGTTGCACAGGCTTAAATTCAACGCCATAGGGCCATGCACCATAGTGGAGAAATCAACCTTGATTTCTCGGCTAAAATCAGGTTTCACATTGACATCAATATCACGAACAAAAAAATCACCTCGACCATTGATCCCCAGATGATTACAAATCAAAGAATACAAAGGCACCAGCATATAGCAAAAACCGAACATAAAGAGTACCCCCAAAGACAAACGCCAAATGAGACGTTTGTGATTGGGTTTTTGTTCTCCGTCTGGATTAATGGGTTTCATGTCCCAGCTCTGGGGGAGTTGCGAAAGTATGATAAGGTGCCGGTGTCGGCAAAGTCCATTCCAAACTACGAGCTCCTTCCCAAACGCGATTGGGTAAATGCTCATTAACACCGGCACTGGCTTTGCGGCAAGAATTAATAATGATCCCCAAGAAAATCAGCTGTGAAAATCCAAAAATAAAGGCCCCGACCGTTGCCAGCTGATTAAAATCGGTAAACTGTAAGGCATAGTCAGGAATACGACGCGGCATACCCGCTAAACCCAGGAAATGCATGGGAAAAAAAGTAATGTTCATGGAAATTGCGGTTAGCCAAAAATGCCATTTTCCCCACACTTCGCTGTAATGATGCCCTGTCCATTTAGGCAGCCAATAATAGACGCCCGCAAAAATGGCAAATAAAGATCCCGAAACCAAAACATAATGGAAATGAGCAACCACAAAATAGCTGCCACGGTATTGATAATCAGCGGGTGCGATCGCCAGCATTAAGCCTGAAAAACCACCGAGGGTAAACATCACTAAAAATCCTAGGGCAAACAGCATCGGTGTTTCAAAGCTGATTGAACCTTTGAAAATCGTGGTCACCCAATTAAAAATCTTAATACCTGTGGGAACTGAAACCAGCATTGTCACATACATAAAAAACAATTGTGCGGCATAAGGAGCACCCGTGGTAAACATATGATGCATCCAAACCAAAAAGCCTAAGAGCGCAATAGACACATTAGCCCAAACCATGAAAATATAGCCAAATAACCTTTTTCGTGAAAAAGTCTGCACGACTTCGGAAATAATTCCAAAGGCTGGTAAAATCAAAATATACACTTCGGGATGACCAAAAAACCAAAAAATATGTTGAAATAAAACAGGATCACCGCCGCCCGCGGCTTCAAAGAATGCTGTGTGAAAATGTCTATCCATCAGCATCATAGTCACACAACCGGCTAAGACTGGCATCACCGCCAACAATAAAAATGCGGTAACTAACCAACCCCAAACAAAAATCGGCATCCGTGTCCAAGTCATTCCTGGAGCACGCATATTGAATATGGTCACGACGATATTAATTGCGGCAAGAATAGAAGAAATTCCCATCATATGAATGGCAAAGATCATATAATCCGTGCTGTCAGGACCATAAGTGGTCGATAAAGGGGCGTAAAAAGTCCAGCCATAATCCGGGGCAGGTCCTGCTCCGGGAAAAATACTAATGCCGATAGCTCGTCCCAACATACTCAGCAGTTCTTTGTCTAAAGGCAAGGTTAACAGTAAAAAAGCAAAAGGCAGTAGCCAGAAGCTCCAATTGTTAAGGCGGGGTAAAGCCATGTCCGGCGCGCCGATCATCATCGGGATCATCCAATTGGCAAATCCGGCCATCGCAGGCATGATCACACCAAACACCATGATCAAACCGTGCATGGTGGTCATTTGATTAAAGAAATCCGGCGTTACCCATACTTTTCCCGGTTCAAACAATTCAACCCGTACCACCAAAGCCATAATGCCCGCGACAAAAAACATGGCTAAGCTTAACAATAAATATAAAGTCCCAATGTCTTTATGATTGGTGGTAAACAGCCAACGCTTAAAGCCCTTGGCAGGTCCATGATCGCCATGATCGTCTGTTGCCTGTTCATGTTTATCGATGGCAGTGGCCATATCACTCATAATCTATCTCCTGTCTAACGAGCCTTTTCTATGTCTTCGGGCTGTACCACGACAGCCTGTTTATGGGCAGCATTCAGCGCATCATTTCCCCAGGAATTTCGAACATAAGTCAAAATTCCAGCCAAGGTTTGATTGTCCAGCTGTTCACCAAACGCTTGCATGGCTGTTCCAGGAACGCCGTGCAAAACCAATTGGATGTTCTTATTCACATCACCGGTCACAATGGAGCTGCCTTTTAGCGCTGGAAAACTCGGCGGTAAGCCTTGGCCTGTGGGTTGATGACACATCGCACAGCTGGTAGCATATTGTTTTTCACCGATCTTGAATAGATCGTCTTTACTTAAAGGTCTTGTTGCCGCCTGCGCCGTAGGAATAAGGCCACCCGCTTCGGCTTTGGCATTCGGGGAATGGGCAGCCACCCATTTGGCAAAATCTTCATCGCTGACCGCTTGAACCACAATAGGCATAAACCCATGATAAGCTCCGCAAAGCTCGCCACATTGTCCTCGATAAGTACCGACTTTATCCACTTCCAGCCAATTTTCATTAATATAACCGGGAATTGCATCTTGCTTCACAGCAAAATCAGGCACCCACCAATCATGGATCACATCATTGGAAGTGACCAAGAGTTTAACTTTCTTGTGAATAGGAATGACCATGGGATTATCCACTTCCAGCAAGAACCATTGATCTTTAGGTTCTTTGGGATCATCGATTTGCGCCTGTGGCGTTGATAAGGTGCTGAAAAAGCTAATGCCTTGATCCAAATATTCGTATTTCCACTTCCATTGATAGCCTGTGATTTTAACGATTAAATCAGATTCATTGGTATTGTGAATATCTTTTAATACAATAGTCGCTGGAATGGCCAAACCCACTAAGATTAGAAAAGGGATCAAAGTCCAAAGAATTTCCACCATTGGGTGTTCGTGAAAATTAGCCGCGACTGAACCCTTAGATTGTCGGTATTTGTAAATAGAATAAAAAAGAAACCCGAAAACAACCACACCAATAATACAGCAAATGTAAAAGGTTATCATATGCAGGCGATAAATATCGTGACTCATAGGGGTCACCCCATAAGGCATGTTCATCAGAGGAACCGCTAAGGCCAAAGGCATGAATAAAAATAAAGCAAAAACCGCAGTGAATCGTTTTAACATCCATCGACACATAGTAAACCCTTAATATTCAGAGATTTCTAACTGTTGACTCTTGCAAGGCTTTGAAAGGGCAAGAGTTTAAACCCTAGGCCGTATTAAACCATATTCTTCTGAAAATACCAACTCTTAGCGGACTTTTCTTAACGGATCAAGCTTTTTTTCAAGTTTAGATATTTCTAAGGTATACCGATGGACGTACCCCTTTCAACTCTTAGGGTAGAGATGCGATTTATCGTGTTACCCTGAGTTTTGAAAGGCAGACCGATGGACTGAATATTATTTATACACTACACTTAAATCTGAATCTATGAGGAGATAGTCATGAATATTTATTTCAATAAAAACAATAGCTTAGGAGTTTTTTTAACTTTTCTCATTTCAATCAGCCTGGCAAGCCCAGCCTGGGCGGCCTGCCAAAAAACAGAGCTCTTAAAAGCCGATGCTGCTTGGGCAAAAGCCATTGAGTCTAATAATGTCCAGAAAATAGTCAATCAATACGCCCCCAAGGCGGTTTTAATGGCCACTGTTGAGAACAAACCCATCATAAGCCGAGCAGGCAAGGTGAATTATTTTACGAAATTTTTTGAAACTTATCCTAAAGTCCAGGTGCACTATATTGGCGAGCAATATTTGCAAATCTTTTCCGGTGGCGCAGTCAGCTCTGGTCTGTATGTTTTTTCAAGCAGCAAAGCCGGAAAACCTATAGAAGTGCATGCCCGCTATACTTTTGTTTATCGAGATACGCCCAAAGGCTGTCAATTGATCACCCATCATTCTTCAAAATTGCCGAATTGAATTCTACCCTCTCCCCCAACCCCTCTCCCAGAATACTGGGCGAGGGGAGTTAGAAATCTTCAGCTAAGAGTCGCTTATCCTCAGGGCAAACCGTTTGCGGCAAGGATGCCGCAAACGAGCCCCCAGGGGTGAGTTCACGGCGTGTTTGACCGAGAGTGAGCTGCTCTTAGATCGTTAAGGCTATTCTTCTTTTCCTCACCTCCTCTTCTCAGAGCACTCTTAATTTGAATATAAATTAATCATATTTAAGATGATCTCAAAAAAATATCGCTGAACAGTCCAAAGTCCTTGAGTCTTCAAGCAAAATCTTTGATAATAGGCGCTTGACTCCAGAGAATTCCAATTGGGGTCTTTAAAAATTGCGTAACCATTGAGTAAGGATCTTGCAGTGAATGCTCTAAAATCATTTCTTTGTCGGCATAAGAAACAAGTTATCATTATCCTCATTCTTCTAGCCTTGATCTTGTTCAGCTACCTTATTTATCTCACGAAAACCATATCCGCTAATTTAGCTTTAATGGCCAATCCGCCTGAAACCACCCCTTATTATCCTGAATACCCTAAAGTCGATACCTCGGGACCTGATGGAGCCTTGATTCAAAAAGGTGAATATGTGGCCAAAATGGGCGATTGTATTGCCTGTCATACCGATACACCTAATAAAGGCCCTACTTTCGCTGGTGGCTTGGCCATGCCCACTCCTTTTGGGACGATTTACACTCACAATATCACCCCCGATCAAAAAACAGGCATTGGCTCTTGGTCTGAAGCTGAATTTGTCAAGGCTGTTCGTCATGGCATCTCTCCCACGCATCAATATTATTATCCAGCATTTCCATTCATTTTTTTCAATCAATTAACTGATGAAGATCTACATGCGCTAAAAGTTTATTTAGACGCTATTCCAGCAGTCTCTCAAGAAAATAAAGCCAATACCATGGTTTTCCCCTTTAACATTCGTTTTATGCAATTAGGCTGGCGTTTGATGTTTTTCCATCCTAAACCAGCCGGTTATGTCAACGATCCTGCACAAACTCCAGAATGGAATCGAGGGGCCTACATCGTTGAAGGACCTGGGCATTGCGCCATGTGCCATACACCTTCCTATGTGCTCTTAAGCGATAAAATTCCTTTGGGCGCCCCCATTCATAAATACAATCTGGCCGGATCCAATGTCTCTGGAGCTTATGCGCCTAATATCAGCAAATCGGCTTTAGGCACCGTTGATAATGCCAAAATCACTCGGGTATTCACACACAATGAATTAATCGGTGGTGGCACTGTGGTGGGGGGCATGGCAGAAGTGAATCGTGACAGCCTACATTATTTAACTCCGGAAGATTTAAACAGCATCGCGACTTATATCAAATCTGTAGACAGTCAAACTCCCCCCAAACCCAAGAGTTCTGGCGGACCAGGCGCAGGCACTTATGGCACTTATTGTGCAGGTTGTCATGCTACCGGCGCCGGTGGCGCGCCTAAATTTGGCGATGCAGCAGCCTGGGATCCCCTGATAGCACAAGGCATGCCTACGCTTTATAATAATGCCATCAAAGGTTTAAATGCCATGCCCCCTAAAGGCAGTTGTGCCAGCTGTACCGATCAAGAAATCAAAGATGCCGTTGATTATATGACCAATGCCGCAGAAGGCAATTCAGGAGCAGCGACTGCTGCACCGGCCATTCCTGCGCCAAAACCTTTAACCATAGCCGATGGTAAAGCCATTTATACGGATAATTGCGCTGTTTGCCATAATTCAGGTTTTAAAAACGCTCCTAAACCCGGTGATATGAATGCGTTTAAACCTATTATTGCTCAAGGGTTTGAAAAGACCTTTCTGCAAACGGTGAATGGCCATGGTGATCATCCGGCACGCGGAGCTTGTGATAGCTGCAGCGATGCCGAATTAAAAGCCGCAGTGCAGTATATGATGCAAAGCAGTACTAACGATCAAAATTACAGTTTATGGTAAAGGACAATACAGAAATGACCCCTTCAACAGCATCTACAAAATATTATTTGCCTGAACCCAGCCATTGGCCATTGAAAGGTTCCATTGCTCTTTTCATCACGATGTTTGGTGCTGTCAATTGGTTACATGATTCTCATTTTTTAGGCCTTGAATTTGGACCTTATCTTTTTGGCTTGGGCATCTTAGCAGTTCTCTATATGATGTTTGGCTGGTTTGGAACCGTGATCCGTGAAAATCGCGCAGGGCTCTTAAGCAGCAAACAAGTCGATCATTCCTTTCGTTGGGGGATGGCCTGGTTTATTTTTTCAGAAGTCATGTTTTTCGGTGCTTTTTTTGCCGCTTTGTTCTACAGCCGTTTAATTTCCGTATCGGTCTTAGGCGGCGATCAAGCGCATTATTATCTCACCCACCTTATTTTTTGGCCTAACTTCCAGGCCCATTGGCCCGTACTTAATAATCCTAATCCCGCGGCTTTTATTGCGCCCAAAGCCGTGATGGAAACTTGGGGTATTCCGGCTATTAATACCTTGATCTTGCTTTCCAGTGGCGGCACCGTCACCATTGCCCATTGGGCTTTATTGAAAGATCGCCGCCAAATTATGTTAGTGGCTCAAGCGGCAACCGTTGTTCTCGGTATTTGCTTTTTAAGTATGCAAGCGCATGAATACACCATTGCTTATATGGAAAAAGGTTTAACCTTAGCCTCCGGTATTTACGGCACCACTTTTTTTATGTTGACGGGTTTCCACGCTTTACACGTCACCGTAGGGACCATTGGGCTTTCTGTGATTTTATATCGAATGTTTAAACGCGACTTTTCACCGACGAATCATTTTGCTTTTGAAGCCATTGCCTGGTACTGGCATTTCGTCGATGTGGTTTGGCTATTTTTATTTATTTTTGTGTATTGGGTCTAGATGATCGCCTTGATTAAAGCCTTCCATTTAGTTCTGGTGATGATCCTACTTACGATCCCTATCGTCTTATTGTTTTTAAATCTGAAAAAACCTCAAGATTATTTAGATCTACGCCATAAAATGCTGCGCTTAGCCCTCTGGCTTTTAGGCTTATTGGGCCTAAGCGGTAGTCTCTTAGTCCATCCCAGACATTTTACCTTTCACACGCCCTGGATTTTAGCCGCTTATTTTTTGGTTTTCATTGGCGCAATTTTAATACAATATCCTTATCGACAGTACAAAATTTTAGGGACCAGAAATCTCCCATTAAGTTCATCCTTCTTATGGCTTGAACGCGGGACTTTAATCTTAAGCTTTGTTCTTTTTATTGGCATTATTCATGATGCGGTGACTAAACAGACATTTATTTGATCTTGAAACCCGATCTGTATTGTTTTGATTGGATTGATTTGATAAAATGATAAGAAGGATCTGATAGGATATGTATGAATTTTTCTTCAGCTAATCAGTCTTCGCGATCTAAGCAGCATCTGCTGGCTTGGTTCTCCTTATTGATCGGCGCTTTTTTTTATTTCTATGAATATTTTATTCAAGTCTCACCCAATATCATCGCGCCCCAGCTCATGGCTTATTTTCAAATCAATGCCACACATTTAAGCAATTTTACCTTGTTTTATTTTCTAGCCTATGCCTCCATGCAAATTCCAGCGGGTGTGCTCTTAGATAAATTTGGCGCACGACGCTTATTGACCCTAGCCATTCTCTGTTGTGCCGTCGGTACACTCTTATTTGCAGCAACCGCGTCCTTTGTGATGGCTGAAATTGCTAGAACCATCACGGGCTTTGGCTCTGCCTTTGCCTTATTAGGCACCTTAGTCATTATCTCCCGTAGTTTTTCTCAGAAACATTTTGCCACTTTAGCAGGCTTACTGCTCACAGTGGGAATGTCGGGTGCCATTTGTGGCGAAGCGCCTATGGCTTTTCTCATTGAGCAAATGAGTTGGAAAGGAGCTTTACATCTATTAGGCATACTCGGCATCTTCTGGGCGCTCTTGGCTTTCTTAGTGATCCGCGATCCTAAGCCTTCGCCCTATGTCCAAGACTCAGCACCCACTTTCAAGCAGCTGGCTATTAATCTTCGCTCCATTGTTAAAAGCTCGAAAACTTGGCTTACGGCCGCCTATGGTTGTTTTATGTTTGCCCCCACCATTACCTTAGGAGCCCTTTGGGGAGTTTCTTTTTTAGTCGCTGAGTATCAAATATCCAGCACTTCAGCCGCTGAATTGATATCCCTGCTCTTTATCGGCTGGGCCTTAGGCAGCCCCGTTTTTGGCTTTGTCTCGGATAAGCTGCAAAAACGCAAACCTTTACTCTATCTCAGCACTATAGGCACTCTATTGTGCACTTTGTTCTTAATCTATGATCATCATATCAGCCTAACCTTAAGTGCAATCTTATTATTTCTATTTGGTTTTCTCTCCAGTGGCTTTATCCTGTCTTTTTCCATTTGTCGCGAATTGCACACTTTTCGTTTTAGTGGCACGGCATTGGGTTTTATGAACATGATGAATGCTCTGGGAGCTGCTTTGATCCCCCGTTTGGCGGGAATGATACTGGATTATTCCCAAAAAGCAGATCTGCATAACCCACTAACGACTTTTACTCTGAACGATTTTAAACTCGCTTTGAGCCTAATTCCTGTGTGTTTAGTGCTCAGTCTGTTTATTTTACCCTTTATTCCTGAAACTCATGCTAAAAGTATCGCTAAACCCCTTCCCTAAACTTAAAATTTAAGCTATAATGGCAGTGCTTCTACATTTTGACTCTCGACATTTGAAGGTCTCTCCAGGCTTATCAATCCGACTGGCTAAGTGTGGTATTTAGTCGGTGAACGATGTTCACTATTTTGAAAGGTCGCTGCTTGACTTAGGTTAAGCTAATTTAAGGATGAGCGAGTGGCCTAAATTGTATCTTTGGAGAACTTCTTAAATGTCTACTATGAAAAAAGTCTATGTTGGTAACTTGAGTTATCAAACCACGGAAGCAGGATTGACTGCACTGTTCAGCGAATGCGGACAGATCATCAGCGCAACCGTGATCATGGATAAATTTACGGGTCGTTCAAAAGGCTTCGGCTTTGTTGAATTCGACACCCCAGAAGCAGCAGAATCTGCTTTGAAATTTGACCAATCCACTTTGGATGGCCGTCAAATTCGTGTCAACTTGGCGAAAGAACAGACTCAAGGCGGTGGCGGTGATCGTCGTCCCTTCTCTTCTTCTTCACGTCCACCACGTCGTGATGATGACAGACGGTACTAAAACCGGCTGAAGTCCTGTAAAGGCGCGCTAAGAAAATGTCTTAAAAAACATCTTTTTAGCGCGACTTTATGCTTTTTTGATCTTGGTTTTTACTGGTTTGCCCATAACCTAAGCTCCCCGAAATTTTAATTAGAATGAACTCACTCGCGACTGTCAAATTAACGCTTCTGTTTAGCCAGGAACCGATCCAAGGCATTGGCAAAGGCCTGTTGATCGGAGCGATTCAAGGCCGCAGGTCCACCACTGATCTCACCCGCACCTCTTAACTCTTCCATGAGATTGCGCATCGCCAGACGTTGCTGAATATTTTCAGGAGTATACCATTCTCCACGAGGGTTTAAAGCATGAGCTTTTTTAGCGATGATTTGCGCAGCTAAGGGAATATCGGCTGTAATCACGAGATCGCCCGCCTGCACCGTTTCCACAATCTTTTGATCGGCGATATCAAAGCCCTGAGGCACTTGCACCATGCGAAACAAGGGATTTCTAGGGATACTGATGCCACGGTTAGCAAATAAGGTCGTGGGAATATTTAAACGGATCGCGGCTTTAAATAAAATCGCTTTAATGAGATTAGGACAGGCATCCGCATCGACTAAAATCTGCATTTTTTTTTCGCTATTCCTTTCAAATCTTTCTTGCCTCTTTCCAGACTCCTCTCCCAGAATACAGCAGTACTATCCGAGGAAACATGGGACTTAACTGAATACTCCCCTCCCCCAGTATTCTGGGCGAGGGGAGCCTATGCACTTTCCCCGGACAGTACTGCGGAGTACCGGGCGAGGGGAGTTTCCACTTTCCCCGGACAGTACTGTAGAGATGCATTTTAGCCCTTTTCTTCAACTCGCTTAAACTGTTCATGCCCACAGGAGCAAGCTGGGATCTGGCTTAAATCTTTTAATTCAATCACCGTCTGACATTTTTGGCATTCTAAACGGCCCAGTGCTGTCCATTCTCCTGATTTTAAAATTTCAGGTTCTGAGCCTAAATTTAAACCCATTTTATACCATTCAATTTGACTCGGATCTTCCACTTTTTCAAGCAAAGTCCATAATTTTGCCGCTAAATAATCACTGTCTTTCTGAAAATAAGTTTTTACCCCCTCTTCAGCCGCTAAACCGTATTGAGTTAAGACTTTCAGATCTCTGGCTAAATAATGGGCTATTTTTTGAGCTTCTTGTTGCGTTATTTCATAGGCCGAAACATCAAACTCCAAACTCTGCTGCCACAATTCGACTAAAGCGGGCTTTGTGCCATATTCAATCTTATCGCTCAAATCATGCAAACGCGCTAAAAGATGCAAATAAAATACTCTGAAATGATGTTTAGGCTCGGTTTTCTGGCTGGGCATACTGTCTGTTTACCTTGAATTTATGGATAGTCCAAGCTTAGCGCAATCCACTCAGATTTACCAGTGATAGGAAAATATGGTATCCTAGAGGCCTTATGAGTCCAGTTATTTACCCAGGGATTTTCTATGAGCACATTGCCCCGCTACGATGCCGAACAGATTGAACGCAGTCTGCAAGACTATTGGGAACAGCATCAGCGTTTCAAGGCCCAGGAAAATTTAGATAAAGAAAAATTTTATTGTTTGGCCATGTTTCCTTATCCGAGCGGGCAATTGCATATGGGGCATGTACGCAATTATACCCTAGGCGATCTGATCGCAAGAGCAGAGCGTATGCGGGGCAAAAATGTCCTACAGCCCATCGGTTGGGATGCTTTTGGCTTACCCGCGGAAAATGCCGCTTTACAACATCAAGTGGCTCCTTCTGATTGGACTTTCCAAAATATCGAGCATATGCGCAATCAGCTCAAACGCTTAGGCATGGCCTATGACTGGGACAGAGAAATAACCACCTGTACCCCTGAATATTATCGTTGGGAACAATGGTTCTTCATCCAATTGTTTAAACGAGGTTTGGTTTATAAAAAAACTTCTTTAGTCAATTGGGATCCGGTGGATCACACGGTCTTGGCCAATGAACAAGTCATCGATGGGCGCGGTTGGCGCTCCAATGCTTTGATTGAACGCAGAGAAATTTCACAATGGTTTTTAAAAATTACGGCCTATGCCGATGAATTGTTAGACAGTTTGGAGGATTTAAATCATTGGCCACAGGAAGTACGCACGATGCAGGCACATTGGATTGGACGTTCCAAGGGCGCACAAATCATCTTTGCCATAGAGGATTCTAAAGATATTCTAGAAGTCTTTAGCACTCGCTTAGATACTCTAGCGGGTGTGACTTATCTGGCCATTGCCGCCGATCATCCTTTTGCCAAAAAAATTTCCGCCCACCATAAAGCTTTACAAGATTTCAAAGAAGCTTGTAAGCATCAGCAAACCGCCGAAGCAGAACTGGCCACTATGGAAAAAAAAGGTCTTTTCACCGGGCATTATGCTCTACATCCCTTAAGCGGCGAACGACTACCCATTTGGGTGGCTAATTTCGTGATTATGGATTATGGTACAGGTGCTTTAATGGCGGTTCCAGCCCATGATGAACGCGATTTTGAATTTGCACAAAAATATGATTTGCCGATTAAAGCGGTTGTTTTACCCGCAAACGGCTCTACCTGGGATTTTAACTCCAAACCCTTTGTCGAAAAAGGAACTGTGCAAGCTCCACTCTCTTGCCAAGGTTTATCTTCAGAACAGGCTTATCAAAGTCTGTTGAATACCCTAAGCCAAAGTCATCAGGCTTTGGAAAAAATAAATTATCGTTTGCGCGATTGGGGCATCTCAAGACAACGGTATTGGGGAACGCCTATCCCGATGGTCAATTGCTTAGCCTGTGGCAGTGTCCCCGTCGCTGAAAAAGATTTGCCAGTACTATTGCCTACCGGCATTACGTTAACAAAGCCACAATCCCCTTTAAAAGATTTGCCCGAATTTTTAAATACCCCCTGCCCCAACTGCCATCAGCCGGCACAGCGTGAAACAGATACCTTTGATACTTTTGTCGAATCGTCTTGGTATTATGCTCGCTATGCGTCTTATAACCAGCATCAGGCCATGTTAGACGGTCGAGCAAAATATTGGACTCCAGTGGATCAATACATTGGCGGGATTGAACATGCGGTCTTACATTTATTGTACGCCCGCTTTTTCCACAAAGCCTTGCGCGATTTAGGCTTACTCAATTCTGACGAGCCTTTTACGCGTTTATTGACTCAAGGTATGGTTTTAAAAGATGGCAGTAAAATGTCAAAATCCAAAGGTAATACAGTCGACCCCGCCATCTTATTAAAACAATATGGCGCAGACACCATGCGTTTATTTATTATTTTTGCCGCGCCCCCCACAGCCAGTTTAGAATGGTCTGACAGTGGCATTGCCGGCTCGCATCGCTTTCTACTCAGATTATGGGAACAAGCCCATAAAAGCCAATTACACTTATCTCAGGTGGAAATTGACCCTTTGCAAAAGTTCAAAGAAACAACGAACATACGTTATGATTTACATCTGATTGTACAGCAAGTGAGTCATGATTATGAACGCCAACAATTTAACACCCTGGTTTCTGGTGCCATGAAAATATTGAATTTACTGGAAAAAGAAAATCTTGCCAGACAGACGGATGCTCAAAAGCATTTTTTAAGCGAAGGCTTTAGTCTTCTCTTGCGGATCTTAGCGCCGATCACCCCGCATATCAGTGCTTTTCTCTGGACTGAATTGGGTTATCCTGGTTCTATCTTAGACGCGCCTTGGCCCAAGGTCGATCCAGAGGCATTGAAGCGTGATGAAATCGCTTTGGTCGTTCAAATCAATGGAAAGTTAAAAGCCACCCTACAAGTGCCAGCACAAAGCGATCAAAAATCAATTGAAGCTTTAATCTTAGAAAACACGCATCTGGCAAAACATTTAAAAGGACAGGCCATTCAAAAAGTAATTTATGTGCCTAATCGTTTGATTAATTTTGTGGTTGAGGTTTCACATGTTTAAAAAATATGGCCTATGGCTAACACTCAGTATCGCAATCGCTCTGACGGCTTGTGGATTTCATTTACGAGGTGCCGTCAACTTGCCTAAAGCCCTGCATTGGATCTATCTTTCTTCAGCCAATCCCTATGGCGCGGTCACTTTACAATTAAAACAACTCTTAAAGCAATCGCAAGTGGTTTTGGAAGACAAACCCAGTCCAGAAGCCATTACCCTAGTCTTAAATAATGAAAACAGCTATAACAGCACTTTTAGCCAAAGTGCCAGTTCCAAGACCGTCCAATACACCCTGCATTATACGATGGACTACAGTTTGCAAGACAGCAAAGGCAAAACTCTGTATGGCCCTAAAACCATCAGCACACAGGAAAACTATACCGTCAATGAAGATGCGATCTTAACCAGCAGCACTCAAGAGAATACCACCCGCGAAGATCTGCAAAAGCGCATTGTCTATCTCCTCTTAGATCAGTTGAGCTCCCAAAATGTCACTAAAGCTTTAACCTTGCCAGAAAAATCCAGCAATGAAAATTAATTTAAATCAACTAGAACCTACTTTAAAGCAACAGGGTTTAGCTCCGATTTATGTTTTATCGGGTGATGATCCCATTTTACAGCAAGATGCTTTAAATTTGATTGTAGATAAGGCAGCCTCTTTGGGCTTTCATGACAAAAAAACATTTAATGTCTCGTCAAATTTTGACAGCCCTGAATTGTATTTAGAAACACAAAATCTCGATCTGTTTTCCGCTAAAAAAATTCTTTTGGTTCGTTTCAATTCGGCTAAATTAAATGCCACAGCCAGCCAATCTTTTTTAGATTGGTTAAAGCTAAGCCATCCGGATATTCTGCTGATTGTGCAAATGCCCAAATTAGATGCCGATCAAGCTAAAAGCAAATGGCACAAAACCGTCGAAGAAAAAGGACAATTGGTTTTGCTCTGGCCCTTGAATGACAAAGCGTTTGAAACCTGGTTAAAACAGCGTATTCTGGCTTTAAATTTAAAAATAGACGCCCAGGGTATTGCCCATCTCAAACAAGCTTTCGATGGCAATCTACTGGCTGCACACAATGCCTTACAGGGCTTAGCATTGGCCTATTCTCAGGAACCCATCAGCGAGGCAGAACTCTTAAGCTTCATAACCCCAGAGGGGCATTATCCTTTGTTTCAATTAACCGATGAGATCTTACAAGGACATCCACGCAAAGTCGCTCGTATACTCACTCAGCTTCAAAAACAAGGGGTTGAAGCCACTTTAATTTTATGGGCTTTACTGCGCGAATTGCGCTTACTCTGCTTATTATCGCACACACCGCCCATCCCAGACGCCAGTTTAGCCCCCTATCGCTTATGGCCACAACGAAAAATGGCTTTGCAATCAGCATCACATCGCTTAGAAACCAAACAATGGAAAACTTTATTCAAGATGGCAGAACTCTGCGATAAAATGATCAAAGGACAAGAAAAAGGCGATCCTTTTTGGATCTTGCACCATTTAAGTTTAAGAATGGCCTTGCCTAAAAATACTCAAGCCCTTGATTCTGAATTTCAAGTCTTAGGAGCTTTCTGATGATAAAACCCATCGGTATTTTAGGCGGCGCTTTTGATCCTATTCATTATGGACATTTGCGTTTAGCGCTTGATTTTTTACAAATTTTAGATCTAGCTCAGGTTCGTTTTATACCTTGCAAATCACCGGTCTTGAAAGAACAGAGCCTAGCGACAGCTGGTGAGCGCTTAAGTATGCTAGAACTTGCCATAAGTTCTATCCCACAATTTACCTTAGACGATCGCGAACTCAAACGCGAGACCCCTTCATATATGATTGATACTTTAAAATCTTTACGCATTGAATTTCCACAAACGCCTTTAATTTTACTTTTAGGCAGCGATGCCTTCTTAACATTGGAACATTGGAAAGATTGGAGAAAGTTATTAGATCAGGCGCATATTGTGATTGGCTTACGGGCGGGAACCCCTTTTCTCTTAAACGATACTTTAAGCGCATTTATTGAGAAAAAACAGATTGCTGATGTGGAAATATTGCAAAACACTTTCTGCGGCAGTGTCTATTTACAAAACATTAGCCAATTGGCGATTTCGTCCAGCGAGATCCGAAGTCAAATCGCCTGCGGTTTAAATCCGAAATTTTTACTGCCCGATCCTGTTTACACTTTCATTCAACAACATCAACTTTATGGATACCCTTATGAACACTGATCCTCTTTTAGAAAAAATATTAGACATTTTAGACGGTATTAAAGCCATCGATGTCAAAGTCTTAGATGTTAAGGCTTTAACCAGCATCACCGATATTATGATTGTATGCTCAGGGAATTCCAATCGTCATGTCAATGCCATCTCCGAACATGTATTAGACGGTTTAAAAGATCATAAAACCGAGATCTTAGGCGTAGAAGGTAAAGAAACCGGCGAATGGGTATTGGTGGATCTAGGACGCATCGTCCTGCACATCATGCTACCCTTACAACGTGATTTTTATCAATTGGAGAAACTCTGGGAAGCCACTGCTGAAGCTAGACGGACGTAGGAGCTTAGCTTCATGCAGTTACAGATCTTGGCTATCGGAAAAAACATGCCGGCTTGGATCAATGCCGGCTTTCAGGAATACGCCAAGCGCTTACCCAAGGGTTTTGTCAGTTTGCACGAACTGCCCGCTGCTAAATTTAGCGCTCAACATACGGCAGAGCAACTCAAAGAAGACGAAGGGGCTCGCCTGTTAAAAGCCGTTCCCGTTAAGCGCAGAATCATTGCTTTAGAGATTGAAGGGCAAGCTTGGAGCACTCCCGAACTCGCTCAGCAATTATCTAATTGGCAACAGCGAGGCCAAGATCTGAGTTTTATCATTGGTGGCCCTGAAGGTTTATCACAAGACCTTCTAAACCGCGCCGATGAACAATGGTCTTTATCTGCCTTAACACTGCCTCATCCTTTGGTGCGGATTATCCTGATGGAACAATTGTATCGCGCCTGGAGTCTCTTGCAGAATCATCCTTATCATCGTTGATAACTTGAAGAACTGGCAACTTCAGATGGCATCGCCTCAAGATCAGAGGCGTTTATTTCTCTAAGCGCAGTTTGCATAGCTTTTTTGAAAAATTTATTTAGCCCCGGATGGTATAAAACAGAATATTGAGTTCCAAAAGCAAGATCGATTTCACTGCACGCAGATTCAAATATAAATTTTTTATTGAGCGCTGTATTCTTTTCTTCGCCAATATAATCCAACACTTTAAAAAGAAGCATTTTTAAAAGTTCATTTTGGTAATTTCGATGCCCCTCTTGCATGAACAGCCTAAACGCCACTGTATGTCCCAGCGCGTTAATACCCCCTACAAAATCTTGATTGCAATATAGATTTTTCTCTTCTTTACGGATCCCTGGATAAAAGAGAGGATGTAACCCCCGAAGCACCCTTAAAAAATATTCGCAGACTAAAAGAAAATCTGAAACAGAAATATTTAAATTTCTTAAGGAAGGCAAATCAACATTGGCCACTTTTTCTTGTAATTGATACTCCATCAATTCCTCCTGACTTAATTGGCATAGAATTTTAAAACAGTCTTTATTCAGATTAAATAATTTAAATTCAGGAATCAAGCTGAAATCTTTTCGTTTATTCTTCTCCTCCTCTACCTTTAACTTTTGACTACTTTTTCGACGCTTTTCAGCCAATTTTTTCAAATCACAATCAATGTCCTGATGTATCCTTTTAGAAATTGCCTTAATGTTAATTCCAATTTGGTTTGCCTGGGCATTATCCATTTGACTTTCAGCTTGAAGTTTTTTCATTCTAAGTTTTTCGAGCTGCTTTAGCCCATCTTCTTTCTCTTTCTCCAGCAGGGTAATTTCATGGAATAATGAACGAGCCATTTTTTCATCTTTTATCTTCGTTTGCCTAGAATAAAAATTCAATTTAAATACTGTCTCGTATTGGTCAAAGGCTTTCTTTAATTTTTTAAAAGCTGCCTGTGCATTCTGGAACGATGCCACAAAAACAAAATTAAAAAAGTCCGGGCTCGGAATAACGATCATCATTTTCCCAAAATTAATTTTCGGATCCCAAAAAAAACTCTTCATTAAATGGCTATACTTTAAGAATCCCTCTTCATTGCCAGCCAACAAAAAGCTCATAGTACGATCATAATGCAGAAGCGCCATTCGCAATTTTTGTTTGCTGATTGCCTTAACATCACTGGAAATTCTCAGAAAAGAAGTTTCGGAAATTAAGATTCTGCACTTTATGGCCAAGGCTTGCATTTCTTTTAAAAACAGAGCAATAGAGGCCGGTTCTGCAAAAGAATTGATGCTTAAAGCATTTCTTAAAGTTTCATTAAACTCTTGTTGCTGTGAATGCTTTTCTAAGAATCCCTGATAACCGAGCGGATAAACACTCTCTCCGGGGGGATCTTCAGAATCTTTGCCTTTGCCCGTTTTTTTTGAATTTAAAAAAAATCCTTTCGCTCGTTTTAAATCCAGTGACGGCTTATGAGCAGCGAACACTCTTGGCGTTATCGCTGTCTGCCCACTCACCCCGTCTACCGCGGGGGGTGATGAAGCCGTCCTCATGGTTGAAACTAGAGTATTAGGTTCTTCTCGCATACTGGACGTTCGCCTGACAGAACGCTCTTCAAAAAAGCCCCTTAGACTTGAAAAACTCTGTTTTTCAGAAGAAGAAGGAGACGGAGTATTTGAATTCGAGGAGAACTCATTTTCTGAGCTTGAACTCTGAGGCAGAAGTAATCTCAGATCCATCCCCGGCGGAGTGAGCCCTGGAGGGGTTTCAGGCAAAGAGGGCGCAGCCCTCTCTCCTGAGCCCTGCCCAGAACTCTCACAATTAGCCTCTGACTTTGGCAAATTTAGATTTACGTTTAACTTAGATCCTGGCATCTGAAACTCCTTATTCAACCCGGTCTTTATGACTGCAATAACTCTTTCTTCAATTCTTCAATCTCATCTCTTAAACGAATCGCATCTTCAAATTCTAGATTTTGCGCATGATCAAACATTTGTTTTTCCAAGCTTTTAAGGCGACGGCCTAAAGCTTCTGGACTTAAATGCTGCACAGCCGACACCGCTGGCGGAGTTTCTGCCAAATGCACGGATAAGGGAGCATGCGCGCCTTCCATGATGTCTCTTACTTTCTTGGCAATGCCTTTGGGCGTAATGCCATGCTTTTCATTATAAGCCACTTGCTTGGCTCGGCGTCGATCGGTTTCAGCGATCGCACGTTGCATGGAGCCTGTGATGCGATCGGCGTATAAAATAGCACGACCATCGATATGACGTGCATCGCGCCCTATCGTTTGAATTAAAGAACGTTCTGATCGCAAAAAACCTTCTTTATCAGCATCTAAAATAGCCACCAAGGCCACCTCGGGTAGATCCAAACCTTCACGCAATAAATTAATGCCCACGATCACATCAAATACACCCAAACGCAAATCGCGAATGATTTCAACTCGTTCTACGGTATCGATGTCTGAATGCAGATAACGCACTTTGACCCCATGCTCATCTAGATATTCAGTCAGATCTTCAGCCATACGTTTGGTGAGCGTGGTCACTAACACTCTTTCTTCACGATGGACACATCGTTTAATTTCCGAAAGTAGATCATCGACTTGATGATTGACGGGGCGGATCTCCACTGCCGGATCGATTAAGCCCGTAGGTCTCACCACTTGCTCTACAATACTGCTAGACTGAGTCAATTCATATTCGCTGGGAGTGGCTGAAACATAAATCGTTTGCGGTGAGCGTTGTTCAAATTCTTCAAACCGTAAAGGACGATTATCTAAGGCTGAAGGCAATCGAAATCCATAATTGACTAGAGTTTCCTTGCGCGAGCGATCGCCTTTGTACATGGCTCCAATTTGCGGAACGGTGACATGCGATTCATCTAAAATCAATAAACCATTAGCGGGTAAATAATCAAATAAAGTCGGTGGCGGCTCCCCTTCTGAACGCCCTGATAAATAGCGTGAATAATTTTCAATGCCACTGCAATACCCTAATTCCTGCATCATTTCAATATCGAATTTAACGCGTTCGCCTACACGCTGTGCCTCAATTAATTTACCTTCATTTTGGAAAAAAGCCAGTCGCTCTCGCAACTCTTGTTTGATGAGTTCCATGGCTTTAAGCACTTTATGTCTGGGCGTTACATAATGACTTTTAGGAAAAATGGTTGCTCGCGGGACACGTTGAATAATATCAGCGGTTAAAGGATCAAAATGACAAATCGCTTCAATTTCATCCCCCAACCATTCAATGCGGATCGCCTCTTTTTCGGAATCGGCCGGAAAAATATCCAAGACATCGCCGCGCACCCGATAGGTACCGCGACGAAAATCAAGTTCATTGCGCAGATATTGCAATTCGGCTAAAGCGCGCAAAACCCGTTGTTGATCGATGATCTCACCACGGCTTAAATGTAAAACCATACTAAAATAAGCCTTGGGATCGCCCAAACCATAAATCGCCGATACTGTGGCCACAATAATCACATCCGGGCGTTCCAATAAGGCTTTGGTCGCCGATAATCTCATTTGCTCGATGTGTTCATTGATGGAGGAATCTTTTTCAATATAAGTATCGGTGGAAGGCACATAGGCTTCAGGCTGATAATAATCATAATAAGACACAAAATATTCTACGGCATTGTCTGGGAAAAAAGCTTTCATTTCTCCATACAATTGCGCTGCCAAAGTTTTATTGGGCGCCATAATCAAGCTCGGGCGTTGGCAATGCTGAATGAGGCTGGCGATGGTAAACGTTTTTCCAGAGCCCGTCACGCCCAAAAGGGTTTGTTTGGCTAAGCCTGCATCCACGCCTTGGATGAGACTGGCGATTGCGGCAGGCTGATCGCCATCAGGGCTAAAAGGAGAAACCAGTTGAAATGATCGTTTCATGGATGCTATTCTAAGGTAAATCACCCTTCTTTTCAAACTTCAAGGATCATTATGAGCATTGCCACTGCAGAAAGATTAAAGAAATTGCAACCCTCCGCCACTTTAGCCATGGATGCTAAGGCTAAGGCCTTAAAAGCCAGCGGAGTCGATGTGTTAAGCCTGAGTGTGGGCGAGCCTGATTTCGACACTCCCGATCACATCAAAGAAGCCGCGATCAGCGCCATACGCAATGGTTTTACCAAATACACCGCTGTGGATGGCATTCCTGCTTTAAAACAAGCCATTCAAGAAAAGTTTCAACGCGATAATGCTTTGAATTATACTCTTGGCGAAATTATTGTCAGCTGCGGTGCTAAACAGGCTGTAGCCAATGCCTTGGCTGCTCTATTGAATCCCGGCGATGAAGTGATCATCCCAGCGCCTTATTGGGTATCTTATCCTGATATGACTTTATTAGCCGAAGGCACACCACGGTTTATTTACACCGATCAGCAGCAAAACTTTAAGATCAGCGCCGCACAATTAAAAGCAGCGATTACGCCTAAAACTCGAGTTTTAATTTTAAATAGCCCTAGCAATCCCACAGGCATGATTTACACTCGCCAAGAATTAAGCGCTTTGGCGGAAGTACTCTTAGAACATCCAGAGATCATCATTCTTTCCGATGATATTTATGAACATTTAATTTGGAGCGATGGTGAAAGCTTTGCTAATCTACCTATGGTTTGTGAAGATCTCAAGGCACGCACTGTTCTAATCAATGGCGCTTCTAAAAGTTATGCGATGACGGGCTGGCGCATTGGCTATGCCGCAGGCCCTAGCGAAATCATTCAACAAATGAAAACCATACAATCGCAAACGACTTCCAATCCCAATTCAATCGCACAAATGGCCGCGGTTGCCGCCATCAGCGGCCCTCAAGACAGCATTGCTGTGATGAATAAAGCGTTTAGAGAGCGCCATGATTATTTGGTGGCTGCTTTAAATCGTTTGCCCGGCGTGCATTGCATTAAAGCCCAGGGTGCTTTTTATTTACTCCCCGATTTTTCTGCTTGGTTGAAAGATCATCCACAAATAGGTAGTGATCTGAATTTAGCCGATGCGCTCTTAAGCCAAGCCGCTGTAGCCACCATTGCCGGCACGCCTTTTGGCATTGCCGATCATCTGCGTTTGTCCTTTGTCAGTAGTATGGAAACTTTAAAAAAAGCGATGGAACGATTAGAGCAATTTTTAAAGACTTAAAGCTTGGCTTTATGGCCCGCTACTGTCCGGGGAAACTCAATACTCCCCTCCCCCAGTATTCTGCAGTACTGTCCGGGGAAAGTGCATAGGCTCCCCTCGCCCAGTACTCTGGGAGAGGGGTTGGGGGAGAGGGGCTTAAAAAAACAAGGGAATTCCTAAAGAAAATAAGATAGAGAGCGGAGCCAGAAAGAACTCAGAGCAGCTTACCCTCGGTCAAACACGCCGTAAACCCATCCTTGGGGGCTCGGTTGCGGCATCCTTGCCGCAAACGGTTTGACCTGAGGATAAGCTACTCTGGGCTCTGGAACAGAATCTGAGGATATAAAGGTTCAGTAAAACCTCTTTTTACGCACTTTCCCCGGACAGTACTGCAGTATTCTGGGGGAGGGGTTGGGGGAGGGGCGTTTAAAAAGAGCTACTTCTATTGATTTCTTTCTGAAAACTTTGGGTACGAGCTAAATGCAAGCGTGGCGGAGTTTGTTCTGATCTCAACCCATTTGAAAGTCTAGAGATTAGGCTTATAGGAGATACAGAAGAGAGTCAGATTTTTCTTTTAAAATTGTTGATTGACTCAATAATAATATTATATCTCTTGGATGTCGGTATAATAATGTAACAATGTTGATTTTATAATAGGATCTATAAAAATATATTCTTGATCTTCATTTTTTTCAAGATAATCTTTTTCTTCTAACGCTTGAGCGTTTTCACTGATTGAAGACCCAGACATATTAATCTTGGCAAGGAAAGCTTTGCTGGTCAGCGCTTTATTTTCTCCTTCAGCAATGGCAATTAATATTTTTCTCTGCCCTGTACTTAACGCGCTCAATTCTCGAATAATTTCAAATCTTTCTTCTCGTATTATTTCAAGCCAGTGATTTTGGATGGTTTTAGTCGTTGGTTTTTCCTTTGAGAATGACCATATTCGCAAACATAAACTATTCAAGTAATAGGGATGTAAATGTGTTGTTTCAAAAATTGTTTGTAGCGTTTTTTCAGATAATGGTTCACCCCATTTCTTTTTCGCTAATGCATTCAGATGTTGGATGTAATCTTCTGCTTTAATTCTATCTAAGATAATTTTCTCGCACAGTTTATAGAGTGGCCTGGACTTATCAAAAAACATTTTAGCTAACATATGTCGTTTACTACCGGAAAATATGAATACAATGTTTTTAGCTTCTTGGGCCACGTGACGGATTGCACCTTCAATCCCCTTACCTTCTGCAACTTCTGCAATTTCCTGTACTTCATCAATAAATAAGATAGCTTTTTGTTTTTTCTTGCTAAGGAGTATTTCTAAAGCAAGCAGGGCTTCTTGAATAGTCTGAGCCGGATCTGCTTCTTTGTCAGGAGTTAAAATAACACTGATCCCTTTCGTCCCTATAATCCACTGGCTACTAACTCCTTTAAAAGCACTTGTTAATAACACGACAGCATTTTCAACAGTGCCCGCTACTTGTTGGACAATGGATTTTATCGCGCTTAAAAGTATTAATCGTATTCTTTCTGCATCTACAGCGACAAATAAATCAGCTTGTGCGTTTGGGAGTTCTAAAGTATCCATAACATATTTAACAAGACTGGTTTTACCATAACGTCTTGGAGATATCAATAGAGTATGTTGTCCAGCATTGATGTGATTTTTTAAGCGATCACGTTCCTTTTGCCTATTACAAAAAGCGGATCCCTTTGCTAGGCCTTTAGGGAAATATTGTTCGAAATTCATACTCTTTCCTCGTATCCCTTTCAAATCCC
>VFKP01000015.1 GCA_009885495.1 Gammaproteobacteria bacterium | reverse complement strand
CTCGCTTAAAAAATGACGTAATTGGGTAGAATCTAGACTGGAACCTTCGGCCAATTTCAAATAAGCCACAATATGTTTATTCTCAGGACTGTCTTCACGTAAAATCACCAAAGCATTCTTAATTTCAGAATGCTGCAGCAAAGTCTGCTCTATTTCCCCTAGCTCAATGCGATAACCTCTAAGTTTCACTTGGAAGTCCATACGCCCAATGTATTCAATATTGCCATCGGCTAAATAGCGGACCTTATCGCCAGTTTTGTAAATGCGGTCTTCTGAATTATCGCTAAAAGGGTTTTGAATAAATTTCTCTGCGGTGAGTTTTGAGTTGTTGAGATAACCTTTTGCTAAGCCTAGGCCGCCAATGCAAAGTTCTCCAGGGATCCCTAATCCACAAAGCTGAATATTTTCATCTAGAATATAAATTTTTACATTGCTGATGGGCTTGCCAATGGTTAAGCCTATAAAACCTAAAGGTTCATCTTTATTTAAAGCATTATATATAAGGCCACAAGTTGTTTCCACCGTATTTTCTGTGGGGCCATAACTATTCCATACATTAAATGGTAATTCCTGGTTAATTGGCCGAGTGATTTTTTCACCACCAATCTTTATGAATTTAAGTGCACAGCAATTAGGCCAAGTCAAATCAAATAATGATTTTCCTAGCACCATCGGCAGATCTGACATAGTTATTTCATTTTCAAGTATAAATTGTTGTAGCAATTTCTCTGAAAAACGAGTTTCCTCTGGAATAAAATAAATACTGGCTCCATTTGCTAAATAAGGACAAGTTTCACATAAAAAAGTATCAAATGCTGGTGTGAAAAATTGCGTTGTTCTATCTTCTGGCATAATATTGAAAAATTGTTTATACCAAGACACCAAATTATTTAATGATTTATGAGCAATCATAACACCTTTAGGCCGACCTGTCGTGCCAGAGGTATAAATAATATAGGCTAAATCATTAACAGAAAACTTTTCGTTTAAATTTTGCGCTGACTGACTTGAGATTTCACTCTGTATGTGATCTAAGAACACCAAATTTTTCGTGTCCGCTCCTAAAGACTCTTTATGTTTACTCAATGATAAGACACACATCGATCTTGAATCTTCAATTATAAACTGCCTTCTTTCTCGTGGGGACACAAATGAAACGGGCACAAAAACAGCTCCCAATTTAAATAATGCGATCATAGATATAATAATTTCTGGACAACGGTCCATTATCACACTCACTTTAGAGCCAGTTGTTACACCTTTATTTCTTAAGTAATTTGCTAATTGGTTAGATAGATTATTGAGTGCACTATACGTTGTTTTTTTAGACTCATAGACCATTGCTGTTGCATACGGGTGTATTGCAGCTTGACTTTCAAATAACTGATGAATAAATATGCTCTCGTAATTTACATCTGTTTCGTTAAAGTCACATGCGATTTTATTAAATTCTGTTTGTGGTAAAATATTTAAATATCCAACAGGTGTGTTTTCAGATAATGCGACACTTTCCAGTAAAACACGAAAGTGTTCAGCCATATTTTTAATGGTTTCTATATTGAACAAATTTTGATTATATTCAATACACCCCTCTAACTTTTCTTTTGTTTCTGACAAATTTAATGTTAAATCAAATTTCGAAATATCAAGATCAAAACCCTCTTCTATTGCAGTAATTTGATCAAAACTAAATAACTCTCCTATTTCATTGGTTAAAGTGAACATTACTTGAAATAGCGGTTGATGACTTAAACTTCTTTCTATTTTTAGCAACTCAAGCAGTTTTTCAAAAGGAACATTTTGCCCATCGTAATAATCGTACGCTGTTAAAATGGTATTTTTAATTTGTTGCAAAAAGTCTTTAAAAGACAAATCATCAGATAAAGCACCCCGTATAACAAAGGTGTTTAAAAAAAATCCAACAATGTTCTCTAATTCACTATTCATTCTATTGGCTATGGGAGTACCAACCAGAACATCTTTTTGTCGAGAGTAACGATATAGTAGTACTTGATAAGCAGCCATAAGAAGCATAAATAATGTGGCTTTATTTTCATGTGCAATAACTTTTAATTTTTCAACTAATTCAAGCGGCATTGAAAACCTATATACTGCTCCTGCATGCTGTTCAATCGCCGGTCTAATATAATCTAAAGGTAGATCTAAATAAGCAGGTAAGTTATCTAACTGGGCCATCCAATATGAGACTTGCTCATCAAACCGTTCTCCTTGTAAATATTGTTGTTGCCAATAGGCGAAATCTGCATATTGAACAGGCAATTCAGGAAGTTGTAATGATTGCCCTGTTGTAAAATGGTTGTATAAAGAACTTAGATCTCTTATAATAATTTTTATAGATGGGCCATCTACTATAATATGATGGAAATTCATCATAAGAATATGCTTTTCATGATTTAGCTTAATTAGCTGTATTCGCATTAAAGGCCCCTTTTGCAGATCAAATCCATTGTTAGCTTCATTGTGTATTAGCTCTTTACATTTAATCTCTTTAACTTCTTCTGCTTCTAAAGTTAAATCAAATACTGATAAATTAAATTTTTCTATATCTAATATAATTTGCTTACCTTCTCCATCCACTGTTGAAATAATTGTGCGTAATGATTCATGACGAGCAACTAAGGCATTTAGAGAATTTTCTAAAGATTTAATATCTAACTCTCCAAGCAAACGATAAACAACTGGAACATTATATAAGCTTGTACCTGATTCATATTGATCAATAAACCATAAGCGCTTTTGTGCAAAAGATAAGGTTTTGCGGTCTTCTTCACTGGCTTTTTCAATATGAGAGAAATAATCATTTCTCTTATGCTCTTCAATGTACTCCGCCAGCTCTGCTACTGTCGGGGATTTGAAGAAATATTGTAAAGACACTTTTGTATCGTATTGTTGCTGTATCTGAGATACCACCTTCGTAGCTAACAGCGAATGGCCGCCCAATTCAAAAAAATTATCTTCCACACCCAAATGCTCATTGTTTAACACCGCTCTAAAGATCTCGACTACACCCAACTCTGTCGGCGTACGGGGCTCCACCGCCACGCGGTCTTCAAAGCTTTCAGAAGGCGCTGGCAGAGCACGCCTATCCACCTTACCGCTCACGGTTAAAGGAAACTCATCCAACATCACAAAAAATGAAGGAACCATATACTGCGGTAGTTTCTCGGTTAAAAAATGGCGCAATAGCGTAGAATCTAGGCTAGAACCTTCGGCCAATTTCAAATAAGCCACAATATGTTTATTCTCAGGACTGTCTTCACGCAGCAGCACCAGAGT
>VFKP01000134.1 GCA_009885495.1 Gammaproteobacteria bacterium | reverse complement strand
TTTTTCAATAAGGGAAACGCACAATCGTCTAATTCCATCACTACACCTTCTAAGGCGGGTAAAGCGAGTTCCAGCTCTAAAAGCCGAAATTTGATTTGTGTTTCAGGACCAAACATTTGTCCTGAAGCGATCCTAAACAATAAAGCATAGCTAATTTGTCCTGCAGCGCCAGTTATAGTGACGGTCACGTTTTTTGCTGTCATAGAATTTCCACCTTATGTTTTATAAACCCGCTCCCCCAACCCCTCTCCCGGAGTACCGGGCGAGGGGAGCTTCTGCTAACCCTAACACACGGAATACTGCCCGAAAAGGCCTACGCTTTCGCTTCCCTTAAAATTGAGAAGAAATACCTTTTTACTGTTCCAATCTTAAACGATCTAACCAATGGATACTGAGGTCTCCAGCGGCAATAAACGCTGGATTCAGCAAGATATCCTTCGTATTGTAACATAAAGTTTTACCGGATAAATCAAATAGCCCGCCACCGGCTGCTGTTAAAATACATTGTGAGGCCGCGGTATCCCATTCCGAGGTTGGGCCTAAACGTATGTATAGATCAGCCTGCCCTTCGGCAATCACACAGGGTTTTAAAGCACTGCCCATGGCTATCACTTCTACTTTACCAAAATCCTCTAAGCGCTGGGCCAAACGCTCGCTATTGTGAAAACGACTGACCATGACAGTTGGAATTCGAGCCAAAGGACGCACCTGAATCGCTTTTATCAAACCCTTTGCATCGCACTTAAAAGCAGGCTGGCCTTGCTCGGCATAATAACTGATACCGTGAAATGGCGCATACACTACGCCTAGAACGGGAATATGATCCACAATCAAGGCAATATTGACGGTAAAATCACCTGTGCGATGAATAAATTCACGAGTGCCATCCAGAGGGTCCACCAACCAATATCGCCGCCAGGATTGCCTTTCAGAAAAAGGCAGCGCCTGGCTTTCCTCAGATAAAATGGGAATATCAGGGTATAGTTCAGTTAAGCGCGCACTGATGAGTTGATCTGCCGCTAAATCGGCTACGGTTAAAGGGGTCTGATCTTCTTTCAATGTGATCTGCAAACTCTCAGAACCATTATAAATGGCTAAGATCGCCTCACCGGCTTCTTGGGCAATGTCTAAGACTTGCTCGATTAAGATCTCCCCCCATTTCACCTTAGGTCACCGCCCCTTCTCCAAGGGCGGGTACGACAAAGCACAGATTTGGATGCAGATTATATGCAGTTACCACCTTAGTTTGCTTTTTGCCAGGTTTGGGTACGGCCTAAAAGAGAAACGCCCACATAACCGCGTACAGCCAGCGTTTTTCCATCAGCACTGGGCGTAATATTACATTTGTAATTTTTCCCATTTTCAGGATCAGTGATTTGTCCGCCGGACCAAGTCCCATCCGAATTCGCTTTCAAACCACGCAATATCATCAAACCGATGACGGGTTGATCCTTTAAAGCCCCCGTACATTTAACACAAGTATCTTGTGGATTATTGACATTCTCTTTATAGATTTTTTGAATTTTCCCATACAACAGACCATTGCTGATGAAAACATTGATCACTGATTTAGGTTTATGCGTTTTATCATCGATCGTCGTCCAACGACCTGCAGGAGAGGGTAACGCCGCTTGAATCAATCCCGAAAACATTAGAAACAATAAGAAAATAAATGAACGTTTTGAAATGGGCATGATAAACTCCTTGTTTACAAACTAACACGCTCTAAGCATTCGCCAAGAGCTCCATAAAATGATGCACGGGCATCGCTTCAAATCTTTTCTTATCGGAGCATAGCTCATAAATTTCAGCCACACGAGAATGGGTAAAACAACTTCCCAAATTATTTTTGAATTTTTCCAGTAGCAAAGGGACCCCCTCATTACGACGGCGTCGATGTCCCAGAGGATATTCTACCACAATTTTATCTGTGTACGTTCCATCTTTAAAATACACTTGTATGGCATTGGCAATGGAACGCTTTTCTGGATCATAATAATCTTGGGTAAATTGAGGATCTTCAATCACTTGCATCTTAGCCCGCAGCACATCAAGGCGTGGATCGGAGGCCCTACTGTCTTCAAAATCCTCCGCCGTTAATCGGCCAGACAATAAGCCCACCGCAACCATATATTGAAGGCAATGATCTCTATCCGCCGGATTATACAAGGGTCCTGTTTTGCTAATGATGCGTATGGCTGGCTCCTGTGTGGTTAAAATAATTTTTTCAATTTGTGATAAATTATCCGCAACCAATGCATGCAATTTAAACGCACATTCAATCGCCGTCTGAGAATGAAATTCAGCGGGAAATGCAATTTTAAATAAAATATTTTCCATGACATAGGAACCATAATTTTGTGATAATTTAAAGGGTTCGCCTTTAAAAAGCACATCATAAAAACCCCAAACGGGAGCGGTTAAAGCGCTGGGATAACCCATTTCTCCTTTCATCGCCATAAAAGCCAATTCAACCGCGCGCGAAGTGGCATCTCCCGCGGCCCAAGATTTACGGCTCCCTGTATTCGGAGCATGACGATAAGTCCGCAAACTTTGCCCATCAACCACGGCCAAAGATAAAGCATTTAAGATCTGCGTTTCACTGCCGCCCAATAGGAAAGTCACGACCGCAGTGCTCGCGATCTTAACTAAAATGACATGATCCAAACCCACACGGTTAAACGCATTTTCTAAAGCCAATACCCCTTGGATCTCATGCGCTTTCACCATCGCCAAAAAAACATCGTGCATCGTGAGAGCTGGCAAGCCCAAATAAACGCGTTTTTGCGAAATATAATCGGAAACGGCTAAAATACCACCGAGATTATCAGAAGGATGCCCCCATTCTGCAGCCAACCAAGTGTCATTAAAATCCAACCAACGGATCATCGCACCGATGTCAAAAGCCGCTTTGATGGGATCCATAACATAAGAAGTACCCGGCACTCGCGAACCATAAGGCACTTGCGTTCCAGGAATATACGGCCCTAATAATTTACGACATTCCGCATAACGCAAAGCTAAAAAAGCACAACCCAAGCTATCCATTAAATTATAACGCGCTGTTTCCATCGCTTCTTTTGAAGGCGTATGCGTATTCATGACATATTGGGCTATTTTCTGAAGTTCTTGATCAAATTCAGGGCGTTTATTTTCAGTCACCGTTAAACTCATCGTAGGGTTCCTCTCTATCTTATTTTCGATCTTCAATTTTGACAAAAGGCCGTGGTTTGGGGCCGATGTACTCAGCACTGGGCCTAATAATTTTATTATTCGCTCGTTGTTCAATCACATGTGCAGACCAACCGGCAATACGCGCAAAAACAAACAAGGGCGTAAACAAGGGCGTTGGAATACCACAAAAATGATAGGCTGCCGCACTGTAGAAATCTAAGTTGGGAAACATATTTTTTTCTTGACGCATCACTTGTTCTATGGCCTCAGAAACCGGATAAACCCAGGTGTCCTGGCGCAAAGCAGCCAATTGCTTAGCCCAGCCTTTGATGATATCAGAGCGCGGATCACGGATCTTATACACCGCATGCCCAAAGCCCATAATTTTTTCTTTACGCGCTAACATCGCCTGTAAACCCTGTTGCGCTGTTTCAGGAGAATCAAAGCGTTCAATTAACTCCATCGCCGCTTCATTGGCGCCCCCATGCAAAGGTCCGCGTAAAGTCCCAATGGCCGAGCCAATCGTTGAATAAAAATCACTTAAGGTCGCAGCCGTCACGCGTGCGGCAAAAGTCGAAGCATTAAATTCATGTTCAGCATAAAGAATCAAGGATTGATCCACAGCCGTTCGCACCAAGGGATCAGGCTTTTCTTGTTTCAACAGCTCTAGAAAATACCCCGCCAAACTATTTTCATCGCTGCGTGTATCTATTTGTCTGCCTGAATGATGAAAATGGTGCCAATAAGTCAGCATCGCAGGAAATAAAGCCATTAAACGATCCGCTATTTCTCGTTGCTCTGCCAAAGGATCCGTTTCAGGCTCGAGCGTGCCCAACAGAGCTGTACTGACTTTTAATACGTCCATGGGATGTGCGGCTTTAGGGATTAATTTTAAAGTGGTTTTCAGCTCTTCAGGTAAAACTCGTAGACTTTTTAATTTCTCTTGATAGGCCTTCAAAGTTTTTGCATTAGGCAACTCCCCGTGGATCAGTAAATAAGCCACTTCTTCAAAACAGGCTTTATTCACCATATCCTCTATAGAATAACCACGATAATGTAAACTATTGCCTTCACTGCCCACCGTACAAATCGCTGTTTGTCCGGCTGCAATTCCTTTCAGTCCAGCTACCAATTCACTCATCTTAGTCTCCTCAATCTATCAACTCAGCGGCTCATGCCTTTTTTAGCCCTTTCCCCTACACACCAGGTTTTGCTCCAGAACCAAGAGTAGTTTATCCTCAGGTCAAACCGTTTGCGGCAAGGATGCCGCAACCGAGCCTACAAGGATGTATTCACGGCGTGTTTGACCGACGGTGAGCTACTCTTGGCTCGTTGAGGACAATGCCTCTGCCAAAGGCTGCTTTGGCTTAGTCTAACATTCTACACCACGATAGGAGGGTTAATCCTAAAACTCTCTTTCAACCAGAACCTTACGATGCACCAACCCAAGATAAAAGTCAATGGAACCACACTCATCGCAAGTTGATAATCTAAAATTGTAAATACCGGGGCACCCTGTAGTTTCTGGCCATCCCAGATCCAAGAAAGAATAAAACTGGCAAAAGGTTGAAATATCGCGCCACTGACCACCACAAACATATTATTCAAACCAATGGCCGTACCCACCGTTTCTTTTGAATTATCATCTTGTACTACGGCAAAACTTAAAGTTTGCGAAGAAGCCGCAGCGCCGAACAAAGTCAGACAAACTAAAAGCCCAAAATAAGATAAATGGGGATAATACAGTAAAATACAGATAGTCAGAAAATCTAAAATCATCATCGCTGAGAGTAAGGGTTTGCGCGAGCCCATGCGATCGGAAATAAAACCAATTAAGGGGCTGCCTACCCCCATCCCCAACCAAAACCAAACAAACAAAGATGAAACCGTAAATGTGCTGTAATGATAAACTTTCATCAAATAAGGCACGCCCCACAGTTCTGCAAAAACGACGACTGGCACCCAAGTGATGGTCGCATAAATGCCAATAGCCCAAGTTTGCGGGCGTTTAGCCACTGCGAAAAGATTTTTCCTCATACTGGGAGTTGGGGCATTATGGACCGCCTGATGCGTATGTGTTGGATGATCTCTAACGATCAAGGCCAATAAAGCGGCCAGGCCAAAGCCAATACAGGCGATCACAAAAATAGAATGGCGCCAACCTGAGGCTTGTACTGCTGCCGTTAAAGGCGCTTGCCCCAGAATCGAACCTAGGCAACACATAAATTGCACCACCCCCGCTAAGACCGCAAAATATTGAGCTGGGAACCAGCGGGTCAATAAGACCAAGGTACCGATGAATGAAAAAGCAGCACCCGCTCCGGTTAAAAAGCGACCTAAACAAAGAAACAGTACGCTATGTGCTAGGCTGAAAAATAATCCCCCTAAAGCACAGACTAAAGTCGCGATGCACAGCAAATAACGCGCACTAAACTTATCATAAGAAAGACCCGCCAAAAGCTGCACAGGCGCATATCCATAAAAGAAAAAAGCAGACATCACGCCTAAAGCACTGGCCCCTATGTTCAAATCACGCATCAAATCATTGGTGATCACAGAAGGCGCTACTTGCAAAACAAAATCGTATAAATAAAACAGGGAAGCTAAAAAACACACCAAGCCCGCATGCCAATAATAGCGGCGACTCGTGGGAAATACCGTATTAATCATTGTTGTAAAATCCTTAATGCTTAACTAATCATGTCTGCGAGGCTGCTCGATGCTACGCAGCAATAAAATGCCACCCTGCCATTGTTGTTCTAAAATACCTTTGGGCAAAGGAAGATCGTCTAAACTCAGTTGCCGCAGAGGCTGCCCCTTCAATTCTGCTTTTAATTGCTGCACTGGAGGGCCCAGTTCGGGCAGTTCTAAAGGAAGACCACTGTGCTTTAAAGGGTGTCGCGTAATTTTTTCATAGCTCAAAGCGCCATACCATAAAGGAGTTTTTGCATCAGTAAAACGAACATTAGCGGCCCATAATCGCAAAACCATGACAATGCCAGACTTATTGTTTAAGGGGTGGATGAAGACAGCGGTAGGAACCTTACCCTGATAAAGAGGGGGTAATAGTGAAAGCCTGTGTTTATCTTTTGCATTGGCTAAATGATTGACCGCGTTAATCCAGGCTGAATGAGGCAAAACTTCCCAGTTTTGATCATTCATTTGATCAACGATACGATCCAAATCAGCGGCCCATTCCACATTCATAAATCCTCGAATTCGGCCCAAGCGATCGGTTTGATAAACCAGAGCCTGTGAGCTATTTTCTTGCCACCATTGCTCTACACTCAACTGTCTCGAGGGCCAAAAAGGGGTATAAGTTTCGATATCCTCTTTAAAGTTAAAGGCAATTTTAACGCTTAAGGAACAAGCTAGAGCCAGAAGCAAAACAATGTTCATTGCTTTCAAGTTGAATTGGGGTGCTTTGCGGCAACGATACGATAAAGTGATGAGCATCGCAGAAATCCAACCCGCCAGAATACCCCCCATAACATCCGTCAACCAATGAGCGCCCAAATATAGGCGCGTTAAAATCAAAAGGCTGATTAAACTGGCACAAGCCATATAAATCCAGCGTCGATATTTTTGAGGCAAAGCGCGCTCTAACACCACCGCATAAAAAGAGACAATGGCCACAGTGATCGTGGTGTGTCCGCTGGGAAAAGAATTTCCAGGCAAAACGCCCATAAGTCCCGGCGGCCGAGGTGAATGAAAAATAAATTTACTAGACGCCACAATGCCATAACTCAAGATCACAATCGCAATCCAATGACAGGCGGCAGACACTTGCTTACGCCAGAATAGAAAAACCACTACAGCTCCCACGGTCGCAGCCAGGACCAATCGATCACCTATATAGGTGATCGAAATACCTATTTCCTGTAGCGCAGGTAGATATAAGTTACGGAAAAATTGATTGACGGGAATATTCCAATGGCAAAAACCCGTTTGTGTGATCACCATAGCCGCCACGACAATGAAACAAACCCCGGCAATGAGGATGCCCAGCAAAAGATTGAGTTGACTATGCCCTTGTTGCCGACAAGGATCCTGAAGCAAACGATACAATGGATTAATTTTCGGCGAATGTTTGATTGCTTCCCAAAGATTGTCCATAATCTTCGAACCCAAAGCCAGCAACTTGAAAAAAATGATTTTTAAGAACCAGGCCGAAAGGCAGAGCACCGCCAGTAAGGATAAAATAAACAGTACCAAGCGCGTTGCCACTTCAGGCGCAAACTGCAAAGCGGCCATGCCAATGATGATCCCAGGCACAATATAGGCCGGGGCCCATAATAAAGCAGAACTGACATTAGAAAAAAAGAATCGCCAGGGATCCATACGCATCATACCGGCAATCACAGGAACGACAGGCCTAACCGGAGAAAATCGGGCTAAAAAAACACTTTTGCCGCCATGAGCCACAAAAAATTCTTCGCCTTTCAGCAAAAACCGAGGGTAGCGCTTGAAAGGCCAGGTGTTGTGAATGCTGTCTTTAAAATACAGACCGATGCGATAACTCAAACCATCCCCTGCAATAGCACCGAGAATGGCTGCAATTAAAGTGGGCCAAACAGGCAATACTTTAATACCCACTAAAATTCCGGCGGCGGTCATCAATAAAGAACCCGGCACCAATAAACCCACAAAAGCCAGGGACTCGAATAAAGAAATAATAAAAACCAAGAAGAGACTCAAAACAGTATGTGCTTGCAACCAACCGAGAAAAGGTTTGAGTTGATCAAAAAATTCCATGCTTCATCATCCCAATTCAATTTATTTTAAACTTTATTCACCAATCTCGACTCCCTTAGCTTGGAGATCGGCGTGGTATGAAGAGCGCACCAAGGGCCCGCTGGCCACATGAGTGAAACCCATTTGTTTAGCCAATTGCGCCAAACGTTTAAACTCTGCCGGCGGCACATAGCGCATGACGGGAGCATGGTAGCGACTGGGTTGTAAGTATTGGCCAATGGTGACCATATTCACTTCATGCTGACGCAGATCAGAGAGCACTATTTCAACCTCATCCATTTCCTCACCCAAACCCAGCATAATCCCTGATTTAGTGAGGATATGAGGCAAACGTGTTTTAAATTCTTTTAATAATTGCAAAGAACCTAGATAATCAGAACCCGGGCGCACTTGCTTATACAAACGCGGCACCGTTTCAATATTGTGATTGAATACATCGGGAGGAGATGCGGCTAAAATATCAATCGCCACCGCCACGCGCCCGCGAAAATCAGGCACCAAAGACTCTATTTGAATTTCGGGACAGGCTTTACGAACGGCCTCATGGCAATCCACAAAATGTTTGGCGCCGCCATCACGCAGATCATCTCTATCGACAGAGGTAATAACGACATAACTCAATTTCATCGCTGCGATCGTTTCGCCTAAATGTCTGGGTTCTTCAGGATCCAGAGGATCCGGACGGCCATGCCCTACATCGCAGAAAGTGCAACGTCGAGTGCATTTATCACCCATGATCATAAAAGTTGCTGTGCCATGGCTAAAACATTCGGATAGATTGGGACAGGAAGCTTCTTCACAGACCGTCACCAGGCGATTTTCTCGTAAAGTTTCTTTTAATCGTTGTACGGCAGAATTACTGGGTAATTTGATGCGGATCCAATCTGGTTTTTTTAAGGGTTCTGTGGTCACAGCGACTTTGATAGGCACTCTGGCCATCTTCGCTTGGCCTTTTTGCTTGATTCGCGGATCAGGAATAGATGGATTCGACATAGGCTATTTCACCATAACAATATTGCTTCAAATACGCTAAAAGCGGTGCGGCCAAACTAAAAATATCATCCACTTTTGCCCATTCACTCCACTGTGTCATCGTCATTTGCGTAAGTCCACAGGGATTAATGCGCTTAAAAGGGCTTAAATCCATTGCCATATTGAAACTCAAACCATGATAAGAGCAGCCACGCTTAACCCTCAGCCCCAATGAGGCCATTTTCGCTTGATTCACATAAACCCCAGGGGCCGATTCCAAGCGCTGCGCTAGAATACCATAATCGGCAGACAAACGGATCACCGCTTCTTCAATTGAATGGACAAATTGACGAATGGGCAGCTGTAATCGACGAATATCTAACAAAAAATAGACAATTAATTGGCCGGGACCATGGTAAGTGACTTGCCCACCCCGATCCACTTGCAGAACAGGGATATCGCCTGTGTTTAATATATGCTCAGGCTTGCCATTCTGCCCCTGAGTGAAAATGGGTGGATGTTCTAAAAACCAAATTTCATCGGCACTATTGTGATCGCGGGAAGCGGTGTAAGCCTTCATTTGCTCCCAGATGGGCTCGTAAGCTTGATGGCCTAAATAACGGATATTCAGAGGGATCGCTGGCACAGGTTCTCATCTCCGAGGTGTGGATAAGGCCAGAGTTTAAAGAATTTTACCCCTTTTTGTCAAGTTGTGATTTAGGGTATCTCCTGATTTTCTTTCAAATAAATCAACATCATTTTTAAACCTTTATGGATCAAAGCCTCCGTTCGATCAATTTCATCTTGAGTGGGTTCAAAATTGGAGAGTTCTTCAAGGATCTCTATAGCCAAATAGTTCACAGGATCAAATTCATCCAATCCTTCTAAGCGTTCCATGAGTTTTTCATGCGGTGATTTAAGCATCTTTTTTTCTCCCGATTATTCCTAACTTCAAGACTAGTATTTCTCCAAGAAACCTCGTTTTTGGGGCTTTTGGGAAGAATAGGGTCCATTGAAATCAGTTTATCTTATTTTAATCTGAAAAAAATCGGGGTCTTACCCTGAGATTTTGCTTAAATCTCAAGATCATTTCTTAGACTCTCAAGTATTGACAGGACTATTTTTTATGTTAAGCTAAGCCTAGCTACTCTTCCGGCCTACAAATACAACAAACTACTGCTTTTGGCTTTCTCGAAAAATGGCATAACCACTTAACTATCGCCATCCACTAGGATTGGGGGAACAATAATGGACTTACAAAGCTTACAGAGAGCTTCTCAGCTCGGCATTAAGATAGGCCATAGCGCTTTATTTGATTTTATCTCTTCAATGCCCGAACCTGCACACCTCAAGGAAACTCAAAATGGATCCTATCTCTTTAGCAATCGCAGCAATCTTGAGATCTACAAACTCCAAGATCCCAATGAAATCATAGGCTCAACCGTTCGCGATTTAGATAGCTTTATGTTTCCTTTTTGGGGAACCGCTTTTGCAGAACACATTGAACGGCTTGACTTTCAAGTAAAAAATAACAAAGAGACTGTCAGTGACCGCAACAGAATTTTTTTAGATAAATCTGGCTTTATTCATGTTCAAAATATGATTAAAGTTCCTGTACTTAATCATCTCAACCACGTGGATGCCATTTTAACGCTAAGCTTTGATCTAACTCAAAAAACAGATTTATTTGAACTTTTATCTCTTTACAAGAAAATTTATGTCAAAAAATCAGAAGCCGTTTATTATTTTTCTCTTCACTTGAAAATAAATCCTTTTTTTAATGCATTTCTAACTGAAAAAGAATTGCTTTGTTTATTGCACATGAAACTTAACAGTTGTTATAAAAAAACGGCTGAGGGACTTCAGGTCAGTCTTAAAACTGTTGAAACACATATTTCTCATTTGATAGGAAAATCAAAACAGCACTCTCTGTCCGATGTTTTAACTTTTTTGCGCAACCGCTAAGGATAAACTTTGAATAAAAAACTTTTAATTTCGGTTGGTTTCCTAAGTAATGTATTTGAATGGTATGATTTTTCAATCTATGCTTACTTGGCCGTCATAATAGGAGGATTGTTTTTCCCTTCGGAAAATGAAAAAATGGCCTATGTGAAAGTTTTTTTCGTGTTTTCTCTGAGTTACTTAATACGCCCTATTGGTAGTGTTTTTTTTGGTTATCTCGCTGACCGTTATAGCCGTCAAAAATCATTACAACTCTCATTGCTCATGATGGCTATCCCCACCGTTATGATAGGTCTACTCCCCACACAGGCTAATATTGGGGTCTCAGCTACTTTCTTACTAATCGTATTAAGATTAGTACAAGGTTTTGCTGCAGGAGGTGAACTTCCTGGTTCGGCCTGTTACATCTATGAGATGGCCCCTGATAAGAAAAAAGTATTTTATTGCAGCTTTGTTGCATCCAGCTCCATGTTAGGCGTATTGTCCGGCTCAACAATGGTCTCTATTCTTTACTGGACACTCAATCAAGATCAACTTTTAAGTTGGGGGTGGCGAATACCTTTTTTAATAGGAGCCCTCATTGCAATATTTATATTTTACGTGCGAAATAATATGCCTGAGCCTGAAAAAGAATTCTCGAAGACCACTGAAAATTACGAAAAAACTGTCCAAGGCATAAAATCTAATGCATGGCCTTTAGGGCAAGTAATTTTATTGAATGCTTTTATTTCAATAGCTTTTTACTTGCTATTTGTTTGGATGCCATCTTACTTGCAAATCTTCTTGAATGTTAAAGCAAAGCAAGCTTTACTCAGTAGCACACTCGCTTTATCTGCTCTGATTATATTTACTTTGATATTTGGATATCTAGCAGATAAAATTGGACGGAAAACTCTAGCCCTGAGCAGCATTTTTTCCATCTTTATTTTAGCTTATCCCCTCTTCACTTGCTTGAAAGAAGGTACTTTTTTACTGATACTCTTAACCCAGCTTTTGTTTGCATTGTGCCTTAGCTTTATCGATGGCATTAACATGGAATCAATGGCCAGTCGATTCAAACAACCTTTTCGGGCAAGGGGGATGGGAATAGGGTTTACCCTTTCTACTGCGCTCTTCGGTGGCACTGCCCCCTTAATTTGTAGCTATTTAATCGCTCGGACAGGTTCGGATATTTCACCCATTCTCTTTCTCATGCTAGCAGGTGTCATAGCCTTACCTGCAGCATTTTCATTGAAACAACGCTAAACATTGTGCCCGAGCTTAAGCGTTAATTTTCTCAGCATAAATGATAGCGCCTCCAAGTAATTGGGCGGCAATGCTGTTTTTTATTTTAGAATAGGTTGAAAATGCCTTTTCAAAAGCAGGTGCACCAAATTGAACAACTACTCTCTCTTTATTTGTAATTAATTCTAGAATCAAATTTTCATACCACTGTATGTAGCATTCGCTGATGTCGATATAATCTATTTTACGCCACCCGGTTTCTGCTAAAAGTCCGTCTATAGTTTTCAAGTCAATAGGAATGAACGCTGTCGTATATTGATCTCCAGATCTAAACAAAGGTGTTATTCGATCTTGACAAGGATCAGAATAATCAAAAATAGCCATTTTCCCTTTGGCTTTCGTCAGTTGATTGAGCACTTTTAACGCTGAAGTTTGATTTTTAAAAGCATACCATGAATTCAATAAACAAATAATATCGAATTGTTCATCGATCTTGGAGTAAGAATCTAATACATCACAGACATAGAATTTAATTTCCTGATATTTTTCGCGAGCATAATCAATAGACTCCTTTTCAATATCAAATCCACTGACCTTTCCCCAACCCTGCTGTTGAATATACTGAGCACTACCTCCTAACCCGCAGCCAACATCTAAAATACTTTGACCCGATTTTTTTTCAAAAAAGGACATCAGCAATTCAATCGCTTCTTCTTCACCAGCATGTGCAAAATCAGCTTTTCGCAAAAAAGAAACCAGTTGTTTTCCAGTATATTGTCGTAAACTAATCATCTTTTACTCAATGCCCGCTCTATATTCACGCCATTATCATTTGAAATAAGGGCTTTCTCGTACCCGCCCTTAGGGAGGGAGTAGTGACCTTTCAACAATGGACACCCCTATTATAAAATTCTCTTGTATTTTCTCCTGCCTTTTTTCTAGGCAAGGAGTTCATACCCCCCCATTATCTTAGCATACTCTACTCGAATTTTCAGATTTAAAGCCTTGCATATTAGATTATTTAAGCGGTAAAATTCCTCGGATATTCTTATAAAGCCTGATTCAGCCCATGATGCAAACAGCCATTGAAACCCTTGCCGTCGTTTCCGCCTTTTTATCGGTGTATTATTCCATTTATCAAAATATCTGGGTTTGGCCCACGGGTTTAATCTCTGGGATCACCTATTTTATTCTATTCAGTCTCCTACATCTTTATGGAGATGCAGTTCTGCAATTGGTTTTTATCGCCACTACAGTTTACGGATGGTTGGCTTGGAAAAAGAATTTTAAACAGCAACATGAGATTATCATCAGCAGTACTGGATGGCCTGGGCTTATCTTTTTATCTGTACTGAGTCTTTTATTGATTGCCCTATTGAGCTTAGGTCTAAGCTATTACACCAATGATTCGCTGCCTTTTTTAGATGCTTGTATCACCGTGTTGAGCATTATCGCACAACTCTTACTCTGCTATAGAAAATTAGAAAATTGGTATTTTTGGATCCTCACCAATATCGTTTCCATTGAGGTTTATTTCTTAAAAGGCATTGAGATGACGGCTGTGTTGTATATGGTGTTTTTCATTTTAGCCTGCAAAGGTTTATACCAATGGAGAATTAAAATGCGCATGCTTTATACCTCCAGAAAATCCGCAACATCAATCATCCTATAGAAATATCCTACTGCTTCATATGGAAATTTATTTTATGCTCAACATGAAGATTGTTCAATAATGAGCAGTAAAAAAAGTCGAGTTTTTATGCTCAAAACGCATAAATATCAATCTTGAGCATTTTTTAATGCCTCAGTATAATATACGAATTGATTTTAATAGAGACAATGCTCCATAATATGCTCTTCTTCGTGTTTAATTGGGATTTATCCGTGAAAGCCAAAATATCAAATACCGTCCTCAATTTTTTCCCTCTGGTTCTCGTGCTGTATGAGATCTCCAATTATCTGGCCAATGATGCCTATTTACCGGCTATGCCCAGTATCGCCCGAGAATTACAAACCACCCATCATTGGGTGCAATTAACTCTAACCGCTTTTTTCCTAGGCAATGCGAGCATGCAACTCATCCTCGGCCCTATCTCTGAACGTTATGGGCGTCGGTTCTTGTTACTCAGCGGTGGCTTGGTCTTTATCATCGCCACAATCATCTGCGCATCCAGCCACAACATTAATCTCTTTCTCATAGCCCGTTTTTTTCAAGGCGCGGCCGTGACTTCCATGGTGGTGGCTGGATATGCCACCGTGCATGCGCTATACGATCAGATCCGCGCCATTAAAACCTTAGCCTGGATGGGCAGCATTACCGTGTTAGCACCCGCTTTAGGTCCTTTATTCGGGGCCTTGATACTCATGTTCTCCAGTTGGCGCTGGATATTCATCGTATTGGCTATTTGGGCGAGCCTTGCTCTACTTATTTTATTCCGTTTGATGCCTGAAACCTGTGAAGAACGAACGGCAATAGACTTTAAAAAAATCCTACCGCAATATGGACGTGTATTGATGAATACAGGATTTCTGAAACCCATGCTCGCCCTATCAATATTATTTTCCGCAATGATTGCTTGGATCTCTGCCGGCCCTTTTTTAGTGATGGATTATTTTAGACATTCGGCCTTGAGTTTTGGGATCTTGCAGGGTTTGGTTTTTGGCTCTTTTATTTTAGGTTCGCAGTTATTGAGACGCTTGCTTGACACACTGTCTTTTGAAAAAATAACACAATTGAGTTTGGCTTTAGCGTTATGCGCAGGAGTGCTGGGTTTTATACTAAATCTAGCCTTCGCACCTCAGTTATTCACCCTCATTTTCCCAATGATGTTATTTGCCTTAGCTGCAGGTATAGGATTTTCTTTACTCAGTCGTTTAGGCATTGAAGCCAGCCATGAATCCATGGGCATTAAGATGGCTTTATTTTCTTCCTTCATCGGTGTCAGCGGGCTTTTAGGCAGCATTATCAGTTCAATTTATGCAGAAACCAGTTTTGGATTTTCCACTATGATTCTGATTTTTTCACTGGCCTTGCTCCCTTTTTTAAAAAGGGAATTTAAGACTTAATGGTGCACTAATCTCTCATATTGAGCATGGAAATGCCTTATTTAACAAATAATCAAAAGAAAACTGCTTTCGATCTCGCGAGAGAAGTTGAGGACCCATTTTTGTTGAGAGAACTCGAACTTTACCTTAGTATGGCACGTGCCATTGGTAAAGGTAAAGCTGATTTATCTACTGCCTCCTTATATGAGCTGTGTATTTCTAAAATAAGATGTAATGTAAATAAATTCTTTAAAACACCAGCTGATGCACTTCAACAACTACCCGAAAAGGTAGTCGAAGATATATATTCTGAAGAATTATTAAGAAAATTATTAGATGAATCTACTAGAAATGCTGTATTAAAACGTCCAGAACTGTTATAAAATTATCTCCTGACACTTCATTAGGGGTTATTTGGAGTTACAATGTTAGAGCAATTGATCTAACGAAGCAGGAGTTTTAAATTTAAAGAAGAGCGGAATGTTATTTCAGATCGTACGCAGCAAGGAGGCTGCGCCTAAGATCCTAAGAAGGCTTTACGGATGGGTACAGATAAAGCCATCAAATATTAAGTCTTCAACTTCTTTTTCCATTTTTCAGCAATTTTTTCTTTTCTGTAAATTTCAAATCTTAGCCTTAATTCATCTAAGAGCACAGATTGAGTCACAAAAGTCCAAGGCTGGAGAATCAGCAGTGCATAAAGCAGCATCAGAGTACTCATCAACCATATAGGAGCGCCCATGGCTTGCAAGAATCCCAGCAATACCGCGAGAAAAAACCAGAGTACATAAGGTAGAATAACCACATTAAAAACCATCCTCCAACTGCCGGAAGTGATTTGATAACTTTTTGCAAAAGCCGCCAGCAGATGACTGTCATCGACAATAATAATGATTCTCCAAAAATAGAATTTAATGAGTAGGAAAATAACCCAAATCACACAGGCCATTTGAAGCAGCGCAAAAATCACAAGCCCCCAAACGACATCGCTAACCTCAAACAGTACTTGTGATAATTGGAGCAACGCATAAGGAGCTCCTAGAATGGATATAAGACAAAAAGCATACAGTAGTCTGCCAAAAAAGATGGGCCAGAATTTACTTTGTGCAATTTGCCAGCTGTGATCTTCAGCACTGCGATCGCTAACGATCATCCCATGAACACGCACTAAAATAACCGTTGAAAAAAGAATCGGCAGGAAAAGTGCTGTCAGGGGAAGGGTCAGCAACATCCATCGGCCTATAAATATCATCTGAAATATAGCTAATCCCAAAAAAAGCACAACACATCCCAGTAGCAATAAACCTACCGTCACAAAAGAAGAGAAACTAAAGGCCAAACAAGCACGAATCAATTGATGGGTTGAACGAAGTTCTTCTGACATGTCTATATCCCTAACGGATGTTTGACTGTAAGTATAGACTAAATACACACTATTGAGATTTTTGCCTAAAACCAAACAGTTCAATAGAAAAAATATAATAAATACAAAGAGATAGAATTGCTCTGCCTCAGAAAATCCCATCGCTAAGGACCTATCTTTTTTGTTTGGATACTTAGCAGGCTTTAAATCATTGGGTTGCAACCCAATGATTTGCCTTAAAAGCACTATTGCTATTTTTCTTCAGTTTGGGTACATTATGCCGGCGGGCCGTTGCTTAGACAGAGACTTAAGCTAATCAGCCCACATATCGGGGTAAAATTTTTATGAATCAAAATGAAGAAGCTAATATAGGTCAAATTTTACTTTATCAGTCTCCAAATGGACAGATACAGCTTGATGTGCGATTGCAGAATGAAACCGTTTGGTTGACACAGCCAATGATGGCAAAATTACTTCAAACCACCCAACAGAACATAAGTCAGCATATTTCAAATATTTATGAAGAAGGTGAGCTTGTGCCGGAGGCAACTCACAAGGAATTCTTGTCAGTTCGCCAAGAAGGCAAACGTCAAATTCAGCGCTCTCTCGATTTTTATAATCTCGATATGATCATATCGGTGGGCTATCGAGTAAAAAGCAGCATTGCGACCCGTTTTCGAATATGGGCGACCGAACGACTGAGTGAATATTTGGTTAAAGGGTTTACTCTTGATGATGCCCGCCTCAAAGAGCCAGATAATATGCGTTATTTTGAGGAATTATTAACACGTATTAGAGATATCCGCTCATCGGAAAAAGTTTTCTGGCGTAAAGTATTAGATATTTATGCAACCAGTATTGATTATGATCCAAAATCAGAAATATCCATCGCGTTCTTTAAACAAGTGCAAAATAAAATGCATTGGGCAGCGCATGGCCGAACCGCAGCAGAATTAATTTATCAACGCGCCAATGCCGATGAGCTTAATATGGGAAATCAAGTACTACCGGCATAGCCGGTAGTTTGAAAAAGCCCCCTAAAAGGGGGCAACTGACATCCCCAGACCTGATTACATTTAAATATTAAACGATAG
>VFKP01000034.1 GCA_009885495.1 Gammaproteobacteria bacterium | reverse complement strand
GAGCATGCCCGACAAATGGGTTGGATCCGGAATGAATAAGCTTTAGGCTTAAATCTTTTTTAGCTAAATAGCTGCTGACACGAGCTTGCCGGAAGGACACGATTTATTTAAAGTATTTGAGGGCGTCCTGCTGAAAAAAATGGATAGACGCAAGGACTATGGTGAAGAACGGTGGATTGTTTTAGGGCTATTGAATGAGCTTCCTATCGTGCTTGTTTATACCCTACCTGGCCATGCACTACGAATGATATCTGCAAGAAAGGCGAACCGCAATGAACGAAAAATCTACTTCGAAAGTATCAAAAAACAAAATCGATAAAGCTAAGCAGGTGCAAGAGCAAGACGAGGCTATCGATTATTCCGATATTCCTGCGACAACGCAAGAGTTTTGGGAAGATGCTGAAGTTTTTATGCCGCAGCATAAAGTGCATTTATCCATACGTCTTGACGATGAAATCGTTGATTTTTTCAAAAAGAAAGGACCTGGTTATCAATCAAAAATGAATGCTGTACTTAAAGCGTATGTTTATGCGCACTCTAAAAAGCATTATAAGAAACGTTCGGAGTAATCAGCTAACGAGAAAAGCCGGATAACGATACGATTTTCGTTATCCGGGGAAGATCAAGGATTATAGCTAGGCTCGGTCCCAGGCGGTGTAGGCTCCTCCTTTTGGCAAATCACCTCAATCTGTTGTGCATAAATAATTAAAAGACCATTCGCGAGCTGTAGTTTATGTGAAATTATGGCAGGGTGCAAGACGGATCTGCGTTACCAGCGAATAGCTCAAATTTTTACACCAAGGCTTTTTTTCGCGGATAAAGTTTCGCTTCTCTTTGAGGCCGAGTTTGATAACGTTTGTATTGCCAGAGATATTGTTCAGGATGCGGTTTGACAATCGTTTCGATGCGTTCATTTAAGTGTTTGAGATCATCTTCCACTTTGCCTTGACCAAATCCAAGCAAAGCGTGTAAATGGATCGTATAATGGCCTTGTTCATTGCGATAGAAGGCGATGGTAAAAGGTTTAGCGCCTGTTTTTTGGATTAAAGTATGAGGAATGCTGCCTGTGGCCGCCGTGTGACCGAAGAAATCGATGAAGAAGCTGCGTTTGCGGCCTAAATCTAAATCCGGTGAATACCAAAGAATATTAGGTTGATGTAAATGTTTGATCAAACGATGAAAATGTTCGCGCGTGAATACGGGTGAACAAAAACGTTCGATCTTTTTTTGTAAGAATTTTTCAATCACCGCATTGCGTGGGGGGTTGTATAAAATACCAAAAGGCAATTGGGTTTTTTGCTGTAATAGGTAGCCTGCAAAATACACGCTGATTAAATGCGGAAACAGCAGTAAAACGCTGTGTCCTTGCTCTAAAGTTTCAGTTAAAGCCTCTAGGCCTTGAATAGCGTCTAAACGCTTTAATAAGCTCTTTTTGCGGGGGTGGACAAGAGCGATCATTTCAATGCAAGATACGCCCAAGGCTTTGAAATTCTCGCGGAGTAAATGGGCTCGCATGGGAGCAGAATGTTCGGGAAAAGCGAGGCTAAGATTGATCTCAGTGATTTGCCTGACTCGCCCGCCCCATTTTAACAGCAATAGTCCTAAGGATTCCCCTAGGCGATGTTGCCAAGAGGCTTTAAGATAAGCGATCGGCAGTAAGCTATACAGTAAAGCCAGATACAAGTAGCCGGAAAGGTATTTAAAAGCTTTTTTCATCGACATGGGTTTCGTATCTATTCTTGTCTTATAGAGGTCAAATATGATACCATATGGCCTAATAGAATTGTAAGGTTTTCTCTATGTCCATAAATGGCTTAAATTTCAATGCGCTCTCTTTTTCCAAGGTCCGTATTTTAGTCTATGGCGATATTATGCTGGATCAATACTGGATAGGTGATACAGAACGGATTTCTCCAGAAGCGCCTATTCCTGTGGTGCATGTGCAAAATCAGCGTCAATGTTTGGGCGGGGCGGCCAATGTGGCTTTAGGGGTTAAAACCTTGGGTGCCGAGGTGCGTTTATTTGGCCTGTGTGGGGAAGATCAGGCGGGTGAAGATTTAGAAGCCCTGTTGCGAGATAAAGGCATTGAATCGCATCTCATCCATTTAGCAGATAGGCCGACGACACGAAAACTGCGTATTCTAAGCCATGATCAACAATTGTTGCGTCTAGATTTTGAAAAAATAGCTTCCCATGATCAAGTGTTGGAAACACGCTTGCAAACTTATTTTTCACAGGCTAGAGTGCTGATTATTTCCGATTATGCCAAGGGCGTGGTGGGCAATGTTTCCGCATTGATCGCTGCAGCTAAAGAGCAAGGCTTGCAAGTCTTGGTTGATCCTAAGAATAATGATTTTTCCGTGTATCAGGGTGCAACGCTGATCACACCCAATCGCAAAGAATTTGAAGCGGTGGTGGGGCCTTGCCGCAGCCAGGATGAGCGCATTGAAAAGGCCAGACATTTGTTAGAGCGATTTGCCTTTGAGCATATCCTCATTACTTTGGGTAAAGAGGGTATGCTTTGGGTCGCAAGAAATGCCGAAGCCTTGCATCTACCGGCACATCGACAAGAAGTATTCGATGTCACCGGTGCCGGTGATACGGTGATTTCCACTTTAGCCACCGGTATGGCGCTAGGCTTAGCCTGGCAAGAGGCTATGCATTTGGCCAATGTGGCCGCAGGCCTGTCTGTGGCTAAATTAGGGACTTCCAGTGTCAGTGCCGTTGAGATCCAGCAAGAATTGCGTGCGGAAGAAGGCAGCTCTGCAGGTGTAGTCGATGAAGCTCATTTAATATCCTTGGTGCGTATGGCACAAGTTCAGGGCAAAAAAGTGGTGATGACCAATGGCTGTTTTGATCTTTTGCATCCCGGGCATATTCGCTATTTGGAAGAAGCGCGTCGCTTAGGCGATTATTTAATTGTTGCCGTGAATGATGATGCTTCGGTTAAAGCACAAAATAAAGGTGAAAATCGTCCGATTAATCCTTTAACGCATCGTATGGCGGTGTTAAGTGGTTTACAAGCCGTGGATTGGGTGCTGGCTTTTTCTGAAGAGACACCGGAAAAATTGATTTCTCAAGTATTACCGGATATTTTAGTCAAAGGCGGTGATTGGGAAGGTAAAACCATTGCCGGCGCTACAGCCGTTATTGCCAATGGCGGACAAGTGAAATGTTTATCCTTTGTAGAAGGCCATTCAACGACGTCTATGATCGATAAAATTAAACGCGGTGCTGTTGTTCGCGAGACTTAAAGAGCTCTTCCCGCACGCTTTCCGCAGTACTGTCCGGGGAAAGCTTAGAAGCTCCCCTCGCCCGGTACCTCGGGAGAGGGGTTGGGGGAGAGGGTTTTATACTGCTGATCTCTACAGTAAAGAATACGTCAACATATTCCAAATGAGGAGCCATTATGATTATCGTCACAGGTGCTGCCGGGTTTATCGGCTCTCGTATCATCAAAGCTTTAAACGAGATGGGGCGTGAAGATATTTTAGCCGTAGATGATCTGAGTCAGGGGCAACAGTTTGCCAATCTTGCCGAGCGCAAAATAGCGGACTATGAAGACAAAACAGTTTTTCTAAACCGTATGCTTCAAGGCCAAGGCCCTCAAGATGTCGAAGTGATTTTCCATCAAGGCGCTTGTTCGGTGACCACTGAATGGGATGGCCGTTATATGATGGAAAATAATTATCAATATTCAAAAACGCTGTTGAGCTATGCTCTGGAAAATGGCACGGCGTTTATTTATGCTTCCAGTGCTGCGGTGTATGGCGAGAATCAAACTTTCCGTGAAGCATTGCAATATGAAAAACCAATCAATGTGTATGGCTATTCAAAATTTTTATTCGATCAATGGGTACGCCGACATTTAGACTCAGCCAAATCACAGATCGCCGGTTGTCGTTATTTTAATGTGTATGGCCCGGGAGAATCGCATAAAGGCAGTATGGCCAGTGTGGCTTTTCATTTTCAAGAACAACTGAAAAAAGGCAATGAATTGCGATTATTCGAAGGCTCTGATGGTTATGGTCCTGGAGAACAACGTCGCGATTTTGTCTATGTCGATGATGTGGTGGCGGTGAATCTTTGGCTATGGCAAAATTCCAGTGTCAGCGGTATTTTTAATGTCGGCACAGGACAGGCACAAACTTTCAATGATGTGGCCAAGGCTGTGATCAGCAATGCACAAAGGGGTGAAATTGTTTACATTCCTTTTCCCGATCATCTGAAAGGTCATTATCAGAGTTTTACAGAAGCGGATTTGTCTTTGCTGCGCCAAGCGGGCTATGATGCGGATTTCAAATCGGTAGAACAAGGTGTGCGAGCGTATTGGGAAGAAAATCAGCCTTGATCGCTGAAGGTTAAGGAGTAAATTGTATGTCTATTCGTGCTTATCAAGGACTTCTGCCTAAGCTGGGGTCGAAAGTTTATATTGATGAAAGTGCTGTGGTGGTAGGCGATGTTACAATAGGGACAGACAGTTCGTTTTGGCCACATGTGGCAGCACGAGGCGATGTACATCGCATTGTGATTGGCGAACGCAGTAATATTCAAGACAATAGCGTGTTACATGTGACGCATGCCGGCCCTTATAATCCCAATGGTTGTCCGCTCATCATCGGCGATGAAGTCACCGCAGGGCATCGTGTGCTCTTGCATGGTTGTCAGATCCACGATCGCGTTTTAATCGGCATGGGCAGCATTATTTTGGATGCTGCTGTGGTGCAATCAGAGGTTATTATTGGGGCCGGTAGCTTAGTGCCTGAAGGCAAAGTGTTAGAAAGCGGCTATTTGTATTTCGGTAGCCCTGTGGTAGCGAAAAGGCCTCTGACTACAGAAGAAAAAGAGCGCATTGCCTATAGCGCGGCGTATTATGTCAAGATTAAAGATCAGTATTTGCAGGCGCTGTAAGAGAGTTTTTTTGCTTACTTTTCTCATAAAATCAATCACATATAATCCATTACTAGAAGAGAACTCTCATATTTAGAGCTGATTATTGTAGGGATCCGTCAGAGTTGGGCTCTACTTCTATTCGATCCGACAATTCGACTTATCTCTTACTATAAGGCTAAATTTAATATATTGAGTGGAATCACTCAATATATTAAATTTAGCCTTGCTATATCTCAAATGATAATTTATAATATTGAGTATACTCACTCAATAAGGTAACTCATGGCATTTGAACGCTCTCAAGCCCGAATTTTAGCTCAATGTCTGGCTGAACCGCCGGATAGTATCATTATCGTTGCGGGCCCTCGCCGTGTTGGCAAAAGCTATCTGCTAAAGCAATTATTAGAAAAATATCCAGATGATGCCTACTATTTCGTTGCGGTGGATGATCCAAATGCCATAGATCTGGACATAGATATGGCAAGTGATACGATCAGTCGTCGTTTGGGGGCAATACCCACTGCTGAGTGGCTAACTGAAGTATGGAAAAGAGCCCGTGTCAAAGCACAAGAACACCCTTTAAAACAGACGATGCCTTTTGTACTGGTTATTGATGAGATTCAGAAAATTCCCCGTTGGTCTGAAGTGGTTAAAGGGCTTTGGGATGCTGACCGACGCACTGACTTGCGCATGCATGTCGTGTTACTGGGATCTTCACCTTGGCTTATGCAAAAAGGTCTCACAGAAAGTTTATTAGGGCGTTACGAACAAATTCATATGACTCACTGGTCTTATCAAGAAATGCAAGTTGCCTTTGATATAAACTTGGATGAATATATTTATTTTGGTGGTTATCCAGGTCCGGTGAATAGAATTCATGATGAGCTGCGCTGGAGAAATGAGATCAGAGATGCGTATATTGAGCCTTATATCAATAACGATATATTGCAGATGGCCAGAGTGAATAAGCCGGCATTACTAGAATCTTTATTTAAGCTAGGGAGTGCTTTTTCTGGGCAAATCCTGGCGTACAATAAAATCCTAGGACAGCTACACGATGCGGGTAATACGACAACGCTTACTGATTATCAGCAATTGTTATCTAAAGCAGAGTTATTAACGGGATTAATGAACTATGCACCGCAAGAAGTTGGCAGACGAAAATCGCCGCCTAAATGGCAAGTATTTAATACGGCATTTATATCCGCACTTTCAGACTATTCTTTCAGTGAAGCGATCGCGGATCGTACTTATTGGGGCCGTTTAGTTGAAAGTGTCGTGGGCGCCCATTTAATGAATACCAAATCATCCAAAGAACAATTGTTTTATTGGCGCCAAGGAAAAGACGATCAAAATCCCGAAGTTGATTTTATTTTATTAAGCGGAGAAAAGCTTTTTGCTTTAGAAGTGAAAAGTGGCAGACCAAAATTTCCTGGCGGACTGCACGCATTTATGAAGAAATACCCAAAAGCCAAGGCCGTGTATATAGGAGAGGGTAGTATTAGCATTGCGGAATTCCTGAGCCAAGCGGTGAGTGATTGGGTGAAAGAGTGGTCACAATGATTGAGATTGCGCGACAAGTACACGATATAAGCGGTACAAAAGAGTATGAATTAAATAGCAAAATGCTGGCTATTGACTCTTTTCGCCAGCATCATGCCTGGGTATTACTCGGTGAGCCGGGCGCTGGCAAAACAACAGCCCTAAGAAAAGAGGCTCTAGCAGTAGGAGGCGAGTATATTTCTATTGCAGCATTTATTACGGCTGATATTGATCAATGGCGAGATAAAACACTTTTCTTGGATGGCTTAGATGAAATTCAAATAGACATTTTTCTCATAGAAAAAATAAAAGCACAATTGATGCGATTGGCGAGTCCACCTTTCCGTTTAGCTTGTCGTGCTGCCAATTGGTACGGAGGGATTAAAGAATCTTTAACAGAACTGTGCCCCGATAATCATTTAACTTTATTAGAATTAGTCTCTTTATCCGAAAATGAAGTTCTACAATTATTAGAAGAAGAATTAGACTTAGATCCTGAAGACTTTATGCAAAAAGCTAAAAATTTTGGTGTTGATGATTTATTGAAAAATCCAGAAATGCTGAATTTGATGGTGAAAGCCATTCAGAGCAAAAAATGGCCTAAAAATCGCGAGGAAGTTTATCAGCTGGCTTGTGAACAATTGGCTTATGAGAATAATCCTCTGCATCGTCAAAGACACAGAGAAGATCCTATAAAACCTCGAGATATAATTCTTGCTGCCGGATATTTATGTTCCATACTCTTATTAACTGACAACCCAGGCGTTGCCTTGGATGAGTCCAGTTCGGATCATCAGTTTATCACTATAGATGATTGTGATCCTGAGAATAGAACAGCAACTGCATTAGCCGTACAAAAAAAATTATTCACCCCGTGTGGAAAAGAGCACGTCGTGCCTGCGCATCGCAGTGTTGCTGAGTATTTAGCTTCTCGTTGGATTTGCGAGAAAATCACACACAAAGGGTTATCGATTAAACGTTTAAAACAGGTCTTATTGGACGCTGATGAGTATATCAAAACCTCATTATGGGGATTGTGTGGTTGGTTGGCACAACACCATCTTGCGATGCGACGCTGGATTGTGGCAGCAAGTCCCTTGGCTGCACTTTATTATGGCGATGTTCAATACTGGTCAATAGAAGACAGAACAGCTGTTTTTGAAGCACTTATTAAAACCCCATTGTCTTTCATTCCGCCAACATTGATGTACACTTTTTCTGCTCTGGCATTGCTGGAACTCAGCGATCAATTTAAATCAATTTTAAGTGACTATCAGCAGTTTACGTCAACACAACGTCAATATGTACTTATGATTTTAAATTCACCGGACACAGTCATGCCTGGTTTCGACATTGAAGTGGAAAAACTGTTAATAGAACAGATAAATAGTTTAGTAGAGAATAATATTATTGATGAAGCATTAGCTTATCTCTATCCACAATATTTAACTATAGATGAATTATTTAAGTATTTAAATACAATCTATATGAACGATGAATCATTTTTTAGAAATTATTATCACCCATTTTTAAATGAGGCTATTGTTCATAAAACATTAGAGTCAGAATTACCCTTATTGGCAGAAAAATTATTTTATTTTCTGGCTGAGCATAAAGACTTAGGTATTTATTTTCAACCATTGCTATCCCTTCTGTTACTAGAAATAATCCATACTTGCGGCTTAAATATGCCCGTAGAGCAACTGTTTAACGCCCTAAAATTGGGGGGATTTTTAGACAATTTTGGGAAACAAGATAGAGCTGAGCAAGAAATAGATCGGTGGTTTGCCCAACATCCACAGCGATACCAAGATGTAATGGATTTCCTTCTCGACCGAGCACAGCAAGCAACAGATAACTGGTTTAAAGATATTCACTATTTAACTTATATTACACCTCCTCCAAGTATGAACATCTGGTATTTTGAAAAAGCAGCAACCCTTGATAATGCTCAGTTAAATGAATATTGCCTAAAGCAAGCCATTAATTTATTATGTAAAGCTTATCCTAATGATTTTATCTTCATCAGACAGAAATTAGATGAGTGGGTACTCTCTTATCTCGATAAAAAAGACTGGCTGCAGTCACAATGGGAGGATGTTTTGGAACAACATCAGAATCCCGATGATAGCGCCTTAAGAGTGCCAAATGATATTCAGATAAAACTAATGAAAAAATTATCTGTTATTCAAAATGGCAGCGCAGCTCCTGGTATCCTGGGATATCTTGCAGACATTTGGCGCGGAGTTCCAGACAACCCAAAGATAGATAGAGAAAATAATTTTAAAAAACATTTTGGCGTTGACGGTGTGGCTTTGTATCAAGCGGCAAAAGAAGGATTCAAGCGCTGCCTCGAGAGAAAAGATTTACTCACAGCACTTGAGATTATTAAGCTTTATAATCGAGGTAAGATTTATCGCTTAAACTTTCCCTGTCTGATTGGTGTGGATTTGATCTGGCAAGATACGCCTACTGAAATAACAAATATCTGCGAAGGCACTGTTGCCAGTATCATTGCATTTTATCTCTGTGGGTATGACTCTGTGCCCGACTGGTTGAATGCATTGAGTTTGAGCCATTTGGATGTGCTGGTTGAAGTGATGATAAGTTTTGCCGAACAAACCAAAAAGCTGGGCACACCAGAGTTCCCCATTAATGCCGGCTTTTATCAATTGTTAAGCAATACACATATTGTTCAAAGAACCGTTTTAGAACTCTTACGGGTATTTCCTCTTCGAGCCAATATCACCCAACTGGGTTATCTAGACAGACTATTAGAGAGTGCATTCAAGCAACGATTGCCGGGTTTGAATGCAGTCATTCAACATAAAATAAGTTTAGAAAGCATTGATGATGCACAAAAAGTCTATTGGTATGCGGCAGCAGCGTTGCTATCGCCTTCAGACTATGCACAAACCTTGTTAAAGTATCTAGGAAACTCTTCAGCACGTATTCTAAGCTTGGCAAGATTTATAGAAACCAATTTTAACTCCATATTAATTTTATATCCTTTGCCTCCTCATGTTATCGCAGATTTTATTGCATTATTTACCCCATATCTTGAGGTATTTTTAAGTGCCGCTCCCAATAATTTATTACTCCAAAGACTAATTGAAGTTCTTAAGAGAGATTCTACCGAAGAGGCGGGTAGTGCATTATTGCGTTTATGTGATGCAGAAGCAACAGAAAAAATTCACCCTTTTCTAAAACAAGCCCAGCAAATTCAGAAACGGCATCGCGAAAATGTTCCATTAACAGCGCCGGCTGTGGCTAAAGTTCTTAGGCAATCCCTACCCATAAATGAGCAAGATTTATGGGCAATCACCTTAGATAAGTTAGACGATATTATTAATAATATTGAAAAAAGTAATGCCAATAAACATGAAATCTATTGGGAGAATAGAGATACAAAAGAAAGAATCCCAGAAGATGAAGATTTTTGCCGGAACCGTCTGCTAGACCATCTACGGGAAGCTTTACCCATGGCGATATCTTGCGAGTCTGAAGTGGATCATCGCTTGCACAAACGAGCGGATATCACTGTTGTATATCAACAATATAAAATACCCATTGAAATTAAATGTGATTTTAGTGAGAAGCTATCGGTCAAACTTAGAGAACAACTCATCAATCAATACACTACATCCACAGGTGCCAATGGACACGGCATTTATGTTATTTTTTGGTTTAAAGCTCAAACGAAACAACGTTCGAAACAGCCCCGTGCACCTGGCGATGGTGGCAGGAAAGCAAAGACGCCTCAGGACCTTCAAAAGCGACTTTTGCAGCAATTGACCCCAGAAGAACAGGAAAGAATAGCCATCAAGGTAATTGATGTCAGTTGGCCAGTGTGAAAAGCTGCCCCCCAGCTGGCTCTAGGATTAAGCCCAAACCTTCAAGCCCTCGTGCTCTCAAGCCTGCGGTATAGCATTTGCCTTTATCCCCCGAGCTGTGTTATTCTATTGTTCCATCGTATGCACAGTTTTGCGTCCTCGTTTGGGGTTTATCATGAGTAAATTTATTTTTGTGACCGGTGGAGTTGTTTCTTCTTTAGGCAAAGGTATTGCCTCCGCATCATTGGCCGCCCTGCTAGAAGCCAGGGGTTTAAAGGTCACCTTAATCAAGCTTGATCCTTACATTAATGTCGACCCTGGCACGATGAGCCCTTTTCAACATGGCGAAGTCTTTGTCACCGAAGATGGCGCGGAAACGGATCTCGATTTAGGCCATTATGAACGTTTTGTGCATACGCGCATGACGCGCAATAATAATTGCACCACTGGGCGTATTTATGCTTCGGTGATTGCCAAAGAGCGTCGTGGCGATTATTTAGGGCAAACCGTACAGGTGATCCCACATATTACCGATGAAATTAAAACCGTGATTGCCAAGGGTGCTGAAGGCATGGATGTGGCGATCGTAGAAGTCGGTGGCACGGTGGGTGATATCGAATCTTTACCTTTTCTAGAAGCCATACGGCAAATGCGCAGTGAACTCGGTTCTGAGCAGGCGCTGTGTATTCATTTGACTTTAGTGCCGGTATTGAGAACTTCACAGGAAATTAAAACCAAACCTACACAGCATTCGGTGAAAGAACTGCGCTCCATAGGTATTCAGCCAGATATTTTAATTTGTCGTTCTGAAGAAAATTTACATGAAGACGATCGCGCTAAAATTGCCTTATTCACCGATGTGAAATCTAAAGCCGTTATTTCTATGCCTGATGTTGATAATGTGTATCGTATCCCTTCCGTGTTGCAAAAACAGGGGGTGGATGATTTGGTGTTGGAGAAATTTAAATGGGCGGCTCCCTTGGCCGATTTAAGTGAATGGCAGGCGGTCGTTGATGCCGATAAAATTTTAGATCAAGAGATCCATTTAGCGATGGTGGGTAAGTATGTAGAGTTGGCCGATGCGTATAAATCTTTAAATGAAGCTTTGCACAGCGCGGGCTTGCGCACCCGTACTCGAGTGAAAATTCACGCCATTGATGCCGAAGAGATTGAAAACCAGGGCGTTTCTATTTTATCAGGAATGGATGCTATTTTAGTGCCCGGAGGATTTGGTGCTCGCGGCAGTGAAGGCAAGATCAAAGCCGTACAATACGCTCGAGAACAAAAAATTCCCTATTTAGGGATCTGTTTGGGCATGCAAATTGCAGTGATTGAATTTGCGCGTAATGTATTGCATTGGAAAGATGCCAATAGCACGGAATTTAATTCAAAAACAGCGCATCCAGTGGTGGCCTTGGTCACAGAATGGCAGGCGAATACCGGGGCCGTTCAATTGCGAGAAGAAGATGCCGATAAAGGCGGTAGTATGCGTTTAGGCGCTTATCGTTCTGATTTATCTGCTGATTCTTTAGCCGCGCGCGCGTATGGAAAAAATAGTATTATTGAAAGACATCGTCATCGCTATGAAGTCAATAATGCACTTTTGCCAGCATTAGAAGCGAAGGGTTTGAAGGTGAGTGGTCGCTCTGAGAAAGAAAATTTAGTTGAAATGATTGAATTGGCGGATCATCCTTGGTTTTTAGCCTGCCAATTTCATCCTGAATTTACCTCAACACCTCGACAAGGGCATCCTTTATTTGAAAGCTTTATTTTAGCCGCACGAAAGCTCAATGCAAAAATAATTAAACAGCCTGTTGCGGCAGATTCTTTTGCAGCAAAACATTAGTCTAAGGGGAAAACAATGGAACTCTGTGGTTTTAAAGTGGGTATTGACCAGCCTCTGTTTGTGATGGCAGGGCCTTGTGTGGTTGAAAGTGAAAGCTTAGCGCTAGAAACGGCAGGGTATCTCAAAGAAATGATGTTGGCTCGAGGCATTCATTTTATCTATAAATCTTCTTTTGATAAGGCCAATCGTTCTTCTCATGATAGCTTTCGCGGTTTAGGCACTGAAAAAGCCTTGGCGATTTTAGAAAAAGTGAAAAAAGAGATCGGTGTGCCTATTGTCACCGATGTGCATGAAGACAGTCCCCTAGAGGAAGTGGCCTCTGTGGTGGATGTGCTGCAAACACCGGCTTTTTTATGTCGTCAAACCAACTTTATTCAAAAAGTCGCGGCCACGGGTTTACCCATCAATATCAAAAAGGGTCAGTTTTTAGCGCCCTGGGATATGAAACATGTGGTCGCCAAAGCCCGTGCCGTGGGCAATGATCGGATCATGGTTTGTGAGCGCGGTGCTTCTTTTGGCTATAATAATTTGGTTTCAGATATGCGGGCCTTAACCATCATGCGTGATTGTCAGGCGCCGGTAGTTTTTGACGCCACGCATTCGGTGCAATTGCCGGGTGGACAAGGGACTTCTTCGGGCGGTCAGCGCGAATTCGTGCCGACTCTAGCGCGTGCTGCAGTGGCCGTTGGGATTGCAGGTTTATTTTTAGAAACGCATCCAAACCCCGATAAAGCCTTAAGCGATGGCCCTAATTCTTGGCCCTTAGATCGCATGGCAGAACTGATGGATCAATTGCAAGCATTGGATGCTGTCGTAAAACGTCAACCATTATTGTGAGATTAATCTTATGTCATCGGCTATCGAATTAGAACAAAAATTTTGTGCACACAATTATAATCCTTTGCCTGTGGTTTTAGTCAAAGGAGAAGGCGCGCGCGTATGGGACGAAGCAGGACGTGAATACATCGATATGATGAGCGCGTATTCTGCGGTCAGTCATGGGCATTTGCATCCTAAAATTGTTAAAGCCTTAGAAACACAATTATCGCGTTTAGCGATGGTGTCTCGTTCGTATTATACGGATGTATTAGGAGATTTCCTAAGTTATGCCTGCCAACTGTTTTCATATGATAGAGCCCTGCCTATGAATACGGGCGCTGAAGGCGTGGAAACGGCTTTAAAGATTGCTCGCAAATGGGGCTATCAAGTTAAAAAAGTACCCCAAAATAAAGCTGAAATTATTGCCTGTACCAATAATTTTCATGGTCGTACTATTGCCATTGTCGGCATGTCGACTGAAGAGCAATATCGCGCTGATTTTGGTCCATTTCCAGCAGGATTTAATATTGTGCCCTATGGCGATCTAGCCGCTTTAGAAAAAGCGATTACGCCCAATACCGTGGCCTTTATTGTCGAACCTATTCAAGGTGAAGCGGGCATTATTGTTCCACCAGCGGGCTATTTAAAAGCTTGTGCTGAACTGTGTCAACGCCATAATGTTTTATTCATTGCCGATGAAATTCAAACAGGTTTAGGGCGAACCGGCAAACGCTTAGCCTGCGATCATGAAGGTGTGCGCCCTGATTTAGTGATTTTAGGCAAGGCTTTGGGCGGGGGTGTTTTGCCGGTGTCCATGGTTTTAGCAGACGATCGCGTGATGTCCGTGTTAAAGCCTGGCGATCATGGCAGTACTTTTGGCGGTTATGCCTTGGCTGCTGCGGTAGGTTTAGCGGCTTTGAAAGTGATGGAAGAAGAAAAACTGGCTGAACGTGCTACTCAATTGGGTGCTCGCCTAATGGCAGGGCTTAAGACTATTCAGCATGCCGGCATTCGTGATATTCGCGGGCGAGGCCTGATGGTGGGTATTGAGCTTGATCCTAAACTGTTAAGTGGTCGCGAGGTTGCTGAAAAGCTGATGCAAGCAGGGATCTTAAGTAAGGAAACCCATCATATCGTCATTCGTTTAGCGCCGCCTTTAGTGATCGACGAAGCTCTGATTGATAAAGCCATTGAAAAAATTCGGGCTGTATTTGCTGAATTTGTCTAATGTGATTGTATGCCTTTCAACTCCCAGAGTACCTAAAAGCTCCCCTCGCCCGGTATTCTGGGAGAGGGGTTGGGGGAGAGGGCAGAGCCAGAACGAGCCCAGAGTCGCTCACCCTCGGTCAAACACGCCGTAAACCCGTCCCTGGGGGCTCTTACACCGCATCCCTGCGGTGTAAGGTTTGACCTGAGGATAAGCGACTCTTGGCTCTGGAGCAGAACCTGGTGTAGG
>VFKP01000099.1 GCA_009885495.1 Gammaproteobacteria bacterium | reverse complement strand
GCTCTGCCAGCGCCCTCTGTAAACTTTGAAGATAGAATAAGCGTGGAGCCACGTACGCCTATAGAATTGGGTGTAGTCGAAATTTTTAGAGCGGTGCTGAATAATGAACATTTGGGCGTGGAAGATAATTTTTTTGAATTGGGCGGCCATTCGCTCTTAGCGACTAAGGTGACGGCGGCTTTACAACAAAAATATGATACTAAAATTCCCCTGCAGTATTTCTTTAAGAGCCCGACGGTGGCGGGATTAGCGGCTTATCTTGAAGAGCATTTGAGCCAGGATTATTTTGCTCATATTAGTCCAGCGCCTGAAAACCTCCGTCAGGGTCTCTCCTTTGCTCAGAGGCGTTTATGGTTTATCGAGCAATACGAGCCGGGAACAGCCTTATACAATGTGCCAGTAGTCTATCGTTTACTCGGAGTCTTAAACGCCCGGGCTTTAGAAGAGGCAATGAATGCCTTGATTGCCCGTCATTCTTCGCTGCGAACTTTAATTCAGACGGTTGATGGCGAAGGCCTGCAAATTATTTTAAATAGTTTGGAGTTGGCGCTGCAGGCAGAAGATTTCTCTGAACTTACAGTAGAGCTGAAAAATGAAAAACTAAATAGATGGATTCGCGAAGAAACTATGCAAGGATTTAATCTGTCTAAAGGTCCTTTGATGCGTGTTAAATTAGCCCGTCTGGATGAATTGACACATGTTTTGGTCATGAATTTTCATCATATCATTGTGGATGGCTTTTCTTTTGGCATCATTGCTCGTGAGGTGAGTGCTTTTTACAATTATTATGCTTACGGACAAGCTTTGAATTTACCCGTATTAAACATTGATTATGCGGATTTTGCTTATTGGCAACAAGAATATTTAAAAGGTGAGCGATTTGAAAAGCAAGTCGATTATTGGAAAAATCAGTTAGCGGAGGTTCCCGTTTGTATTGAACTGCCGGTAGATTATCCCCGTCCTGCCATCGAAAAGCATGAAGGGGCATCTTGTTCATTTGAGGTTTCTTTAGACATCACGCAGAAATTAAAACATTTAGCGGCGGAGGAGCAGTCTAGCTTATTTATGGTTTTGATGGCGGCTTTTCAAGTTTTATTATATCGCTATTCTGGCAACGAAGATATTGTTATTGGAACGCCGATAGTGAATCGTAACCATGCTGAGCTTGAGGCGATGATTGGTTTTTTCAGTAACACCTTGGCTATTAGGGCGAATTTTAGCTCTAAAATGAGTTTTAAAGAAATCTTGCAGCAAATCAAAGCCACTTCATTGGCGGCTTATGATAACCAAGATGTCCCTTTTGAAAAGCTGATTGAAGTTTTGAAAATTGAACGCAGCTTAAGCCATCACCCGCTATTTCAAGTGATGTTTACCTTAGTCAATCTAGACCGTGCAGAGTTTAATTTTGAACAATTAGAAGTGATTAAAGAACCTTTCGATATTGACATTGCTAAGTTCGATCTCTTTGTCGACCTTGAAGATTCAAGTCAAGGATTGCTTGGAAGCTTTGAGTATAATCAACGACTCTTCAAAAAAGATACTATTCTAAGGATGGCAGAACATTTTAATATTCTACTAGAGAGTATTGTTGGCTCTCCTGATAGGGCGGTTGAACAGTTAGCACTGTTATCGCCGATAGAAAAGAAAACAGTTTTAATAGACTGGAGCATGAGCCAAAAAACTCATCTTGAAGACATTGCTCTTTGCCAATTGTTTGAAAACCAAGTAGAGATTAGCCCGGAAGCGCTTGCTTTGCAAGATGAGAATATGAGTTTGAATTATAAGGCTTTAAATGAACAGGCCAATCAGCTGGCACGTTATTTGGAGGATTTAGAAGTAAAGCCGGGTGATTTTGTCGCGATCTATATGGAAAGAAGGATAGAGGTTTTAATCAGCATATGGTCAGTCTTGAAAGTTGGCGCCGCCTATGTTCCTATTGATGTTTCTTATCCTAGTCTGCGCGTATCTTACATTGTAAAAGATGCCAAACCTAGAGTGATAATCACTGATCTCAAAGGTTGTCAAAAACTTCAAGCCCTATTCAGTCAAGACGATCTAGCTCTGGTTGATATTGAAAAACAAAGAGAACATATTGAGGCCTATTCAAAAGAAAATTTAGGGCGAGACAGTGGTCCCAAAGAGGCTGCTTATATTATTTATACTTCAGGTTCGACAGGAGAATCCAAAGGGGTCATTATTGAGCAGGCGAGCGTGGTTAATTATATGCATTGGATGTGGTCAGAATTCGGGTTCAATTCAAGCGATCGCTTTTTATTTAAAACACCTCATTCTTTTGACGCATCTATCTGGGAAATATTTTTACCTCTCTTAAATGGTGCTTGCTTGGTTGTTGCAAAGCAAGATCTGGAAAAAGAACCGTATGAACTATTTAGGTATATTCAAAAACAGAAAATCACTAATTTACAGATGGTGCCGAGTCTTTTGTCTTTATTTATCAGTTTAGTTAATAAGGATTTGCAAGCACTTGAAGATTTGAAACGTATTTTTTCTGGTGGGGAAGCGTTGTCATTGCAATTGAAAGAGGATTGTTTAAAGGCGTTTCCAAAAGTGAGTTTGTATAATTTATATGGACCTACAGAAGCGACGGTTTATAGTACATTTTCAAAATCTGAGTTAAATGATGGCCTTAATTTTGTTTCTCTAGGAAAGCCTATTGATAATATCCAAATTTATATCCTAGATAAAAACTTGCAACCCGTTCCCATTGGCGTCCCAGGAGAGCTGTGTATTGGGGGCTTGGGTTTAGCCCGTGGATATTTAAATAAGCCAGAGCTGACTCAAGAAAAATTCATTCAAAATCCTTTCGTGGATGATCCCAAGGCGCGGATTTACAAGACCGGCGATAAGGTCCGCTATTTAGCCGATGGCAATATTGAATACATTGGGCGTATGGACTTCCAAGTGAAACTTAGAGGTT
>VFKP01000095.1 GCA_009885495.1 Gammaproteobacteria bacterium | reverse complement strand
CATTGCTTTTCCTTTTGCTTGTAAATAGTACAAGATAGGTTAAAGCAATCCCCCCTAACCGGCAATCTTAATTGTCGCCGACCGGCAAAGATAATTGTCGCTCAATAGAGGACCAAGCCAAAGATATTTGCAGAGATCTTGTGCTTCAAATGCAAGATTGGCCAGAACATTATCGGGCCTGTGGGGTCAGTAAACAGGATATTGATAAATTGAATTATGCGATGTCACGGGTTCACGCTTCATTTAAGAACCAATAATATCTTCATTTTTATGCAGAATCAGCTCTAAAGTTTTAACCCTGCGATTATCGGCCAGCAAGACTTTAAAATGAAAATCATTCAAGACAATGCTTTCGCCTCTTTTGGGTAGATGTCCAAATTGAGCTATGAGCAATCCGCCAATGGTATCGAATTCTTCATCACTGAACTGTGCATTAAAATAATCATTGAACTCAGCAATTGGAGTGAGCGCTTTGATGGTAAAATTGAGTTCATCATGTTCGAGGATATTCTCTTCTTCATCATTATCGTATTCATCTTCAATTTCACCGACGATTTCTTCTAAAATATCTTCTATCGTGATTAAGCCTGAAACACCGCCATATTCATCAATCACAATAGCCATATGATTGAATTGCATGCGAAATTCTCGAAGTAGCACATCGACACGTTTACTTTCCGGAATAAAGACCACCTTGCGCAAGATGCTTTGTAATTGCAGATGGTTGCTGGCTTCTGGATGGTGGAGATCATAACTTAAGAGATCTTTAGCCAATAATAAGCCAATGACTTCATCGCGATTTTCGGCAATCACTGGAAAGCGTGAATGCCCTGATTCAGTGATGCGAGGTAAGAACACGGCGAGTGGTTCATCCGCTTCTACCACAACCATCTGTGAACGTGGGACCATAATGTCGCGGGCTTGTAATTTTGCAACGGATAGAACACCTTCGAGCATTTGCAAAGCATTGTTTTCGATGATCCCTTGTTGCGTGGCTTCACGCAGCATATCCATCAGTTCTTCCAATGTTTGTGGCTCACGCAGTAATGCTTGGCTTAACCGTCCTAACCAGCCTTTGGGAGCGCTTGTTGTTTTCTGGTGAGAACTTTCGTTTTCAGCATCATCGTTCATAAAATCAGTGTTCCCTCATATGGATTGTTAAAACTTAAAGTGTGCAAAATATTAATTTCGAGGCTTTCCATTTTTTCAGCCTCCTGTGGATCTTCATGATCATAACCCAACAAATGCAAACTGGCATGGACTGTTAAATGAGCATAATGATCCCGTAAAGGAATTGCTTGTTCTTCTGCTTCTTTTTCAACAATAGAAGAACAGATCACGATATCGCCCATGTTTAAGCTTAGATTGCCAGGATGATCATCGTCTTCAAAATTGAGATCGGAAAAGGGATCTTCATAATCAAACGATAAGACATTGGTTGGATAGTCTTTATGGCGATATTCACGGTTTAAGTTTTGGCTTTCACTCGCCTCAACTATGCGTACCGTGATTTCCCACGGGGTATCGACTTTTAACTGTTGATCGCTTAAGCCGTGTTCTAAAGCTTTAGAACACCAGAGCGCAAACTCAGCTTCAGAGGGCAAATTTTGGGCATCCGCCACATTTTGTAAAATCAGTGAAAAATGATTCTGAGTGCTCATTGATTATGATCCGCATCATATCGTTCATAGGCTCGAATGACTTCTTGCACGATGGGATGCCTGACGGCATCTTGGGATTGAAAATAGGTAAAATGAACATTGGGCACGCCCTTTAAAACATCAATGGCGTGAATGAGCCCAGAAGGGATAGATCTGGGTAAATCAATTTGAGTAATGTCTCCGGTGACCACTGCGATAGATCCAAAACCAATCCGCGTTAAAAACATTTTCATTTGCTCTTTAGTGGTGTTTTGCCCCTCATCGAGAATGATAAAAGCATCGTTTAAAGTTCGGCCACGCATATAGGCTAAAGGTGCAATTTCAATGCGATTCTTAGCCAGCAGTTTACCCACTTGTTCAAAGCCCAGCATTTCATAGAGGGCGTCGTATAATGGACGCAGATAAGGATCAACCTTCTGTGCCAGATCACCTGGCAAATACCCTAGGCGTTCGCCGGCTTCAACGGCCGGGCGGGTTAGAATAATGCGATGAACGATTTCTTTTTCTAAGGCATCTACGGCCATTGCAACAGCCAAGAAAGTTTTACCCGTTCCTGCAGGACCAATCCCAAAGGTAATGGGCTCATTTTTGATACCATGCAAATAATCCCATTGATTAGCTCCTTTAGGGGATAAGCGCCCAGCCCGATTGTTCAGCTCTATTTTTTCATCGCCTATCTGCGGGGCTTTGGATTTCCCAGATGCAGATTCACCTTCCAATAGCATATGAATATTCTCCAGACTTAAGTCCTCACGATGTTCAGTTTCGCGGTAAAGATGCCCCAAAATTTTGCTGGCGTGGATCACCGCTTCCGGTAATCCGCTGACTTTAAAAGAACCGCTACGAGGAGAAATGCTCACCCCAAGACGCTTTTCTAAAAAACGCAAGTTTTCATCAAACTGGCCACAAAGCCGTGCTAAACGAGTATTGTCGACGGGAGTAAAACTAATTTTTTCTTCAATAAATGTATTGTTCAATTTTCAACCAGTGTTTATAGGTTATAAGACTGAGTATAGCTTATTTCAGTTTGATTTTCATCAAGCGGGCTTTATCTCTGGCCCAATCTTTATCTCGTTCAGAGGCCCTTTTATCGTATTGTTTCTTTCCTTTTGCCAAAGCCAAGCTCAATTTAACTCGATTGTGGTACCAATGTAAATCTAAAGGGATGAGGGTATATCCTTCTCGCTCTACGCAGCCGATGAGTTTATTCAATTCTTGGCGCTTTAAAAGCAGTTTTCGAGTACGGTCCGCCACCGGTTTGATATGGGTTGAACTGGTATTCAACGGGGTGATTTGTGTGCCTATCAGCCAGGCTTGGGAGTCTTTCAGGATAATATAGCTGTCCACCAATTGCACTTTTCCGGCGCGCAGGCTTTTAACTTCCCAGCCTTCTAGGGCTAAGCCTGCTTCAAAGCGTTCTTCGATTTGGTATTCGTGCCAGGCTTTTTTATGAACAGCAATACTGCTGTTTCCCTGGCTTTTTTCTTTAGACATGAAGACAATGACCTGTTTAGGAAAAATATACAATAATTTAGGCATTTTAGCATATTATTACATTCTTGGTAAGATGCAGATTTGAGCTCTTCTGCAGATTCAGTTAGAATGCGTTAAGTTTCTGTTGTTCTTTTCAAAGCTTAGGCTAAGCAAAAGCGCCCTCTCCCCCAACCCCTCTCCCGGAGTACCGGGCGAGGGGAGCTTTTACTTAGCCTGGAATTTAAAAGGCATACTAAGTTTCTGTTGTTCGAAAAAGAGGGTTTAAACATGAGTTGGTTATCAAAATTGCTGCCTTCCAAGATCCGTACCTCAACTGAAGATAAAGGAGGAACGGTTCCTGAGGGTCTATGGGTGAATTGTCCTCAATGCAAGGGGATGCTCTATCAGCCAGAATTAGAACGCAGTGCACAAGTTTGCCCTAAATGCAGTCATCATTTTCGCATAGCAGCGCGTGCGCGCTTAGCCCAGCTCTTGGATGATGACAGTGGCGAGGAAATTGCCGCTTCTTTAGAAGCTCAGGATATCTTAAAATTTAAAGACACTAAGAAATATAAAGATCGCTTATCGCAAATGCAAAAAAACACCCATGAGCAAGATGCGCTAGTGGTCGTTTTAGGAAAACTCAAAGAAAAACCCGTGGTGGTGGCTGCTTTTGAATACGCTTTCATTGGGGGTTCTATGGGCGCTGTTGTCGGGGAAAAATTTGTTCGTGGCGTTGAACGCGCCTTAAAAGAGCGTTGTCCCTTTATTTGTATTTCCGCCAGTGGCGGGGCGCGTATGCAGGAAGGGCTAGTGTCTTTGCTGCAAATGGCTAAGACCAGTGCTGCTTTACAACGCTTTCATCAAGAAAAATTGCCCTATATTTCGGTGTTAACCGATCCGACGATGGGCGGAGTATCGGCCAGTTTAGCCATGTTAGGAGATATCATCATGGCGGAACCCAAAGCCTTGATTGGCTTTGCAGGCCCCAGAGTGATTGAACAAACCGTACGTGAAATTTTACCCGAAGGTTTTCAAACCAGTGAATTTTTATTAGAACATGGGCATATTGATTTGATCGTGGATAGACGGGAAATGCCTGCGCGGATCGCCGCATTATTGGCTAAACTGATGGCTTATTAGGATGCGCAATCTTGCACAATGGTTGGATTGGATCGCTTGCCAACACCCTAAAGCCATCGACCTCTCCTTGGAACGTGTGCACACCTTAGCAAAACGCTTAAATTTAGATGATTTTTCTTGCCCGATTATCACCGTGGGCGGTACCAATGGTAAGGGTAGTACGATTGCCTGTTTAAACGCTATTTACAGCACAGAAGGTTATCGAACAGGGGTGTACACTTCCCCGCATCTGTTAGAGTTCAATGAACGAATTGTTATTGGAAATCGCAAAGTCGAAGAAGCCCAATTGATATCCGCTTTTGAAATGATTGAATCCGCTCTTTTAGGAATTAAGCTTACTTATTTCGAATTCACGACTTTGGCGGCACTTTATTTGTTTAAAAATGCGGATTTGGATCTGCTTTTATTGGAGGTGGGTTTAGGCGGTCGCCTAGATGCGGTCAATATTCTCGATGCAGATCTGAGCATCTTGACCACCGTTGATTTAGATCATTGCGAATATTTGGGAAACACTCGAGAAGCCATTGGCTTTGAAAAAGCGGGGATTTTTAGGCCTCATCGCCCGGCGATTTATGGGGACGAATCAGCTTTAACTTCAGTCTGTCAATTTGCAGCAGAGCAAAAGGCTCTTTTATATTTGCGAGGAGTTGACTTCTCTTATGAAGTGTCGAAAGATTCTTGGTCTTGGCGAGGTTTAAATCTGCATTATGCAAATTTGCCGAAACCTAAAATACTGCTGCAAAATGCCAGTTTGGCCTTGCAAGCCATTAGCCTTTTACAAGATTGCTTAACCGTATCAGAAACGGCGATCCGGCAAGGCTTGAGCCGTGTAGAAGTGCTGGGGCGCTTTCAAATTTTAGGCCTTGCACCCAGGCGGATCATTGATGTTGCCCATAATCCACAATCCAGTGCACAATTACGCCAACAGCTCATGGAACAAGGAAGCTCAGGGCAGTTGCGTATTGTTTTTTCGATGTTAGAGACTAAAGACTTAGCGGCTAGTTTAACCTCTTGGCGGGAACAGCCTGCAATCTGGTATTTAGCCCCTTTGAAAGACCCTGCTGGAGCCTCTCTTCAAAAAATACTCGCTCAGTTTGAAACCCTGGGTTTTAAGCAGTATAGAAGTTATGATACAGTAGGGCAGGCCTATGCCCAAGCGGTTTTGCACAGTTCAGAAGAAGACACTCTTCTGGTTTTTGGATCGTTTCATACCGTTGCCGAAGTTTTGCAAGAGGAGAAAAAAACATGCACACCGAATTTAGTTTGAATGCCTTAGATTATACGCTGATAGCCATTGTTTTAGCGTCGAGCATTATTGGCTTAACTCGGGGGTTTGTCCGAGAATCGCTATCCTTTATTGTGATTTTGGTGGCTTTATGGGTTTCTTTCACTTATTCAACGCGGGCTGAAACTTATTTAGTGGATTTAATTCCCAATGCACAGGCGCGTCTCTGGGCGGCGGTGATTGGTTTAATCTTAGTGGCACTATTGTTGGGAAGTATTTTAAAAAGTATTTTGATGCATTTTATGAAAAAAGCAGAGTCGACTTATTTGGATAAGTTTATGGGCTGCTTGTTCGGAATATTGCGTGGCTTGGCTCTGGTGGGTCTGATTGTTTGGGGGATCTCAAATACCAACCTCAAAGAAAAGACTTGGTGGAAAGAATCGGGTATGGTCAGTTATATGCAGTCTTGTTTTGCTTGGTTGGATCAATATCGGGGAACTTATACTTCTGTTGCGGAGAAAGCGGATCCCAAGGATCAGGATACGGTTTCTTAAATTTAAAAAAGCGCCCCTCGCCCGGTACTCCGTAGTACTGTCCGGAGAAAGTGAAAACTCCCCTCGCCCGGTACTCCGCAGTACTGTCCGGGGAAAGTGAAAACTCCGCTCGCCCAGTACTCTGCAGTACTGTCCGGGGAAAGTGAAAACTCCCCTCGCCCAGTACTCTGGGAGAGGGGTTGGGGGAGAGGGCTAAAAATTTTTATGATCTTTAAATCCTAAATTAAAAGGGTAGATGCTATGTGTGGAATTGTGGGTCTGGTCTCTGAGCAAATGGTCTCTTCGGATATATACGATGCGCTCACTCTATTGCAACATCGCGGTCAAGATGCCGCCGGCATCATGACCTGTGAAGGACAGCAATTGCATCTTAAAAAAGGCAAGGGATTAGTGCGTGATGTGATTTTGGCTGAAGATGTTTTAAATTTACGGGGCCATTATGGCTTGGGGCATGTGCGTTATCCTACCGCGGGCAGTGATTCTGCCGCCGAAGCTCAACCGCTGTATGTTAATTCTCCTTATGGTTTGTGTTTGGTGCACAATGGTAATTTAACCAATGCGGATAGCTTAAAAGCAGCGCTCTGGCAACAAGGTTTTCGACATTTAAACACCCAATCCGATTCTGAAGTATTATTAAATGTTTTTGCCGAAGAATTGCAGCGAGTGGCCAGTACGGGCTTGACTGCTGAAAAATTATTTCAAGCCGTTGCTGGTGTGCATGCTCGCTGTCGAGGAGCTTATGCGGTTTTGGTGCTGATTGTCGGACATGGGATCTTGGCCTTTCGCGATCCTTATGGTATTCGCCCTTTATCTCTAGGCGCACGCCCGAAAATAGCAGGCCCTGGGTTTGATTATCTGTTTGCCTCTGAAACGGTGGCGCTTAATGGTTTGGGTTTTAATACCGTGGGCGATGTCGCTCCTGGAGAAGCGGTCTTTGTGAATTTGCAAGGAGAAGTGCAACGCCAAATCTGCGCGGACAAAGTTCAATTATCTCCTTGCTTGTTTGAATATGTGTATTTAGCACGCCCCGATTCAGTGTTGTCAAAGAGTTTAGTCTATAAAGTTCGTTTAAAGCTAGGTGAATTTTTAGCGGAAAAGTTATTGCGTCTTTGGCCTGAACACGATATTGATGTAGTCATGCCTGTGCCAGAAACCAGCCGTACCGCTGCTTACGCCATGTCTTTACGCTTGGGTTTAAAATATCGCGAAGGCTTAGTTAAAAATCATTATATCGGCCGTACTTTTATTATGCCCGGCCAAACGGTGCGCCGTAAATCCGTGCAACGTAAACTAAACGCCATTAAACTTGAATTTAAAAATAAAAATGTTTTATTGGTCGATGATTCTATTGTGAGGGGAACAACTTCAAAAGAAATCATTGAATTGGCTCGTGAGGCAGGCGCTGACAAAGTTTATTTTGCGTCCGCAGCACCGGAAGTCATTTCACCCAATGTCTATGGCATCGATATGCCTAGAGCCGAAGATCTCATTGCTCATGGCCGCAGTGTGGCAGAGATCCAAAAGTTATTAGGCGCCGATGGCTTGATCTTTCAAGATCTAGACGCTTTGATTGCCGCTGTGCGGGAAGGAAATCCAGGCATCCAAACTTTCGAAGATTCTGTATTTAGTGGGCAATATGTCACCGGGGATATTGATGCTGAATATTTAGCGCATTTGGCACGGCGGAGAAGTTAGAAGCTTTAATGGCTCATCCTGTAAAGATGCTAAATTAATAATTCATATTATATCACCGCAGCTATAGACTCCTCGTATCTAAGATACGAGGAGTCTATATTCAGTGGAGCGCCTTTATGTTAACCTCAAGGTAGGGTAGAGTATGCCGATAAAGGACAACAGAGTAGGGCCTCGCTGAGGAGTGTTTCATGCATAAAGAGTTAATCTACAACAGACATAAATTCGTGGCTCTTTTTATCAGCTTGTTGCTGATGATTATCGTGAGCCCTTTTTTTTTAAAATGCCTTTATGGTGAATTAATGGTCAATGGCTTATCATTTATTATCATAGGGACTGCACTGTATTCTGTACGGAATAGTCAAAAGCAATTTATAGGCTTGTGCTCGTTGGCAGCAGCGATTTTAATAGTCACTTTGCTCAAAGCCAATTATTTTAGCGTCCCGTATCAGCTTATGGATTTAATTTTCTCCTTTTGTTTTTATTGCTGGGTGGCTATGCTCATTATTCATCTTGTCCTTAATAAAGATGAGATCACACGAGATTTAATTTTTGCTGCCTTAAGCGCTTATTTGCTAATAGGGGTTGCTTTTGGGACCTTGTATGAGCTTATTAACTTCATTGCACCGCAATCGTTTATTTATGATAATGCTTATAATAGCGGTATAGTGCATCAATATGATTTGGTTTATTTTAGTTTTACCACCTTATCTACGGTGGGTTTTGGCGATATTATTGCCGTAAAAGCTCAGGCACGTTCTGTTGTTATTTTGGAAGCGGTGACCGGTGTGTTTTATTTGGCTGTTTTAGTCGCTCGTCTAGTGGGTTCAATGGCGCAGCGTAAAAAAAAGGAGTCATGAAAGTTTTGCTTAACATCAGTATTACTGTAGCTCTGAGTGTGTATGCGTCCACGATGAGTCGGAAATTAAAGCGCTGAGTGATCATGCGCTGGGTTTTCAGGCAACTCCTCAAGCTTTCAATATACCAAAATATAAGTGAAAGTTTATACCGTAAAATTTTTAAATTTTACTCCAAATCCCATAAATAATGCCGACCGTCTTTTTCCCAAATCAAGCCATGCGCTCTATCATGCCAATCGGATAAGGTGATGCGTGTAAAAGCCTGATGATCTTGATAATACAGATGATAGCCTGGGCGATGGGTGTGTCCATGGATTAAGGTGTCCACTTTGGCTTTTTGAAGCCAGCTGAGAACTTCTGCGGTGTTGAGATCCATCTGCAGCGGATCAGCGGTTTGGGTATAGCGTCGGCTCTTAGCCCTCATTTTTTGAGCGATAAAGCGGCGTAGCCATAGGGGCAGAGCTAAAAACAGTTTTTGCAGCCAAGGCTGATGCACTTTTTGGCGCCAGGCTTGATAGGCCGTATCATCGATGCATAGGGCATCGCCATGGCTTAATAGGACAGGGTGACCATAGAACTCTGTTTTATACGGGTCCGGCAGGATTAAAAAACCTGCCTTTTGCCCAAATGCTTGACCGAGTAAAAAATCTCGATTGCCCGGCATAAAATAAATCTCGGTGCCTTGAGAGCGCCAGGCTTGTAATTCAGTGATCGTTTCTGTTATCAGCTCATTTTTTTCATCATCGCCGATCCAAGTTTCAAAAAAATCACCTAAAATATATAGTTCTGAGCAATTTTTGCCCATTTTTTCTCGGATCAGCCCTAAGATCCTGGCTTTTTGCGGCTCTCTAGGGTCTAAATGAAGATCGGAAATCAGAATGATGGACATGATTTTGTGACTATTCTCGGGTATAATACAGGCTAAATATATAAGGATAAGAGTACACTATGCCATCAGCAACTGCAAAATTTCGTTTCTGTCCCAGTCCAACGGGTTTGATTCATTTTGGGAATGTGCGCACGGCTTTATTTAATGCACTTTTGGCCCATAAAATGCAAGGGATTTTATTGCTGCGGATTGAAGATACGGATAAAGAACGTTCTAAAGATGAATACACCCAGGCGCTGATGAGTGATTTGCGCTGGTTGGGTCTGCATTGGAATGAAGGCGCTGAAGCGGGTGGCGAACAGGGGCCTTATTGGCAGTCACAACGCCAAGCGATTTACGATGGCTATTATCAGCAATTAACGGAAGGCAAAACGCCTAGAGCCTATCCCTGTTTTTGCACTGAAGAACAATTAGAAGCCGTCCGTAAATTACAAAGAACGCAGGGCAAACCTCCGCGTTATCCAGGGACTTGCCGTCATTTATCCGCTGAAGAAATCGCTTCGAAAATAGCTCAGGGCTTAAAACCAACCTTGCGTTTTAGGATCCCCGACGCAGAAGCGGTTGAATTTACGGATTTGGCCAAAGGTCCGCAACGTTTTTTAACCGATGATATCGGTGATTTCATCGTACGTCGAGGAGATGGCACAGCGCCTTTTATGTATTGTAATGCCATTGATGATGCCTGTATGGGAGTGACGCATGTGGTGCGCGGAGAAGATCATCTCACCAATACACCTCGTCAGATCTTAATTCTAAAGGCCCTAAACTTACCCTTGCCCGAATATTGCCATATCTCTTTAATTATGGGAGCCGATCACACGCCCTTGTCTAAACGCAATGGCAGTCAAAATATTCAAACCCTGCGCGAACAAGGGTATTTACCTGCAGCGATTGTGAATTATCTGGCACGGCTGGGGCATTATTATGGCGATGATCGTTTCTTAAGTTTAAAAGAACTGGCCGAGCTTTTTGATTTTAAAAATTTAAACCGTTCTGCCGCACATTTTGATCAGCAGCAATTATTACATTGGCAAAAAGAAGCCGTGATGTCTTTGAGTTTGGATGAACTTAAAATCTGGACACGGACGGAAATGGCTGTAGCGAAGATCCCTGAAGATCAATTGGGATTGTTCTTAAAAACAATACAACCGAATGTTTTATTTCCAAAAGACTATAATGATTGGGCATTGATCATCTACGGTTCTGCTTTAGATTTTGAAGCAGAGACGCTCAGTATTTTTCAAAAAGCAGGCGCTCAATTTTTTACAACGGCTCTCGAAGCCGTTAAAGAGCAGGGTATAAACTATCTGCATTTGCAAGATCGCATTAAAACGGGCTTGGGGGTTAATGGTAAGGCCTTGTTTCAACCTTTGCGCTTGGCTTTGACAGGACTTATGCATGGCCCACACATAGAACCTTTATTGCAATTGATGGGCCCTGAAAAAGTCCAGCAACGGTTTTCTGAAATTTTAAAATTACTGTAATGGGAAAAAATAATGCTGACGATCTACAATAGTCTGAGCAAAAAGAAAGAAGAGTTCAAACCCATTCGTCCCGGGGAAGTGAAACTGTATGTATGTGGCATGACTGTTTATGATTATTGTCACATAGGACATGCACGCACCATGATGGCCTTTGATCTGGTCAATCGTTATTTACGAGATCAAGGCTATAAAGTGATTTATGTACGCAATGTCACCGACATCGATGATAAAATTATTCAACGCGCTTTAGACAATGGCGAGTCTACTGAAACCTTAACCCAACGCTTTATAAAGGCCTTAGAGGAAGACACTCAGGCTTTAGGGATCTTAGCCCCCGATGCAGAACCTAAAGCAACCGATTATGTGAGCGAAATGATTGCTTTAATTGAAACCTTAATAAGTGAAGGGCTAGCCTATGTAGGCAGTACTGGTGATGTCTATTTCGATGTCTTAGGCTTTAAATCTTATGGCAAATTATCGCATAAAAATTTAGAGGCCTTACACGCAGGGGCACGCATCGCCATTGAAGAAGCCAAAAAAACCCCCTTGGATTTTGTATTGTGGAAATTGTCTAAACCCAATGAGCCGACTTGGAGTTCACCTTGGGGAGCAGGGCGCCCAGGTTGGCATACGGAATGTGTGGTCATGTCCAGACAAGCATTAGGCCAACCCTTCGATATTCATGGCGGTGGGCATGATTTAAAATTTCCGCATCATGAAAATGAAATCGCGCAAGCAGAAGGGGCTTATCATCAAACCTTCGTGAATTATTGGATGCATGTGGGTTTTGTGGAAGTCAATCAAGAGAAAATGTCTAAATCTTTGCATAATTTCTTGACGATCCGCGATGCTTTGGCCAAACGCAAAGCAGAGGTTTTGCGTTATTTTTTAATATCCAGCCATTATCGCAGCCCTGTGGATTATTCTATGGAAGCTTTAGATGGAGCCGAAAGCGCTTTGGATCGTTTGTATGGCGCCTTGCGCGGATTAGATCTTTCAAACGCTGCAGAACATCCAATTAAAAGCACAGAGTATGAAAATCGCTTTCACGCCGCCATGGATGATGATTTTAATACCCCAGAAGCTTTGGCCGTTTTGTTTGATTGGGCGCGAGAAATTAATCGAATCAAAAGCGAAGATCTCAGTCTGGCACAAGCATTAGCGCTCCGTTTAAAACATAAGGCGGCTATCTTAGGCTTATTGAATGATGATCCGGATCATTATTTTCAAAACAATAGCACACAAGCCATTCCATTAGTTGAAATCGAACGTTTAATTCAAGATCGAGAACAAGCACGCAGTGTGAAAGATTGGAAAAAAGCAGATGAAATTAGGGCCGAATTGCTGACTCGAAAAGTCATCATCGAAGATGGTCCAACAGGCACCCTTTGGCGTTATGAATAAACTAGGAAGAGTAGGAGAACATCATGAGTTATCAATCCTTAAAAGGCTTAAAAGCAGAACTGAGCACGGCAGGGCCGATTCATTTTAAAGATTATCAGGGGCAGAAAGTAGTCATTTACTTTTACCCTAAAGACGACACGCCGGGTTGTACCTGTGAAGGAGAAGATTTTAGAGACAATGATAAAGCTTTTCAAAAAGCCAATACGGTTATTTTTGGCGTTTCACGTGACGCTTTAACTTCACATGAGAAATTTAAAACAAAATTTGAATTTCCTTTTATTTTAATTTCCGATCCGGAAGAGATTTTATGCGCTCATTTTGAGGTCATGAAAGATAAAAATATGTATGGGAAAAAAGTTCGTGGAATTGACCGTAGCACTTTCCTATTCGATGAAGCAGGAAAGCTCCTCCAGGAATGGCGCAAAGTTAAGGTTGAGGGACATGTGAAGAAGTTTTGCAGGCTGCGAAAAAATAAATTTTGAACTGTGCAGGCCAGATCTAAGGGCAATCTGTACAGTCCCAGTCAAAATTCAACTTGCCCTGGAATTTGAAAGAGATATGACAATTAGTATCTCTTTCAAATCTTAGGGTAGAGACGCGATAAATCGCGTCTCTACAAAACAAGATTTATCGCATTGCCATGGGATTGGAAAGAGATATGAAAATTACAAATAAATTAAAAGCAGAAGGTGTTCTATGTTAAAAAAAGTTATTGGGTTCTTTTTATTAGCCAATATGCTGCTTACTATAGCTCAGGCTATGAATGCTTCTGCTATTCCCCTCAGCAACGATTATATCCCAGAATTTTTTCAAGATCCCTCAGCACAAAACACTCATCCTGCGATAGAGGATCCTATCTTATCCACAACCTTAAATAGCCCTGTGGTCAATGCCATCACACACATCAAGATTTTAAATAATGGTTTTTATTTAGGGACTGCTTTCAGCTCTAATGCTGGCGTTAATAGCATTAACTCGATTGGAGTTCCTGTACAAGCGTATAATGATAGTACTTCAGTCATGAATGTTCCTGTAAACTTGATGGATAATAGTGATCCTGGCGGTCGGATTTATGTGGGTTATCATCTCAATGATTATTTCTCTTTAGAAGAGCGCTATACCCGCTTTCCTTTGGGCAATGTGCATGAGATGACATCATTTGAATATGACAATTATATGAAGATCCCTAAAAACAATACCTATGAGATGGTGGCTAGGCAAAGTTTACCTTTAGGGCATGGATTTAGCTTACTCAGCAAAGAAGGCAAAGTCTTGGTCAGCACGGATTTAGTAGAAAATTCCAATCTAGCCGATAATAATTTAGAGCAAGATCATCATAAATTTTTACGCTCTGTTTTGGGCCTGGGGTCTGATTATTATTTTTCACGTTCCCTCTCAGGCGATCTGTATTATACTCGGATCCTCAATACACCCAGCATTCACCCCCAACTTATTTCGATGGGGTTGACTTATCATGCTCATTAGGATCCGTATCTACGCTCGTGAATATTTTTTTAAGCCGGTCAAGCACTGAACCTTCGCTTTCTTTTTTATAATGGGCTTTGTTTTTTTGGTGCTGAGTCATTTCCGTCACATTTTTAGATTGTCGACTTTCGATGATGTCTTTGATGGCCTCGATAATTTCAATTCGACGTAGGATGATCTCTTGAAAAACTTTTCGCTGAATGATCATCACTAAACTTTCTTTAATGCAGCGTACGGTTTGACGAGGAAATTCATCTAGCAGCATACTGTATTCGCCGATAATCGCAAAATCATTAATGCTGGCTAGAATGATAGGAAGTTCATTCTCAGTATGTTTTTCAACTTGCAATGCTCCATTGAGTAAAATGTAAATGCAGGTATTGGGGAGCCCTTCATGTAATAAAATCTCATCGATTGTAAAGCGCTGAAATTCAGATTTTTGAATGAGCTCTTTGAGTTCATCTTGCTGTAAGCAGTTTAAAATGGGCTGCGTCGACAATAGAGTGAAAATTTCTTCGGCATTAATCTTTACGGCATCATTGGGAGTACGAGTAAATGAATGCGTTGAAAAAGGAGAGGCTGAGCGCTGACTACGCATAATTTGATAATAGACTGAGCGCTGAACTTCGTCCCGAATATCACGATAAATATATTTTTCCGTGAAAAATTCAATATGATAAACCATACCATCGCCTTCTAAGCGATCCATATGTGCTTCTAAAGGTTTTGTCTGATTAATCCCTAAATTTTCGGATAAGGCTTTTTTGATATACCCAATCACTTCTTCGGGTCGGACCGTATAAGCCACTTTCATGTAAAAATGTGCTTTATACAGACGTATGGGCCGACTATAATTGATAAACATCGTCGCGGCTAAAACGCTATTAGGGATTATAATTAAATTTTCATCTTCATTTTTTAAGGTAATGCAACGCCAATCTAAACTTTCAATATAGCCCGAGATCACTTGTCCTTGAATGGCTTGGATTTCAATCCAGTCACCGATCCGAATATTACTCATAATGTTTAAGCTGATCCCAGAAAAAATATTGGATAAAGTACTTTGTCCACCATAAGCTAAAATCATGGCGACCAAACTGCTGGCAACCAATAATTGAGTGATATTTACATTGTAGATAAATTGAATAATCAAAAATGTGGCGACTAACATGACCATGAAATTGATAAAGCGGACTAAAATTTTGGGAAATAAGGGTTGCCCGTTTCTAAGCAACAATCCATTCCAAACTAAAATATCGGCAATTTTAATCCCTAATAGGCAAAATAAATAGACGATAGCGGCTAAAATTTCATTTTGTAGCTTTAAAAAAAGAGCAATATGATTCCATTCTCCCAAGAAATAAGCAAAAGCCAGACAGAGTAAAAGTAAAACTTCAACAATGGCGCTAAATAGACGAGTATAAATTTTTCGATGTAAAGCCAGCCAATGAACGGCATATAAAACAATACCGCCGACGATGAGGGTAATGATAATTTGGAGAACCCAGAAATGACTGTACATTTTGCCCACGTTTTTGTATACTATTGTCTAGCTAAGTGTAGACTAAGACCATAAAAATGAACAATTTAACTGGAACGGCTTTCCCTCATCGTCGTATAAAAAGTTTCGCTCGACGCTCGGGTCGTATGACCTTGGGCCAGCGTAAAGGGCTAGAAACTTGTTTGCCCCAATATTTATGGCCGGATAAGCCAGAAGAAAGTTTGCAGCGAATAGAAGGGTTAAATAAGCCCTTAATTTTAGACATTGGCTTTGGGATGGGGCATAGCTTGGTCTGGCAAGCAGAAAACTATCCGCAGTATCATTTCTTAGGTCTGGAAGTCTTTCTTCCAGGAGCAGCTCGCTTGGCCAGTTTATTAAAAGAAAAAAATATAGACAATGCAGATATTTTTTTAAGCGATGTCAGCTTGTTTATTGAAGACTTGTTGCCTCCTAGCTGCCTATCGGGTGTTCAGTTGTTTTTTCCCGATCCTTGGCCTAAAAAGAGGCATCAAAAAAGACGATTATTGCAGGCAGATTTCTTAGAACGGGTGCAATTGAGGATGAAACCGGGTGCTTTTCTGCATTTTGCCAGCGACTGGATGGACTATTCGCAAAACGTTGCTTCGCTACTGACAGATTCAAAGAATTTTGGCTGGCAGAGGAATAGTGGGGTAGAAGTGCCCGCTCGTCCTAAGACCCGTTATGAAGAACGAGGTTTGCTTCAAGGGCATGAAATACGAGATATTATCGCCTTTCTGGAAAAAAGGCAGGACCAGTGATGTAAATTGGCTCCCCGAACAGGACTCGAACCTGTGACCCAGTGGTTAACAGCCACTTGCTCTACCGACTGAGCTATCGGGGAACGAAGACAATAATTCTACTGGATTTTATCACTTATGACAAGTGTTTTTCGGAGATTTCTTGAATTTTTTAAGATCTTATATTGATTCTGCTCTTAATGCATCGAAGGTAATGCTTGAATGTATTTCTCAAAATAATGCTTTACCTCAGGCAATGCAAAAACTAGGCTATTAAAATTATCGATGGATATTTTCAAAAGAATAGCATCGCCCAAAGCTCTGGAAGAAAATCTGCGCGGAGCATGGGTTAAGGCCCCGTATTCACCGAAATGGTCTGATGTTAAATGAACGATGATGCGTTTGTCATTTTGATCGGGATCATAAATCTCAATATGTCCCTGAGCTACGAAATACAGTGCATCTGAAGTATCCCCTTTTTTGAAGATCACCTTTTTATCACTGATATTGAGCCGATTAAAATAAGGTTCCAATTCATTTAAGAGCTCGATGGATACTTTAGAAAATGCCCGTGTGATTTTAAGCGCGTCTAAGGTACTAAGCTCTTGCAAAGCTTCATAGGGTCTGCTTTTCCATTCTTCACGAACCGGAAACAGGGCGTCATAGGAAAACTCCACCTGGGTAAATTGTTTGGCTAAGGGACGGATCAGTTGATTGTTGATGACTTCTGGAACTTCGCCCATCAGCAAGACACGATGAATGGCTGAAGCAATAATAGTCATTTGCTCAGGCCCCATGCCACGGCGAGTGAGAATATGTGTGCCTATTCTAATGCAAGAAATCCTTTTGTCTTCCTGGCCAATCAACTGATAGCCCGAACTTAAGATCCCAGCACGACCCAAGGCATTCACCGCGGCCTTAGTTTCAGGATGCTCAATCAATAGCATATGATTTTGGGTATACCCCTGTTCTTTAAATAAAACCGTGAGTCCATGATTAGCCAATGCTTTTGCTAAAACCCGGGCATTTAAAATCGCTTTTTGCGCATAATCCACCCCAAATTCCAGTAATTCAGCAATAGCCACACCCAAGCCCGATAATTCATTCGGCAAGTTGTCTTGATTTTTGAAGAAATTTGCTTTTTGATAGATTAAATCTAATTGCTTGGAATCATTGAAAAGTAATAGGCCTCGTTCTGGAGCATGGGCAGAGCCACCGGTGCTACTCACTAACACATCGCAGAATTGGAATAAATCCCATTGGAAACTTTTGGCAATGACTAGGCCTAAAATAGCACTCAGATCGTAAACGAGCAGGGTATTGTATTGATGACAGAGTTCTGCTATTTCCCGCAACGGCCATTCAAATAATTGGGGCTCAGTGCCTAAGAACAAGAGCTTAGGATGTTCTTTTTCTAAGAGCGTTTTTAGAGCTAATAAATCAGGCAAGCTGCCGTTGTTTTGCAAGGGGATCCCCTGGCAACGATAGAGTGAAAACAAACTTGAAGAACGATTAACAAATCTATCGGAAGGCCCAATCAATACATCTCCAGGCTCTAGCAAGCTTTGCAATAAGGCAGTTTTAGCAATTGAACCGGAAGGAAACCGTAATTCCATATGCTTCATTTTGAAAATTTTGTTTAACATATGGATAATTTCTCGTTCCAGCATGCGGACATACTCATACCCCTCATCAAACCGAGGGTCGGTTACATTGACTTTACATTGGTTAGCCAGAGAGGAGGCCAGCATCGCTCGCACATAATCGCTGAGAAATGAATTTTCTATCAGTAAATCAATGTGTTCTTCACTAAAATTATTATGATAATGGGTGATGTTGAGTATATTTTTAAAGGTCTCATTCATTCACTTCGCCCCTTAATAAGGATCGTACTATAGAGTATAGCCTTTTCTAGGGAAATTGGGGGTTAGGGGAGGGGAACAGGCCTTAAGAGCGGCTTGCTCGATGCGGTCTTCCGAAAGTGCTTAAATTCCCCTCTCCCCCAACCCCTCTCCCGGGGTACCGGGCGAGGGGAGTTTCCACTTTTCCCGGACAGTACTGCGGTACTCCGGAGAGGGTTAGGATAAGCTTTTTAAACGTCTTTCATGCCCTCAATGGCCTTTTGGATCTCAAGCTCAAGCTCAGGATTAGTCGTTTTAGGCTTGGCCAAGATTAAATACCAAACTGGAACCACAAACAGTGAGCACAAGGTCCCAAAGGTCATACCGCTGACGATGATGATACCAATCTGAGAGCGGGAATTGGCACCCGCGCCTGTTGCTAGGGCCAAGGGCAGGGCGCCTAGCACCATGGCGCCGGTGGTCATCAGAATAGGCCTCAGTCTTAAAGTCGCCGATTCAATGACGGCTTCCAATTTAGATAAGCCTTTTTCCTGCAATTGATTGGCAAACTCCACAATCAAGATCCCATGTTTAGCAATCAGCCCAATGAGCGTGGTCAGCCCAATTTTACTGTAGATGTTTAAAGTCCCCGGGAAATGTGTTAAGAGCACACTCATCCGCAAGAAAGCAATGGCCGCGGCGATGGTTAAAGGCACCACAATTAAGATAATCAAAGGATCTCTAAAACTTTCAAACTGTGAGGCCAAAACTAAGAAAATAATGATAATGGCAAACAGCATCACCTGCGTCATTTCACCCTGTGATTCGATGTAATAACGGGTTTGTCCGCCATAATTATAAGTGATGGTGGGAAAATTTTTCTCCATATAATTTTGCAAGAAAGCCACTGCTTGGCTTGTACTATAAGTACCTAGCAAACTCGCCTGAAGTGTTGCTGAAGGGATCTGTTGAAAATGATTGATACTCTCTGGATCAATGCTGTTTTCGATGGTTGAAATATTCGACAAGGGAATAAGCTGACCGGTGCTATCACTTCTGACATAAATATTCTTTAAATCTTCAGGGCTAGCCTCGTAATTAAAATTTTTCAAAAATTCCGGGATCACATAATAGCTACGGCCATTGTAGGCAAATTGTAAATTAGTGGGAGAACCAAACATTGTGCCTAGTGTTGTTCCGATTGCGGCCTCAGTGATACCCAGATCACTGGCCTTATCACGATCAATGCTGACATTGATTTGCGGCTGGTCGATTTTCAAATCAATTTGCGCAGCAGGCCTGAATCCTGGATTTTCAGTCACCGCTTTTAAAAGCCCATTAATCGCAGGCAAAAGCGTGCCAATGCCATCGGGGCTTGAAATGGCAAAATAAATATCATAGTTACCACCGGAGAGAGGAATGGAGGGGAACGGTACTGCATAAGCCTGCAATCCAGGTACCGCATTTAATGCAGGTTGAACTGCGGTCACAATATCAAATTGCGAGCGCTTTCGTTCGCTCCAATTGACCAAAGGTGCAAAGGCAACACCTGTGTTATCGCCACTGGTGCCATTGATCACCGCTAAATGCTGTACCTCGGGCTGCTTTGTAAAAATAGGATTTAAGAGTTGGCTAAAATGTTGCGTGTAGTTAACATTGGTTCCCGCAGGCCCATTCAATACAGTCATCACCACACCCTGATCTTCTAGGGGCGCTAAAATTTCACGGGTAGTGCTGTAAAGAAAATAGCAGACCAACCACATCAAAATGGTAAAGCCGACCACCCACCATTTGTAGGATAAACTTTTTTCCAAGAGTGTACGATAGCGAGCCATCACTTTTGAAAAAATGGCATCGATTTTATGGGAAAAGCCTTGCTTAGAGGGGTCATGATTAATTTTGATGATGCGTGAACACATCATGGGCGATAAGGTGAGTGCAATAAAGCCGGAGACTACCACTGAGGCCGCTAAGGTAAAGGCAAACTCTGAAAATAAAATACCGGTGATCCCCCCGGAAAATCCGATGGGTGCGTATACAGCGGCCAGGGTAATGGTCATGGCGATAATGGCAAAACCAATTTCGCGCGCGCCTACAATGGCTGCGGGAATGGCTTTCATGCCGGCTTCCATATGACGATGGATATTTTCCAAGACGACAATGGCATCATCCACCACCAAACCAATGGCCAAAACCCAAGCCAATAGAGTTAAGGTGTTTAAACTATAATCTAGAGCCAACATGATCAAACACACGCCCACCAACGATAAAGGGATAGTGATGATGGGAATTAAGACCGCGCGGAAATTGCCTAAGAATAAAAAGATCACAATAATCACAAAGATCACCGCTTCAACAATCGTTTTATCCACTTCGTTGATCGATTCCTGAATAAAAATAGAAGAATCGTAGACGATTTTAGACGTTAATCCCGTAGGCATTTTAGCCTCAATTCCAGGCAAAACGGCTTTAATTTCTTTGGAGACTGCCAAAGGATTGGCATCGGAAGTAGGGAAAATGGCGACCGTGATCATGGGCTTTTCAGTTAAAAAAGCGGAGGTATTGTAACTCTGTGCACCTAAAATAGCACTACCCACATCGCGTAAACGCACCACCTGTCCATTGACATTTTTCAGGGGCATATTATTGAATTGTTCTGGATAATGCATATCGGTATTGGCCAAGACATTAAATTCTTGATAATGGCTGTAAATAGTACCGGCCGCTGATTGTAAATTATGAGCCGCTAAAGCGCTGTAAACATCATTGGCCGTTAAATTATAAGCCGTTAATTTATCAGTATCGATGTTAATGCGCATGGCGTATTGACGGGATCCATAGATCTGAATTTGTCCCACACCATTTAGGGTACCCAATTGCGGCTGTAAGACCCGTAAAATATAATCGCTGACCGCTCCTGGGCTTAAAGTATCGCTGGTGAGCCCAAGGTATAAGACCGCCTTTGCAGAAGGATCGTTTTTACCAATTACCGGAGCAAAAGCATCCTTGGGTAAAATATTGCTTTGTGAGGCGACGGCATTGGAGACGTCTGTTAAGGCTTTGTCGATGGGATAATTTAAATTGAAATAAACGGTAATACTGCTTTTACTTTGCGAGCTGCTGGAAGTGACATAATCGATGCCTTCCACACCGGTTAAAGAGTTTTCTAAGGGTGTGGTGATAAAATTGGCCATTAAATCGGCATTCGCGCCAGGATAACTGGTAGTGACCGTGATCACTGAAGCATCCATTCGCGGAAATTGCCGGACTGTTAATTTAAAAAATGAGGCCAGGCCAATAGCCAGGAGCAAAAGACTCAATGACATCGCAAAGACCGGGCGGCGAATAAAAATATCGGTAAAATTCATAAGATTTGGCCTCTGTTATCGATCCATACGGTTTAATGTGTGGAAGTGTTATCGTTTATGCTTAGAATCTTACCATCTAGGGCAGCAATTTTAATGGGTATTCCATCGTAGAGCTTGATAATGCCATCGGAAACCACTTCATCCCCTACGGCTAAACCTTCGCTGATGGAAGCTTCATTGCCTTGGCGAAAACCCAGCGTTACATTTGTCTTGCGCGCGATGCCGCCAACGACTTTATAGACCACTGTTCCCGTGCTATCGTAGCTTAAAGCGGTTTGCGGGATCACAATCACTGGATGGGTTTTCAAACTGTACAAAGTGACCAGGGCATAACTACCGGGTAATAAGCTGTGCTCAGTGTTAGGCACTGAACCCCAGAGGGCGATGCTTCTAGAATTGACATCAACAGCAGAATCTATGGCGGTCACTTGGCCGGCATATTTTTTATCTTGATTAGAGCTGGAAACCACTGACAATTTTTGACCCAGAGCAATATCATCGACGTAGATGTCTGGGACGCTAAAATCAACGCGGATGGGATCAATTTGCTGTAGATTCACAATGGAAGCCCCAACATTTAAGTATTGTCCCACACTGACCTGACGCAAGCCCACCATCCCTGAAAAGGGTGCCGTGACATTGTACTGGCGCAGAACGGCCTCGGTATTTTGCACAGCGGCAGCCGCTTCTTGCCATTTTGAATAGGCATCGTCTAAAGACTGTTTTGAGACAGCATTTTTCTTATAGAGGTCTGAATATCGTTGATAAGTGACCTTGGCAAATTGCAGCTGGGCTTGATCGCTTAACAATTGCGCATTTAAGACGTCTGGATAGATTTGAATCAGTTTATCGCCTTGTTTGACCATGGTGCCGGATTCAAAATAGATCTGTGTCACTGGGCCTGGGACTTGGGCTTTGAGCATGGCGCCCTTAAAGGTGTTGATAGAACCTGTAGCTTGGATCTGAACATGCCAGGAATCCGCTCTTGCAGTCACTGCGTTTACAATTTGTGCAGGCGCACCGGCTACTGCGGGTTTTCCACCGGTAAATCCTTTAATGATAAAATACAGGGCTATCAGCAAAAGAGCCGCAATAGCCATTTGGATTATGCGTTTTCGCAGGACTGGATTCGACATTCGTTTTTCCCTCGAACAGAAGGGGAGATCCCCACTTTAATTAAGGGGGTATCGTGTCAAGAATTTTGAGGCTTGTCAATAGGCTAGGGGCGGATCTTTGTACTCTGAAACAAAGCGTGTTGCCTAAAAACTCACCTCGCCCAACATTCTGGGAGAGGGGTTGGGGGAGAGAGTCTTGAAACCTAGATTTAACTGCTGCTCACAAAATACTCTTATAATCATGAAACAAGGGTTCCAAGGAAAGTGTGCTTAAAAATAAAGAATAGGCCATCCAAGAACTCAAGGCCGCCTTATCTTTGAAATAAACGGGCAGATATTTGGGAGCAATTAAAGTGCCGTCCTCCAATAAATTGGCATAAACCCGTAAGTCTTCCAAATGGATTTTCCCTAAAAATAACAGGGGTAGATGATCCAATTTCCCCTCGCTAATGGCCAAACGGATATAATTAAAAATGAGCACAAAGCCCTTACTGTAAACGATGTCTTTGGTAAAGGGCCCTAAATTGGGTAAGCTGCCCCGGAAAATCCGCACCGTTTGTTGATAAGCGCTTTCCATATCAGGGCTGCTTTCTTGATAGAAGTGAAAGACATCGAGAAAATGAGCGCCATTTTCCACCATTTCTACCGCACGAATGCGATCGATCAGGCGTTGAATGCGTTGAGGGCTGGAGGCAAAGCTAAACATCTCGATTAAGATGGCCAAGCCTTCTTGAAAAACAGTGGTGGAAGGCGTTCCCTTACTTAAAAAAGTGCAATACGGTTGGCTCTT
>VFKP01000124.1 GCA_009885495.1 Gammaproteobacteria bacterium | reverse complement strand
ATAATCGCAAACGGTTACACTCAGCGAATGATTATATGGCGCCCGCTGTATTTGAAGAAAATAGCGTTAAATGTTAAAAGTAGTGTCCGGAAAAAGGTTGACACATCAGGCCGTGGTAAACGCGTATCATGAAGCTCTATTACAAGATATGTAGATAACAGCGCCTTCAGGGGATCTTGGCTACAGCAAACTACCGCCCAGCGCCAACCCCTCGTCGATAAGGTGGCAGATAGACTGGTGCCTTATCTGGCTTTTCCGCTGGGATAATTTGCTCTGCCCCCATTTGAAATTCACCACCCCACCTTCCAATGAATAGAAGGTTTCCATGGAGTTTTGGTACTCCCTCAGAAGGTTTTTTCGTTTCAGGCTCTTTCCGGATCTTCAACAACCGATTCAAATCATCTTGCCATTGACTATCCTCAGGTTTAATAATTTCCAGGCCTATAGCCTTATGAAGAAAAACAAAAACCCCAGAAAGCTCCTCCAAATAAGCAGGAAAATACTGAGATTTGGTTTCATCATTCTGTTCAGATAATGCATTTTTAACGAACTCATATTGCTGTATTAAACAATCATATAATTTTGTAGGCGAAAGGCATGGTTGATTTAAATAAGAAAACTTTTTCGAAATATTGAATTGCTTTTCTAAATAAAACAGTTCAATAAGTAAGTCTCGAATACTTTCATTTTCATGGGGTCTTTCAAAAAACTTTATTTTATCAAGGGGGTTTCCCTCTTCAATATCCTTAATCCATTCTGCATCGGTGATATGAGTATTATAATAAGTCACAAATTGAGTATAAAGTTCTCCGAAGGGCCTGTTAAAGTAGAGAAATTTTTCATCCCTTGCGCCAACGGGTAGACGTTCTAAATTTTGTACCTGCCTTTTTAAATCTTCTTCAATCCTTTTATCATCTTCCTTGCCAGGCTCAGCGGTTTCAATAGAAAGTTCAGAGGCCTTTTGAGCAAGGGTCATAACCGTCAGCTTTTGTGAAGAGCCAGCGCTAGGCCCCTGAGGCTCTTCCATTAATGCATTATAAAATTTTAATGGACACAGGATAGAACTCAGCAAGTAAGAGGCGATATTGATTGTAATGCCCAATTGCTTTTCCAAGTAGAGGAGTTCTATTTCTAAATCACGGAAGGTATCCTCATCATCTTGTTGACATCTTTTATAAAACTCTTGCCTATCTACACTATTGGCATTAACAATGGTTTCAAGCGCTTCCAATTTTCCAGGGTGTTTTTCATGAAGTAAAACCAGCTTTGTATAGAGCTCACCAAAGGTTTCTGAAAAATGCAAAAATCTTTTTTTAGGATCGCCGATTTTTAAACCTAAGGTTCTTAAATTTTTAATATGAAGATCCACAGATTGAATCATATTGTCTTCTTCAGATGTATTTTGAACAGCTGTACCCATAAGGGGTAAGCCTTCTGATTTTTTTGTTGTTAAGGCAACGCTGGAACTGCCTTCTTTAGGGCGTTTTTCCTTTAGAGTTTTATTTTGAGGGGCTGTATTTGTATTTAAAAAATGTGTGTAGAGCTCGGTTAGCCTGTTAAATTCATTGAATCCGCCATCAAAACCTGTTCTTAAATCAGCACTTCCTTCTTTGCTTTTTTCTAAGAGCTCTTTAAGTTGCAGCACTAATTTTCCAGAGACTGTGTATTCATTTATAAATTGCATTATCAACGCTCTTAAATTTTCAACCGCGTCATCTATAAATTGTGGGACTCGTTTTAGAGAGCTATAGGTGATAGCTAAAGACTCAAATTCCTTAACGTAATTTTCTAGTAGCTGATAGGCAGATAGTAGCGTTGTGAATTCATTGAGTAGCGATAATAACGAGATGAACGATATGGCATCGTTATTTTCAAGTATTTTATTAAATAACTTAGTAAATGTAGCATTAACAGAGGTGTTTTTTTCTTTACGCTCGACTGCGTTTTTAATGAGCTTCTCCAGAGAGGTCAGTAGGGCAGTTTGGGTATTATGTTCAGCACTTTTTGCTTTTTCCTTTCCCTTTCCCTTTCCCTTTCCCTTTCTTTTTTTACTATTTTTCCCTATGGCGGCATTTGGCTCCGCCCTTTTATTTAAGGCCGGCGGATTTTCTAAGAACTTTTTAAGAGAGGGCAGGCGTACTGACATAATATTTTCACCTATTCTCATTATAGTTAAAATTATTGGGCTATTTTGCATAGCAACATTGAAGACAGAAGTTTATCATATCACTCAAGTATTAAACAAGTTTTAGATATGCCCTATGCCCATCGCATTAGTCATCAAAATGTCAGGTTCGTGTTTATAAAAATTTGCTAACTGCTCCTTTTCCAGAAAAGCTGAACTTTGTCTGTAAGACTTTTTCCAAATCGCCGCTTTGTCCTACTTCAAGCTAAAATAGTTTCCCATCTTGCTTTTTCAGGCCTAATAGCTTATATTGTGCGCAACTTAAACATTATTCAGAGGTTTGTGTGCCACAGTACATTTATAATATGCATCGCGTTTCTAAGCTCGTTCCGCCTAATCGCGTGATTCTTAAAGACATTTCCCTGTCCTTTTATCCCGGAGCTAAGATTGGCGTTTTGGGTTTAAATGGCTCAGGTAAATCCAGTTTACTGCGCATTCTTGCCGGGATCGATCGTGAATTCGATGGTGAGGCCAAGGCCCATGCCGGCACACGCATTGGCTTTCTGTCCCAGGAACCGCAATTGGATTTGAATAAAACCGTGCGTGGCAATATCGAATTGGCCATTGCCGATACTTTAAATTTATTACAACAGTTTAATGATATCAGCATGCGCTTTTCTGAACCTTTAAGCGATGAAGAAATGAATCAATTGCTTGAAGACCAAGGCAATTTACAAAATAAAATCGATGCTGCCAATGGCTGGGAAGTGGAACGCACTTTAGAATTGGCTGCCGATGCATTACGCTTACCCGCTTGGGAAGCGTCTATAGAACAATTATCCGGTGGTGAAAAGCGCCGCGTGGCTTTATGCCAATTATTATTATCCGCGCCCGATATGCTGCTTTTAGACGAACCCACCAACCATCTTGATGCCGAAAGTGTGGCTTGGTTGGAACATTTTCTACAAGCCTATAAAGGCACGGTGATTGCTGTCACTCATGATCGCTATTTTCTGGATAATGTGGCCGGTTGGATCTTAGAATTGGATCGCGGCGCCGGTATTCCTTTTGAAGGCAATTATTCTTCTTGGTTAGAACAAAAAGAAGCGCGTTTACAGCAAGAAGATCGCCAGGAAAAAGCGCATCATAAGGCTTTAAGCGCCGAGCTTGAATGGGTACGCGCCAATCCTAAAGGCCGACGCAGCAAGAGTAAGGCTCGTCTAGCACGCTTTGAAGAATTGAACTCCAAAGAATTCCAAAAACGCAATGAAACCCAGGAAATTTATATTCCCCCCGGGCCACGTTTAGGTGAATTAGTCATCGAAGCTCAAAATTTAAGTAAATCATTTGAAGGCCGCGTTTTATTTAAAGATCTTTCTTTTAATTTACCTAAGGGCGCTATCTTAGGGATCATCGGTGCCAATGGTGCCGGTAAATCCACCTTACTTAAACTCATTACTGGTCAAGAAACGCCAGACCATGGCAGCCTACGTGTGGGTGAAACCGTATCATTGTCTTATGTTGATCAATCTCGAGATAGCTTAAATGCTAAAAAAACAGTCTGGGAAGAATTATCGGATGGCCTGGATCAAATCACGATTGGCGCTTATCAAATCCCTTCTCGTGCTTATGTCGGACGTTTTAATTTCAAAGGGGCCGATCAGCAAAAATATGTAGGCGATCTTTCCGGCGGTGAACGTAATCGTGTGCATTTGGCTAAAATGTTAAAAAGTGGCGGCAATGTCTTATTGTTAGATGAACCCACCAACGATTTAGACGTGGAAACCTTACGGGCTTTAGAAGAAGCTTTGATTGTTTTTCCAGGCTCGGCCGTGATTGTCTCACATGATCGCTGGTTTTTAGATCGCGTGGCCACTCATATCTTGGCTTTTGAAGACGATGGTTCTTACACTTGGTTTGATGGCAATTTCAGCGAATATGAAGAAGATAAAATCAAACGCTTAGGGCAAGATGCGGTACTGCCCAAACGAATTAAACAACGCGTCGACATGCTGAATTAACATGCCTACTTTAGCGCTGGTGGTACAAGCTTCTGTCAATCAAGCCATTAGCGCCAGCGCCTTTCGTTTGGCTCAAACCATAGTGGCATCGAATAAGGCGGCGCTCAAAGGCGTTTTTTTCTATGGCGAAGGTGTTTATCATGCCTTAGCTTACACCGGCGATAGTCTCATGCTTTTTGATTGGCCTAGTCTGCAAATTCCCTTGTGGATCTGCTCTGCCAGTGCAGAGCGACGTGGGATCTTAAACCCTGCATTTGATTTAGTGGGTTTGGGCCAATTGGCCGAACTGTATCAAAACAGCGATCAAATGATCGTTTTAGGATAAGCCCATGACTTCACTTCTCTGTCTTAAAAAAAGCTTGCCCCAAAATTTTAATCTCGAAGCGGAAGCTTTAGATTTGGTGTTAGCACTCGCCAGTTTCGATTATGACATTCAGCTTATCTTCTATGGCGATGGTGTTTATTCACTTTTACAAAAAGAAGCTTATGCCCAACGCTTACAAGCCCTGCCTTTATTTGATATTCATGATGTTTGGGTTGACAGCGTTTCACTTGAAAAAAGAGGCTTATCCTTAGCAGAGTTAAGCTTTGCCGCTAAACCTTTATATGTCGGTGATTTAAACCGTTTAATACAGCAAAGCAAAGGAGTCTATTCATTATGAGTATACTCTGGCTGTGGACAAAACCTGATTTCGAGGATTTCCCTCACATTGAAATCGATGATTCTGATACCTGTGTTTTAGTCGGCGATGGCGTGTACGCAGCTTATCATTCGAAGCAAAAACCTCATTGCAGTCTATTGGCTTTAGAAAAAGATCTACAAACTCGGCAATTATCTTTTACACCCGCCATCAGCGATGAGGCCTGGCTAGAGCTGATTTTAAAGCATGATAAGATTGTGAGTCTCTAATGATGATAACTACTCTCGCCTTTTTTCCAGAAAAGCCCATATTTGGCGCATCTTACACGCAAAATTCATCAAAAAAATGCTCATTAACGCCTCTGTTAACTCCGCTTTTTTCGCTAAATTTTGCGTGTAACCTGCATCCAAATCTGTGCTTTGTCGTACCCGCCATTAAAGAGGAAGTAGTCTCTAATGATATTTGATTGGAACATCTTGCTGAATGAACAGGGGTTTTTGAAAGATCTCAATTTATGGAATGAAGATTTAGCAAAGGCTTTAGCTGAAATAGAAGGTTTAACTTTGACAGAAAATCATTGGAAAATTTTATCTGCGTTGCGCGAGTTTTACAAACAGTATGCCCTGATGCCGACCATGCGCGCTTTTTTAAATTATCTCCACAGTCAGGCAGGCTTACCCAAGATGAACAGCGCCGATCTCTATGCTTTATTTCCTAAAGGTCCTATCTTACAGGGCGCTAAAATTTCAGGGTTACCCAAGCCTAGGCATTGTATTTAGAGATCTTTTTCAAGCATCCCCTCTCCTCGAATACGGGGCGAGGGGATGCTTCCGCTTATCCTAATCAAAGATCGCTGCTGATCATCAGATTCTGCTCCAGAGCCAAGAGTCGCTTATCCTCAGGTCAAACCGTTTGCGGCAAGGATGCCGCAACCGAGCCTTGTATCTTAAGCTGGCCAGTCAAATGGTATACTTGAGGGCACTTGAGTAAGGGAACGTACATACTGAGCCGAGCCTAAGATCGTAGAATCTGTCCTGTAGATAAGTAGTTCGTTCCCATCTTTTGTTTTTGAAGTTCGGACAATATCT
>VFKP01000001.1 GCA_009885495.1 Gammaproteobacteria bacterium | reverse complement strand
GCCCTCCTAAAAAGACCTTGGTGGATGATTTAAAGGGGCAATAAAAAGGCTGCACCTCGCATGAAATACAGCCTTTAAACGAACATATCATTTCAGCTTCTCTCTTTTACTCTTCAGGAATTCGAGATAAAGAGGGCCTGATCAATGTATACGTTTATTTACCATCTTTCATCATCATCTCTTGTTTTTTCATCATCATATCATAATCCATCTGAAGCTTTTCATGATTTTTCATCATCATATCATAATCCATCTTAAGCTTTTTATGGTCTTTTTCCATCATCTCATAATTTTTCATGCATGTGCTCATATCTTGCATCATTTTAGGATCAGAATCAGCGACAGCTGCTTGTGAGTAGAAGCAAAAGGCTGCAAGAGCTAAGGCTGGGATGGTTTTTGTAAACATTGTTTAGTCCTCTCTTAGGTTTATATTAAATTTAAAAGAGCCTCATTTAATTCTAAAAGACTCTTTCTTCACTCAAGTATACACAAAAATACCAAAAAATGTACTAAAATTTTTGGTAGGGTCGAGAACTGACGCGCTTTCCTTAGGGTCCGGTGTATTATCTGCCGCTTTCGCTGCAGTCCTCAATCCGACTCCCTTAGTCACGTTTTCAGCTCCCGCCTCTTCAAACGCAGCAAGCGGATTTCCCGCACTACGCTTACCTGACAGCTTCACATCAAAGTTTATGGGACCTATCATGCTAGAGAAACTTTCGCTTTCTGTAAGTATCGGACTTTGTAGTCATTGAATAACCCCAAATTCCTATAAATCCACTCACTACTCCATCTCTTCCAGCCGAAGCCTTTTCGTTGCCTGCTTCTCATCAGGTGCCGTCTAATCTTTTTCTCTACCCAATATCGGAGTTCTCCGAAACATTTGGCAGAGTTTCCTACCCGAAAATAGTTCGTCCATCCTCTTAAAATGGGATTGATCTGTTCAATCACTCCCTTTATTGGATGCGACTTACTGTGCTTAAAGATTTCCCTGATTTTCAGCTTAAGATTTGCCTTTGCTTTCCCCCTTGGGGTGCAGGTAACAACTCTCTTGCCTTTCCAGTTTTTCCTCTTACAAAAGTCAAATCCCAGAAAAGAGAAAGTTTCTCCTTCCTCTAGATTTGCCATTTTCGTTTTCTCTTGGTTGATTTCGACATCCACCTTTGAGAGTTCTTCTCTGAGCCGTTTTTCTACCGCTGGAACCAGCCAGTCCCACTTGTAGTGCTTATTAATCAGCACCACAAGATCATCGGCAAACCTTGCGTATTCTACGCAAGTATACTTGCCCTCACGGGTTACTTCTTTAGCCTTTTCAAGCATTGCATCTACCTCCGTGAGATAGATGTTGCTGAGAAGAGGAGAAATTACACCGCCTTGACCAGCTCCTCGCTTTCCACCTGCTTTCAGTATCAATTTGATGAGCCGAAGCACTTTCTTATCTTCCACTCGACCTGCTATTTTATTAAGTAAAATATCGTGCCGAATAGTATCAAAGTAAGATTTAAGATCAAGATCTAAAACTCTTGTCTTTCCTTCGATCAGGGCCTTTGATACGCGTTGAACAGCCTGGTGGGCCGTCCTTCTTGGGCGGTACCCATATGAGCCATCCAAAAAGTCTGACTCAAAAATGGGTTCTAGAATAAGTTTTACAGCTCCTTGAACCACTCTATCCCGAATGGAGGGAATTTTTAAGGTTCTCGTTTTTCCGTTCCCCTTATCTATCTCCTTCTCTCTGGACTTCATTGGCAGGTAAGTTCCCTGGACTAGTTCCTCACGTATCCTTTCCAAAAACTCTTCAAGCCCACTTTCTTCTATGGCTGCAAAAGTAACCCCATCAATTCCTGGAGCTCCTTTGTTTTTACGCGCCATTTCATAAGCAGCTCGGAGAGTCTCTGTTTTACATATGTGAACATATAGTCCCCAGAACTTCCAAGTCTTCTCGGTCTTCGCCTTGATGTATATTTTCTTTCTCAGATCTTGCAATTCAATAGATGACGTTGTCATGTCCATCTTGCCTTTCGTGTTAAAAGAAAAATTACTATCAGCATGGCGCCTTTGCTCCACGAACGTTACCTCGCTTCACTGCTACTACACGCCTCGCCGTCACCCTCTCGTCTCCTCTCCACTTCCCAGTGTTGCTGGTTATAGGAGCGGTCTTTCTCAAGGCATTTCTGCCAGGGACAAGGAGGGCTTCTCCAGTTGCTTAGTTTGTCCTTATAACCATGCTGTCGCTACTACCCCGCCAAAGTAAGAAGCCCTTTTGTCAGATTGCGACTTCTTATGCTGTCTTCGCCTGTAGTTAAAAGGCTCGACCTTTGAATCTAGGTGTTTCGAGGCTACCTATGCGTATCACTTTCGTTACGGCCTGGTTACTCGTTCACCATCCATAAGATGGCTTTATCTGTAGGCTTCAACATCTCAGTTTCCTTCCATGCTGCTACTTAAACTACAGGGTTTCTGACTTTTACCCTGACAGGACTGACTCCTGCTCAACAAACCAGCCTTCGCTGGACGCACTAACTACTCACCCCTCCTTGTGAATGTGAGGGAGAAAGTTAAAAATTGATTAAAATTTTTTGAAATGATGTAATTCTTGTGGTACTATTACTCCATGATTACAAAAGAAAAAATCAGACTTCTTGAAGAAGAAAATGCATTCTTAAAACAAGCTTTGCATCAAGCCCTGGAGCGGATAAAGGCTCTCGAAGGCCTCCTTTCAAAAAACAGCAAGAATAGCAGCAAGCCTCCTTCAAGCGATGGGTTCAGGAAGCCCAAGAGCCTGCGTAAGACGGGAGAGAGAAAAACAGGTGGGCAACATGGTCATAAGGGGACAACGCTTAATCAAGTGGGAAACCCTGATGTTATCGTTACCCATAAAGTTGAACTTTGTGAAACCTGTTTGACTTCCCTTGTTGATGTGCCTTCTTTGGACTTTGAGCGCCGGCAGGAATTTGATCTTCCAAAGATTGAGCCCCTTGTAACCGAACACCTTGCAGAGATTAAGATGTGTCCTCATTGTGGATGTCAAACGAAGGGGAAGTTTCCAGAAGGCATTACAGGGCCCGTCCAATATGGACCTCGTGTTAAAGCAACAGCAAGCTATCTAAGTCACTATCAACTCCTTCCCTATGCGCGATTGCAGGAACTTTTTGGGGACGTGTTTAAACTTCCTTTAAGCGAAGGCACGCTATTTAACCTTACCAAGGGGTGTTACAAAAAGTTAGAAGAGTACGAGACCCACATCAAGCAAATGCTGATCTCAAGCCCTGTTGTCCATTTTGACGAAAGCGGGTTGAGGGTTAGACAGGAATTGAACTGGCTGCATGTGGCCTCAACTGAAACTCTAACCCATTATGAAATGCATAAGAAACGGGGCCAGGAGGCGATGGATGACATGGGCATCTTGCCTGACTTTAAAGGAATTGCAGTTCATGACCATTGGAAACCTTACTTTCATTACGGTAAGAAACATGGACTGTGTAATGCCCATCACCTTCGAGAGCTGACCTATCATGAGGAGCAATATAGCCAGCTTTGGGCAGAAAAGTTAAAAGAGCTTTTGATTGAGATCAAACGCGAAGTTGATGCTCATAAAGCAGCGGGAGATTTAAGGATAAGCCCCGAACGATTGTCTTATTTTAGCCGAAAATATAACCAAATTTTAAGGGAAGGCCTCAAAGAAATTCCACCTGTGCATCAAGGGGAGAAGAAGAGAGGCAAACCAAAGCAACATCCTGCAAAGAACTTATTTGATCGATTGAGGGGCTTCAAACGAGAGACCCTGGCCTTTATGTATGACTTTACGGTAAATTTTACGAACAACCGGGCCGAGCAGGATATTCGCATGATCAAAGTGAAGCAGAAAATATCCGGCTGTTTCAGGAGTCACCAGGGAAGTGAGATGTTTTTAAGGGCACGAGGGTATATCTCTACAGCTCGAAAGAACGCCCTTAATCCACTGGATGCCTTAACTGATGCTTTTAAAGGTATCCCCTTTATCCCTTCTCCCTCTCTTTAGGCCTGAGTAGTTACGAGCATTGATTAGAAAATATATATAACACAATAGAAAGTCTTTTAGCAAAAAGACTGTACCCTGAGTAGAAATCAAAGAGTAAATTCTTAAGAACTTCCTTTCACTTCTGTTAGTTGTGTTCCTGGGGAGGCTTGTCTTTCATTTTGTTTCCATTCAAGGAGGAGT
>VFKP01000139.1 GCA_009885495.1 Gammaproteobacteria bacterium | reverse complement strand
CGAGGTCGCTTATCAATACTCTAGTTTTGCTAAGTCTCTATTAAACAAAACCGCCTGGGAGGACCAGTATACTCTCAGCTTTGCGGTATTTTTAAGCACAATGAAAAGTTCATTTTTAAGTCATCATTTTAAAGAATCCGAAGAAATCAGCGAGGAAGCTTTTGAAAAATCTAATAATGATTTTGATAAGGCGACTATATCCTATATCAGAGGAGATTTGGCTAGAGCTTTGGGCAAAACGGATATCAGTCATTATGAACAAGGTCTGCGTCTATTAGGTTATGCGAAAATAGCTAAAGAACCGAAACTTGCCGAGGTTGTTTTATCATTGTTAAAGTTTAAATTTTACATCCATACCGACAAAAAAGACTTGGATGAATTTCCTCGGGAATCGAATGAAAAATTAGAGTTATGCTACATTTTAAGCGAACGCCTTTCTGAAGAATTATACTTTTCCGGAAACATTCTTCGATTTATCTATGTGATGACACAATTTTGTATAGCCACCTTTCATCAGCATAACATTTATTTGCGCGCCATCAGTTATATTATCTACACCATGATATGGCCGCGCAGCTTGTTTTCAAAAGAGCTGTACGCCAGAACCGAACCTGTTTTATCAAGTGCGGAAAATAAAGAAATGGCGGTTTCTTTTTATGTTGCCGGAACCATTTTACATGCCTCTTGGCATTATCCTTTTTCAAAATTAGCGGCCTATTTTGAAAAAGCCATTCAAATGAGTGAAGAAGCTGGCAGCCTGGAGTTTTTTGCACAAAGCCATGTTTATAAAAGCATACTCCAACCTAATTTAGATTTAGAAGAACGGCTTTTGATGCAGAAAAAAATAGAATATCTGGTTAAAGATGTTAGCATAAGGGGCAGTGCTCGCTTGATGATTGAGGAAATCTACATAGCCCAACTATTGCATTATGATAAAAATAATCCACAAGAAGATTTGATTAATAGTAATTTAATATTAGAGGTCTGCAAAAAAAATAATTACCCTATTGGGGTATTCGCTTTTCATGCCAGAAAAATATCCGCTTTTATTCATTTTATGTATTTTGATCTTGCAGAAAAAGAGGCTAAAGTTCTGAAATCCTTACTGCCTAAAATCAATAAGGGTAATGCAACCCTCTTAATGCTGCCTGCAAATTTTTATCTTTTCATCTCTGAAATAGAGTCTTATCGATTTTTACCCTTCAAAGAAAAATTTAAATCTCGCTTTTTCATGAATGCTCTTTATCGTCGAGTAAAATCTTGGGTGAAATTTTGTCCTGAAACTTTTTTATCTTATCATCTGATCATGAAAGCTGAATACCAAGCGCTCAAGGGTAATAGGATGAAAGCCTTGGCGCTTTATGATGAAGCCATCCTAGAAGCTAAAGAATATAATAATGCAGAATGTGAAAGTTTAGCCTGTCAACGCGCTTTGAGCCTTTGCGTGCATCATCAAAAAATGGACTTGGCGCAAGTTTATGCTGATAAAGCTCTAAAAGCGTATAGCGATTGGGGTGCTCTGGCTGTTGTGCAGGCCTTACAAGAAAAATATCCCGATTTATTTAAAGCCCAATTAACTAAACTTGATAAAAATATCTCCATCTCTTCCAGAGAAGAACAGCAGAAAAAACGCGAGGAAAATGCCCGTTATGTCTTAGATGCCCGCAGTGTTATGTTGGCGGCAGATGTGATCGGCAAAGAAATACAATTGCAAGGCTTATTGCGTAATGTCATGCAATTACTGGTTGAAAACATTGGCGCCACACGCTCTGCCCTATGCTTAAAACAAAAAGGCAAACTCTGGGTTGAAGGGTTCTATGATGGACAGCGTCAAACTAAAGATTCTATTCAAATTTTAACTCATACGCCTTGGGATGAAGCCGATGTGTGTCAAGAAATTTTATTACACACTTGGCGGGAGAAAAAAGAAGTGATTTTGATGGATGTCCATCAAGACACTGAGTTTAATAGTTCAGAATATTTTGAAAAAGCTAACACAAAATGTGTCATTTCAGTTCCTATTTTTAAAGCAGATGAAGTCACCGGGGTTATTTACTGTGAAAATAATATTTCCAGCAATGCTTTCTCAGCTGATAGGATCGATATTCTGAGAGCCTTATCCATTCAAATGTCTATTTCAGTGGAAAATTCACGCCTGTACACCATCTTTGAAAAATTCGTGCCAAAAGCCTTTTTGAGCCAATTGGGGCAAGAGCATATTTTTGACATCGAACAAGGCGATTCAGTTGAAAAACATATGAATGTTTTGTTCATGGACATCCGAAATTTTACCGGCTTTTCAGAAACTCAAAATTCACAAAACACCTTCCAATTTATCAATGAATATTTAGCCGAAGTTGCACCCCTCATCCATGAGCACCAGGGTTTCATCGATAAATTTTTAGGCGATGGCATTATGGCCCTATTCCCCACACACAGTGATGCCGCTTTACAAGCTTGTATTGCCATGCAAAAACGTATTTTAGCTTTATCCCAAAAACGCAGTGAAATTAATTCGCTAGAAGTCGGCATGGGATTGCATTATGGCCCTTTGATGCTAGGCATCGTTGGTGAAGCACAACATATTGAGGGCACTGTCATTGGCGATACCGTGAACATTGCTGCCCGCTTAGAGTCTTTTAATAAAATGTACCAGACCCATTGTTTAATTTCAGACAATGTAAAAAAACGCTTGCTTAAAGCCAATGATTATCATCTGCGTTGTATGGGCCAAATTCGCCTCCTAGGACGTCAGGAAACTACGGCTGTTTGGCAGGTTCTGGATGTGATTTCCAATGAGGCCAGTCGAGAACACCATATTCAAGGCATGCCTCTATTTGAAGACAGTTATCAGCATTATTTAGACCGCCATTTTAAAACCGCTCGACAAGGCTTTGAACGCTTACTCAAAGCCAATCCTCGAGATGCCGTGGTTGCCTTCTATCTAGAGCACTCGGCTCTATATGAACAATCTCCACCGGAGGCCAACTGGCAGGCAGAGATTGAGATGAAGATTAAGTAAATGGGCGATTCATGAATCGTTCCTATCGTTACTTGTAAAGACCTTAAGACTGAAGAGGGATAGTCAAGACTAATTTTAGCTATACTCTCAAGAAGAAGGAGTGTTTCATGCGCAAATTAGGTCCTTATACGATCCACGAGAATATTGGCGTAAATGCACCTTATCTATTGTATCAAGCAAGCTTAAAAGACAATAATCAGACTTTTCTGATTAAAATCTTAAAACAAGACAATCATCTTAACGAAGGCAATGCTCAACTGCAACATGAATACTATTTATTGGAACATTTAACTAAAAATTCAAATCATTTTCCAAAGCCCGTGGAATACCTTGAAGAAGGCGCTCAGTATGGGATTGTATTTCAGGATCAAGGTTTTATTCCCTGGAACAGGGCTTTTCCCAATAAAATCTTGGGTTTGAACATTTTTTTCCCCATTGCCATTCAATTGGCACAACAGATTTCTGAAATACACAGCGCGGGTATCATTCATAAAAATATCAATCCTCAAAGTTTATTCTATCATCCCAAGAGTCAACAGGTGCAAATAGGCGATTTTTCCATCGCCACCGAATTAAAACGAACTTTGGTGCCGGGCGATCCTCCTCGTTTATTACAGGGTAATTTGGAATACATCGCTCCTGAACAAACGGGGCGTATGAATAGAGCCTTAACTCAACGCGCAGATCTCTATTCCCTGGGGATCCTTTTTTATGAATGGCTCACAGGGAGCGTCCCCTTTAGTGCTAAGGAACCTATGACCATTATTTTTGGTCATATTGCCACAACTCCACGCCCCCCTCATGAAATCAATAAAGATGTCCCTAAACTATTATCAGCTATCGTTATGAAACTCTTGTCTAAACCGGCCGAAGATCGCTATAAAAGTGGTTTAGGATTAGCCCATGATTTAGAGCAAGTCTGGCAAGCCTTTGAAGAAGATAATTCTCATTTTGAGTTTACCTTAGGTCAAAAGGATGTCTCTGCTTATTTAGAATTGCCTGATAGGCTTTACGGACGCGAAACACAGGTTGAGATCTTGTTAAAGGCTTTTGAAGATTTACAAACAAACAGCCAAACTAAATTCATGACAGTGGCCGGTTACTCCGGCATTGGCAAAACCAGTCTGGTTCGTGAACTCATCCCCAAAATTGCTTTGGCCAAAGGTTTTTTTGCTCTGGGTAAATTTGATAAATTTCAACAAAGCGATACCTATGAAGGTTTACGTGTCGCCTTAGATAAAGTGGTGCGTTATCATTTAAGCTTGCCGGAGAATGAATATCAAGTCTTTAAAGATACGATCATCCATGAAATGGGATCCATTCTTCCCGTCATTACCGAATTTATTCCTCGTTTAAGCACCATTGTCGGCAAACAAACCCCTTTGCCAGAAGTAGGTATTGAAGCCAGTAAAAATCGCTTTGAATTAGCCCTGCGTCGCTTTGTCAAAATCACCAGCTTGCATCATCCTCTGGTTTTATTTTTAGATGATTTACAATGGGCTAATCATTCGATGTTTGAATTATTACAGAAATTGGTGCTAAGTGAAGACATTGAAAATTTATTCGTCATCATCAGTTATCGTAGCAATGAAATTGATGCAGGCCATCCTATCAATCTATTTCTAGAACAAATTTCCAGCAAAAAACACATCGATAAAATTGAGGTTGAAGGCTTAAGAGAAGATGCTTTAAATTCAATGTTGCAAGATATGCTTTATTTATCACAAGCCGAAGTCAATTCTCTAGCACATCTTATCTATGTCAAAACAGAAGGCAATCCCTTCTTTTTACTCATGCTCTTAGAAGAACTTTACCGTGAAAAAGAACTTTATTTTTCATCGGAACGCAATGGTTGGTGTTGGGATGAAGCTAAAATTTTACATATGGCGGCCAGCGATAATATCTTAGACTTTGTCAATAATCGCATCCGAAAATTACCCCAACACATCAAAGAAGTTCTACATTTAGCCGCTTGTATTGGCAACACTTTCAGCCTAGAAGAACTGAATCTGGCAGAACTCGGACACGCTACTTTTTTAGCCGATGCCTTACAACCCGCGATTCAAGAAGGCTTGATTTTCCCTACTCAATTACAAGACGAATGGATTAAGGGGGTCTCGGAAAAAGAATTATTAACACGTGAATATCGCTTTCAACATGATAAAATTCAACAAAGCTGTTATGAAATCTACCCTATAGAAGAAAGTAAAAAAATTCATTTGCAATTGGCTCGGCATTGGTATGCCGCGTACAAAGATAATCTCTCTGACACTCGAATCATGGCCATTGCCGATCAATTCGATAAGGGCTTAAGTTATATCGCCGATGAGACGGAAAAATTATTGGTTTGTCAACTTAATTTGACTGCGGCTAAAATTGCTTTGCAATCGGCTGCCTACGAGGTCGCTTATCAATACTCTAGTTTTGCTAAGTCTCTATTAAACAAAACCGCCTGGGAGGACCAGTATACTCTGAGCTTTGCGGTATTTTTAAGCACAATGAAAAGTTCATTTTTAAGTCATCATTTTAAAGAATCTGAAGCACTCAGTGAAGAAGCCTTCAAAAAAGCCAATAATAATTTCGATAAGGCCACCATAGCCTACATCAAAGGAGATTTGGCTCGCGCCTTGGGTAAAACGGATATTAGCCATTATGAACAAGGCCTCCGGTTATTGGGGTATCCCAAAATTGCTAAAATCCCAAGTGCTTTAGAAGTAATTTTATCGGTGTTAAAATTTAAGTTTTACATCCATTATTTTAAAAAGCATTTTAAAGCATTACCGCGAGAGTCTGATGACAGTTTAGAACTAGGCTATCTTTTATCTGAACGTCTTGCCGAAGAATTGTATTTTTCCGGTAATATTTTTCGTTACGTCTATACCATGACACGGTTTGGAACAGACACTTTTGAAAAGCATAATATTTATTTGCGCGCCGTCATCTATGTTGTCTATAATATTATATGGCCGCATAGCATTTTTTCAAAAGAACTCTATGCTAAGGCTGAGCCTGTTTTATCTAACGTCAAAAATAAAGAAATGGCCGCCTCTTTTTATTTTCCGGGAGCTGCTTTGCATGCTCCTTGGCATCATTCCTTTTCAAAATTAGCGGCTTATTTTGAAAAAGCCATCGGGATGAGTGAAGAAGCCGGCAGCCTTGAACTTTTTGCACAAAGTCATGTCTACCAAAGCATGTTCCAGCCTCATTTAACTTTGAAAGAACGGCTCATGGTGCAGAAAAAAATAGAATATCTGGTTAAAGATGTCAGTTTAAGGGGCAGTGCTCGTTTAATGATTGAAAAAGCTTACACCCTAAAATTATTGGATCTTGAAAAAAACAATTCATCGCAAGATTTTTTTGATAATACTCTCATATTAGAACTGTGTAAGAAAAACAATTATTCCATTGGGATCTTCGCTTTCCATGCCAAAAAAACTTCTGCTCTCATTCATTTGAGAGAATTTGACCAGCTCATAGAAGAACAAAACCTCTTAACCTCCTTATTGCCTAAAATCAATAAAGCCAATGCGGCGGCGGTGATGCTTCCCGCAAACTTTTATCTTTTTATCTCTGAGATCATAGCTTACCCTAAGCTTTCTTTTAAAGAAAAATTTAAATCTCGCTTGCGCCTGTATTCTCTATATCGCCGCGTGAAATCCTGGGTTAAATTCTGCCCTGAGAATTTTATGACTTATCATCTGATGATGAAAGCCGAATACCAGGGACTCAAAGGAAATCTAGTCAAAGCTTTATCCTTATATGATGACACCATCCGTCTTGCACAAGAATATAAAATATCAGAATGCGAAAGCTTGGCCTGTCAACGGGCTTTGAGCCTGTGTGTAGCGCATCAAAAAATGGACTTGGCGCAAGTTTATGCGGATAAAGCCCTGCAAGCTTATGGCGATTGGGGCGCTCTGGCCGTCGTGCAAGTCTTAAAAGAAAAATACCCTGATTTATTTAAATCTAAATTAATCGAGCTTGATAAAAACATTTCCATCCCTTCCAGAGAAGAACAGCAGAAAAAACGCGAGGAAAATGCCCGTTATGTCTTAGATTGGGTATTTGCATCATCTTGATCACTCAATTGCAGGATCAACAAGGTCATCTCTTAACCAAGAGTAAAACATATTGATCAAGATGGGTCAATGTGTTTCCTCATGG